>CATLBU010000001.1 GCA_949879835.1 uncultured Bacilli bacterium
CTTTTTTAGTGTATTATTTGTATCAGACATATGAATTTTCCTTTCTGTTTGTTGCGAATAGATATTATAGATTATTCATGTGTCTTTTTCAATGCTTGTTTGTTGCACTTCAAGTTTAAAATAACAAAACTTTTAATATTTGTAGAAAAATCAAAGTTATGATATAATTGAAATGTGATGAAATATGATAGAAAATAAAAAATATATTCAGTTTGAAAAATTAAATAAAGTTAGTGAAATCATTCATTTGTTTACAAAAAGACCATTTAATTTTAGTAAAATCACTTCTACAGAGGAAAAAATTAAAGAAGAATACCAAGAAATAGAAGATATTTTTCATTACAAATTTATTACAATAAAGAAACCAATTCAAACCCATACTAATATAGTAAAAGTTGTAAACGAGAATAATATTGAGAATGATTTCCAGGATGTAGATGGATTAATTACCAATATGAAAGGCGTAGCTTTAGTAACTTCCCTTGCTGATTGTCAAGGAATACTATTATATGACCCTAAAAATAAAGTAATTGGAAACATCCACTCAGGATGGAAAGGAACACTAAATAAGATAGTGGGCAATGCGGTTTCTATAATGGAACAAGAATTTCATTGTAATCCACAAGATATAGAGGCATTTATATGTCCTAGTATTTTAAAGTGTTGTTTTGAAGTAGATAAAGACGTAGTCGAAATGTTTCAGGAAAATTTTGATAATATTAATGAATTTGTTTTTGAAGGGGAAATAAAAGAGGGAAAACAAAAATACTTCATTGATACAATTGGCATTAATAAGAGATATCTGCAAAGTTTAGGATTGAAAAAAGAACATATAACATCTTCAGATATCTGTACAAAGTGTAACGCTAGTCAATATCATTCTTATAGAGCAGATCATGAAAAAAGCGGTAGAAATATTGCACTCATTTGTATAAAATAAATAGCAATCTAGAAATAGGTTGCTATTTATTTGTCAAACGATAAAAATTAATAGAAGGACGATTAAAGAGACGAAAATTGATAGAAGATGTTCCAATTCCACTTGAAATATATAATTCTGTTTGATCAAAGGAATAATGTTCTTTGTAATATTTTTTTGCATAAGGAGGAAGAATCGTAGCACCAATAATAGGGAATCTTACTTGGCCATTGTGGGAATGCCCTGCTAGTATTAAATCAAATTTATCCTTATCTAATTCATCAATAAAATCGGGTTCATGAATGAGTAAAATAGTATAAATGGGATAGTTCACATCTTTTTGATCTGAAAAAGAATTTAAATAGTCTATCGTTGCTTTTATTTTCTTTTGTACATTGTTATCTTCTTTATAGTAATTTGTACTAATTCCACTAATTAGAATATTTGCTTTTCCCTTTTGTAAATAAATCGTATCATATTTATTATTTAAGTTTTTAAAACCTGCATTATCAATAATAATGTCATAATTTTTAAATTTATAATCATGATTTCCAGTAATTGCATATTTATCAATTGTTGCATCAATTTCACCTAATATGGAACTAATCTGGGCACTTTGCTGTTCTGATAGCGAAGTATCTCTATCAATTAAATCTCCAGTTAAAACAACAATATCAGGTTTTAACTCATTTATTTTTTTTACAACTTTTTTTAATTCAGTATTTTTAACAGTCCTTCCATAATGTAAATCAGATATATGGACAATTTTTAATCCATGAAAAGAATCTGTTAATTTAGAATTGGTAACTTTGTATTCTTTTACAATCAACCCTGTAGTAGCAATATATCTGCTATATAATAAACCTGCACAAATGATAAAAATAAATAAAATAAGAAAACGAGCAATTTTATGAAAGGATTTTTTTTCTTTTGCTTCCAATTTATAACCTCCTAATTAACCAATTAATAGCAGTAATATTTGAAGACTAACTAAAATTCCATTATGCATTAAATGAAACCCCATTGAAACAAAAATATTTTTAGTTTTCACAAGCATATAAGCAAATGCAATTCCAGGGGAGCAATAAGGAATTAAATATAATAAATCAACAGGAGAAGAGATATTTCCAATGACATGAAGTCCACCAAAAATAAGTGCTGAAATAATAATAAATACATAATTGTTTTTGAAAATATTCCTAAAACTCTGTCTAAACACTAATTCTTCAATGATAGGTGCAAAAAATACAGCAGAGATATAGACAAAAATAGGACTCTCTTTTAATAAAGTTCGAATCGTATCTTCATTTCCAGCAATTCCTCCGTTAAAAAACATCATAATCATTACATTGCTAATCATCATAATCAGGATACTAATTAACCAATATTTTATACAACTAGAAAAATATTGATAATGGTTTTTCTTTAAATCAACAAAATTTTGCTCGATTGTTTTATAATTGAGTAAAAAAAGAAGAGAGATTATTGTAATATCAACAATTAAAGTGTAAATAATCCTGATGGGATAAGAAATCGAATAAAAATCAATATGCAAAGCAGTAAATAAATCAGTAGCATGATATTGAATAAAGAAATAAAGAAAAATAGAAATAATTCCTAGTCCAATATTTTTATAATTTGTTTTATCTTTCATTTATCATCACCAACTCTATTATAACATGTATTCGTAAGATATTTTAGGAAATCATTTAAATTTATAAAAAAAACTATTCATAATATAAAAAATATGGTATAATAAAAACGATTGCAAAAGAGTGGGAAATCCCACTCTTTCATGTAAATGATGGAGGATGCTATGGATACTGCTTTAAAAATAAGAGAAATGATTGAAGAAGAAATTGTAAAAAACGATTATATTTTAGATACCGTTGAATATGTTAAAGAAGGAAGTATTTGGTTTTTAAGAGTCATTATTGATAAAAAGGGAATTATCGATGTAGAAGATTGTGTGAAGGTATCTAACATAATTAATCCTATTTTAGATGAGAAAGATCCGATTGAAGAAAACTATATTTTAGATGTTTGTTCAAAAGAGAAAGGTTGTGAATAAAATGAATAATAAAGAATTTAAGCAAGCTGTAGATTTACTACAAAAAGAAAAGGGAATTGACGAAGACACTATTTTTGAAGCAATGGAACTAGCCTTAACTTCAGCATATAAAAAAAATTACCATTCTCTATCCAATGTAAGAGTTGATATCAATCGTGAAACTGGTGATATAAAAGTTTATTCATATAAAACTGTTGTGGATAGGAATGAAGAGGACAAGTATAAGAAATTTTCAGATATTGATTTTGATAACATCGATGAGGAAGAAGAAGATGGTGGCGAGGTCTTACCATTTGTATATGATGAAAGAATTCACTTAACACTAGAAGAAGCTCAAAAAATTGTTCCAGATATTCAACTGGGAGAAACCATTGAAGAAGAAGTAACACCAAAAGACTTTGGACGTGTTGCTGCAGCTACTGCAAAACAAGTAGTAATTCAAAAAATCAGGGAGGCAGAAAAAAATATCCTCATTAATGAATTTAATGATAAACAAGATGAAATGGTTGTTGGAACAGTAACCATGGAAGATGTTAGAAATTATTATGTTGATTTAGGAAAAACTCAAGGAATTTTACCAAAAACAGAGATTATTGCTGGAGAAACAATTAAAATGGGTTCTTCTATTAAAGTTTATATTACGAAAGTAGATACCAATACCAAAGGAGTTGTCATTTTACTATCGAGAATTCACTATGGATTTGTAAAACGCCTATTTGAATTAGAAATTCCAGAAGTAAATGAAGGAATTATACTAGTATATAGTGTTGCACGTGACGCAGGTAATCGAACAAAAATCGCTGTTTACTCTGAAAATCCAAATGTCGATGCAGTTGGTTCTTGCATTGGAGAAAAGGGATCAAGAATTAATCGTATTATCGAAGAACTAAATGGAGAGAAAATCGATGTTGTTCCTTATGATAGTGATCCAGCCCGTTTCATAGAAGCTGCCCTCAGTCCGGCTAAAAATTTACATGTTTTAATTATGGATGAGAAGAAAAAAGAGGCAATGGTTGTAGTAGATCAAGAAAATCTTTCGTTAGCGATTGGAAGAAAAGGAATTAATGTAAAGTTAGCTGCTCGTCTTACTCATTATCGAATTGATGTAAAAACAAATGAACAAGCTAGAGAAGAAGGAATTAATATTATTGGGTAAGGTGATTTTATGAAAGTAAAAAAAATACCAATGCGTACCTGTATCATTAGTCGTGAAAAATTACCAAAACAGGATTTGATACGAATCGTTCGTACCCCAGAGGGAAGTGTGATTATTGATGAGACAGGAAAACAAAATGGGCGAGGCGCTTATTTAAAAAAAGACCTTCAAGTATTTGAAAAGGCAAGAAAAAATAAGATTTTAAATAAACAATTAGAAACAGAGATTCCAGATTCTATTTTTGAAGAATTGAAAAATTTAGTAAAGTAGGTGTTGTATGAAAAGAGAAGATTATATTGGTTGGGAAGAATATTTTATGGCAATTGCCCTTTTATCAGCAGAAAGGAGCAAGGATCCATCTACACAAGTAGGAGCTTGTATTGTAAGCGAAGATAATAAAATTTTATCTACAGGATATAATGGAATGCCAATAGGTTGTTCAGATGATGAAATGCCATGGGAAAGAGAAGCAGAAAATGAAAATGATACAAAATATCCATTTGTATGTCATGCCGAAATGAATGCTATTTTAAATAGTCCTAATATACTTAAGCATAGAAATGCTAGAATGTATGTTGCCCTTTTTCCTTGTAATGAATGTGCTAAGGCAATTATTCAGACTGGAATTAAAGAAATTATATATGCTGATGACAAATATGCGGATACTCCTTCTGTTTTAGCATCTAAAATGATGTTAGATAAAGCGGGAGTAACTTATAGAAAATACGAAACAAAAAATAAAACATTGACATTAAAATTATAAAAGAAAGAGGTGGTTATATATGATGAGTGTCTTAGATTATGCCGAGGATGTAAATAAAAGTGTAAGTGAAGTATTAAAAAAATGTAGTGAGTTAGGGATTGGTGCAACCGATGAAGAATATATGTTAGATGAATATGAAATTACTGAACTTGATAATACAATTAATACAGAATTAGATGATGAAGAAATAGAGAATTTAGCGGAAGATGTAGCTGTAAAAGAAAATATTGATATGGATAATACTATAAAAAAGCAAAAATTAAAGAAAAAGTCGGTTTCCATTAATCAAAAAAAAGAGTTAGCAACCAAAAAGAAAGAAATGTATAAGAAAAAAGAAAAACTAATTTCTAATACCCCAAATCAAGATGATTCTGTTATCTTGTATAAAGAAGCAATGACGGTTGGGGAACTAGCAGAACGCTTAAATGTTGTAGGAGCAGAACTGGTAAAAAAATTATTTATGTTAGGAATTATGGCTACAGTAAATAATAGTATTAGTTATGAAAATGCAGAAATTATAGTATTAGATTATGGAAAAGAATTAAAAAGGGAAGAAACCGCTGATGTTACAAACTTTGAAGAATTTGAAATTCATGATAAAGAAGAGGATTTAGAGGAACGTCCAGCTGTAGTTACCATTATGGGACATGTTGATCATGGAAAAACCACCTTATTAGATACCATTAGAAAAACTGATGTTGCTCAAGGAGAAGCAGGTGGAATTACACAAGCAATTAGTGCATACCAAATAGTACACAACAATAAAAAGATAACTTTTATAGATACTCCAGGGCATGCAGCCTTTACAGAAATGCGAGCAAGAGGAGCAAGCATTACAGATATCGTTATTATTATAGTCGCTGCAGATGATGGTGTCATGCCACAAACAAAAGAAGCAATTGATCACGCAAAAGCTGCAGGGGTACCAATTTTAGTTGCAATCAATAAAATTGATAAATCAGGAGCAGACCCAGATAAAGTTATGTCAGAACTTTCAGAATATGGATTAATGCCAGATACTTGGGGTGGGGATACCTTATACTGTAATATTTCCGCCAAAGAAGGAACTGGAATTGAAGATCTATTAGAAAATATTTTATTAATTGCCGAGATGCAACAATATAAAGCCAATCCAAATCGTTATGCGATTGGAACTGTCGTAGAATCACGTTTAGATAAACACTTAGGACCAGTTGTAACCTTATTAATTCAAAACGGAACCTTGAGACTTGGAGATCCAATTGTAGTTGGAACAAGCTATGGAAAAGTAAGAACTTTAAAAAATGATAAAGGGGAAGAACTAACAAGTGCATTACCTTCTAGACCAGTAGAAATTACTGGATTAAATGAAACCCCAGTTGCTGGAGATAAATTTATGGCATTTGAAAGCGAAAAACAAGCAAGAAGTATTGGAGAACAAAGAAAGACACAATCTAAATTAAGAGAAAATCAAACCACCACTTCAGTAACACTAGATGATTTATTTTCTAAAATTGGTGATGGACTAAAGGAAATCAATGTATTAATTAAGGCAGATGTTCATGGTAGCAGCGAAGCTGTTAAAAGTTCATTAGAAAAAATAGAGGTAGAGGATGTTCGTGTAAAAGTTGTACGTAGTAGTGTTGGGGCTATTACAGAAAGTGATATTGTTTTAGCTAAAGCTTCTAATGCTATTATTATTGGATTTAATGTACGACCAAATCAAAATATTAAGGACTATGCCGAAGAAAATGGCGTTGAAATACGTTTATACAATATCATTTATAAGGCTGTAGAAGAAATTGAAGCAGCTATGAAAGGAATGTTAGATCCTATTTATGAAGAAAAAATAAGTGGTACGGCAGAAGTAAGGCAATTATTTAAATTTTCTAAAGTAGGAACAATTGCGGGATCTTATGTTATAGATGGAATCATAAAGAATGGAGTTCAGGCACGAATTATTCGAGATAGTGTTGTCATCTATGATGGGAATATTGGGTCCGTTCAAAGAGAGAAAGACTCAGTTAAAGAAGTGAAAAAAGGATTAGAATGTGGAATTACAATTGAAAATTTTAATGACATTAAAGTTGGAGATACGATAGAAGCATATGAAATGGTAGAAATAGAAAGATAACTCTTTCTTTTTTTTTATGAAATCGGTATAATAAATGTAGAAAGAGGTGTTTTTATGAGTCTAAAAACAGAAAGAATTGCCAGTAACCTAGTAAAAGAAATTAGTTATATTTTAGCTAATAAGATAAAGGATAAAAATATTCGATTTGTTACAATCACAGATTGTAAAGTAACCTCAGATCTTAGTTTTGCAAAAGTATATTTTACTGTTTTTAATACAGAAAAAACAGAAGATACTTTAAATGCTTTAAAAAATGCAAGTGGATATATACGAAAGGAACTTGCAGAAAGAGTAGATATTAGACATGTTCCCGAACTACAATTTGTTTTTGATGAATCAATTGAATATGGAAACAAGATAGAACATTTAATAGAACAAATTCATGATAAAAAGAAATGAAATGATTGACATAATAAAGTTTATATAGTATTATCATAGTAATTAGTAAAGAAGAAATCTAAGTATTTATTAAAATGGAAAATAGAAAACTAGCGGTAGATGAAAGCTAGTCCAATTTTAATAAAGAATTACAATTTTGGAGCTAAATCGTTATTCGCGTTAAGAAAGAAAGTGCATAAATCATTATGAAATAAGGTGGTACCGCGGAAAATTCGTCCTTATATTATAGTGGTTTTTTTGTTCTTATTAAGTTTATGAAAGAAAGAGGGAATATAATGGAATTAAATAAATATATTGATCATACAAATTTAAAGGCAAGTGCTAATATAAGAGATATAGAAAAATTATGTGATGAAGCGATTCAGTATAAATTCGCAAGTGTATGTGTACATCCTTATTATGTATCTTTAGCCCATGAACTATTAAAGGATACCAATATTAATGTTTGTACAGTTATTGGGTTTCCTTTAGGGCAAAATACGACTAGTACAAAGGCTTATGAGGCAATTGAAGCAATTCATAATGGTGCTGATGAAATCGATATGGTAATCAATATTGCTGCTTTAAAAAATGAAGATTACGATTATGTAAAAGATGAAATAGAAGAAATTAGGGATTCTATAGACGGTAAGACACTAAAAGTAATTATAGAAACTTGTTATTTAACAGAACAAGAAATTATAAAAATGACTCAAATCTGTAATGATACTTTTGTTAATTTTATCAAGACATCCACAGGTTTTGGAACAAGGGGCGCAAGTTTAGAAGATATTAAAATCATCAATCAACACAAAAATGAAATTTTAGAAATAAAAGCTAGTGGTGGAATTAAAAATTATGAGCAGGCAAATCACATGATTGAAGCAGGGGCAACTAGAATTGGAACGAGTAGTGGAATTGAGATTGTAACCAGTAGG
Source organism: uncultured Bacilli bacterium (assembly GCA_949879835.1). The sequence goes on from CATLBU010000001.1 coordinate 8,339, forward strand.
AAGGAAGATGAATGATTTATGAGTATATTAATTTTAATAATCAAACTTCTCTAGAACAACTAAAAAACATAAATTATACCATCTTCCAATTAATATTATAGAATTTACTAAATCATTAGATATTAGTGTAGGAATAAAAGAATTAAAAACCCCATTTCGTCCATCAAAGATATGCAATAGCATATTTAGTAAGCAGTTATCTAATGAGAAAAACGAAACCTTTTCAAGGAAATATAAATTATGCAATCTTCAAAGAAAATCAATTAGATGATGAAGTTGTTTATCAAACAGATAATCTGCTAGTTCCAGAAAAACTATTAAAAAAAGAGATATCCAAAATGGATACTCTGGATTATGATATATTAGAAGATATTTTTAAAGTTCCAGATACAGTATTAAGACAAAAAGTCTTAAAATATCGATTATAAAAGGAGGATTTATATGAAATTATTCGAGGAATTAAAATGGAGGGGATTAATTAAAGATATTACTAGTCCCGAATTAGAAGAAAAATTAAATAATGAGAAATTAACATTTTATATAGGAACAGATCCAACTGCTGAGTCTATGCATATCGGTCATTACTCATCATTTTTAATAGCCAAAAGACTAGCCAAAGCAGGACATAAACCAATTTTATTAATTGGGGGAGCAACAGGAAGAATTGGTGATCCAAGGCCAACAACTGAAAGAGAAATGAAAAGTATAGAAGAGATTGAAAAGAATACTTTAGGATTAAAAGAACAAGCCGAAAAAATATTTGGATTTGAAGTTGTAAATAATTATGATTGGATTAAAGATATTCATACAATTGACTTTCTAAGAGATTACGGAAAATATTTTAATATCAATTATATGTTGTCTAAAGATATTATTAGAAGAAGATTGGAAACAGGAATAACGTTTACTGAATTTTCTTATATGATTTTACAATCCTTAGATTTTTTAAAACTTCATGAAGAAAAAGGTGTTGACCTACAAGTTGCTGGATCTGATCAATGGGGAAATATTACTGCTGGAGTGGATTTAATCCGCAAGAAAACTGGTGATAGTGTGTATGCTTTCACAATGCCTCTTGTATTAGATGCCACTGGGAAAAAGATTGGTAAAAGTGAAGGAAATGCCTTATGGTTGGATAAAAATAAAACGAGTTCTTATGAACTATATCAATATCTTATTAATACAGATGATTCCAAAATTGAAGAATATCTAAAAATATTTACCTTTTTAGAACCAAAAGAGATTGTTCAAGTTATAGAAAAACATCAAAAAGAACCACATTTAAGATTAGCTCAGAAAACTTTAGCACGTGAAATTATTGTTGATCTTCATGGTAAAGAAGAATATGATAAAGCTTTAAAAATTAGTGAATCATTATTTAGTGGAAATATAAAAGAATTAACGGAATCAGAAATACAAGATGGATTTAAGGATGTTCCAAATTTTAAAATAAAGGAAGAATTAAACATCGTAGATTTTTTGGTAAATTATCAAATTTGTTCTAGTAAAAGAGAGGCAAGAGAATTTTTAAATGCAGGATCTATTTATATTAATGGGGACAAAATAACAGATTTAGACTTCATTATAACAAAAGAATTAGCGATAGAATCGAAATTTATAATAGTAAGACGTGGTAAAAAGAAATATTATATGGGAGTATTTTAATATGAACAAAATGTTCATATTTTTTAATCAAAAAATATCGACCATTATTAAAAGTTCTTTATTTATAAGGTGCTAAACAAAATTCTCAATTTATTTTATTACTAATTCACTACTTTTGAAAGTGAGAATATAAAAAATTATAACAATATATGTGATTATCTTCTAAAAATAAAAATGTCATAAACACTTATAAATAAAGGCTATAAAAGCATTTAAGGATTTATGAAGAGATATTAACAAAAATACAATCTTTTTACATAAAAAAAGATAGGATAATTTCCTATCTGTTATAGAATTCAACGATTAATGATTCGTTGATATCTGCGTTTAATTCTGATCGTTCTGGATATCTTACATATGTTCCAGCTAATTTCTTTTCGTCATAAGTAACAAATTCAACTCGATTGTTGATAGCTTCTAAAGAAGCGAGAACTGCTGGATGTGTTTTTGATTGTTCCTTAATAGCAATAACATCTCCTGGTTTACATCTGTAAGAAGGAATATTAACCTTAATACCGTTTACAGTCATATGGCCATGATTTACTAATTGTCTTGCCGCCTTTCTAGTAGAAGCAAAACCAATACGATAAACCAAATTATCTAAACGACTCTCTAGTAATCTTAAGAAGTTTTCACCATGAACGCCTTTTAATTTAGAAGCATCATCAAAAATCCTTCTAAATTGCTTTTCATTGATGCCATACATGAATCTGACTTTTTGTTTTTCTTGCAATTGAATTCCATAATCAGATTGCTTTCTTCTTCTTTCATTTCCATGTTGTCCTGGTGCATAAGGTTTTTTAGTTAATTCTTTTCCATTTTCTAATATAGAGAATCCTAAACGACGAGATTTTCTATATGTAGAACCAGTATATCTTGACATAAACGTCTCCTTTCCTACATAATACTTAAATTGATTTAGTCGAACAATAGGGAGTTTTCCTTCACCTAATGGCAACGGCTACTAACCTATAGAAAACACTTTAAAGAACTCTAAATCTGCCACCTAAGTCAATATGCAATATTAATTATATATAAAATATATGAAATAGTCAAGGTTTTTAGGACATTCTCTCTATATAAGATTAGTAATTTTCAGATTTTAAATCTTTATGTTTAAGACGGATTATGTTATAATATAAATATTGAGGTGAGAATATGTTAGAATCAATAAATTCTGTAGAAGCAGCAGTAAATGTTACAATGGAAAAATATTCTTATAGGGAAGAACAGAGACGTCAAATTTATGAAAGTTTAGAAAAAGGTGATTTTTCTATTATAACTACAGATTTTGGAGCTAGACAATTTGTTATAAATTACTACCAAAAATTGAAACAAAATGAAAGATTTTCTCCATTTAGAGATTTCGCGACCTTAACTAAATTTTTTGATGATGTATTAAGTCATTATGGAATTCCTAAGGAAGATCAACGGGCATTAGGACTTTTATACAATGAGTTATTGAAATATGTAAACAATTCGAATCAAAAAGAGAAACTAGAAAAATTATTAATAGAGGCTGCAAATCAGTATAATATGCAAGTAAGCCACTATGCAGGAGTATTACGCCATATTGATTTTTCAATGTCAGATTTAACGAGAAGAGAAGCAGCCTTTTTAACAACAGCTTTCGCTGCCATGGAGCATCAAAAACATCAAGTAACAGAAGCTTTATCAAAATATCCTGCATATCAACAACAGCTTTTAATCAATCTAGTTAATTATTCCTATTATGAAAATGACTTTTCTAAAAGTTTAGAAGATCAGATAAATGAAATAAAATCAAGTCAAAAATAAAGAAAATAAAAATGTTTTCTTTTTTTGTGTAAAAATATGTAAAAAAAAAACGATTTGTGGTAGAATTATAATAGCGAGGTGGTAGGATGAATACTATAGTCCTTATTATAGTATCATTGGTGATAGTAGCAATTCTCTTAATTGTTGGAATATTATATGCCATTCAAAAAAAAAGAGATAAAGACATTAAACAACAATTAGAAAATTTAGAGATAGAAAAAAATAAGATTGATAGTACGCCAATTATTCCAGAATTATCAAAAATAGAATCCTATTTGAATAATGAAAAACTAGAATCTATGTACAATAATTGGAAAGATCGTCTAGACGTTATTCGAACAAATCAAATTCCTAAAATAACAGATATGCTATTAGAAGCAGATTATTCTTTATCCAAAATGGATTATAAAAGTGCAGTATACAAAATTGCTAAATTGGAAATGGAAATTTACAAGGTAAAAACAAATTCAGATTTTTTATTAAATGAGATTAAAGAGATAACAGGAAGTGAAGAAAGAAATCGAGGAATTATTACAAAATTAAAATCGATTTATCGTGATTTATATCAAAAATTTAGTACCTCAAAAGATGGATATGGAGAATTGGCAAATTCTGTTGAATTACAATTTGAAAACATTGCAAAACATTTTGAACAATTTGAAGTAATTATGGAAAAAAATGAGTATACTGAAGTTACTTCTATTATTAAGACAATTGATGAGATGTTAAAACACATGACAGTAGTTGTAGAAGAGATTCCAAGTATTGTTTTACTCGTGACTAGCATTTTGCCTAAAAAAATAAAAGAAGTACAAGTAGAATATGAAAAATTAAAAAGACAGGGATTTCCACTTGATTATTTAAATATCGAATATAATATTAAAGAAGCTTATGCTAAAATGAATGATATTATGGAAAGAGGAAAAGTACTAAACTTAGAAGATAGCTTATTTGAACTAAAAGTACTTTCTGATTATTTTGATTCTGTATTTACAGATTATGAAAAAGAAAAAGTAGATCGTAGTACCTATGATGAAGTAAAAGAACATTTTAGTAAAAAATTAGATAAAAACAATAAACTAATGAATGAAATTTTGAGTCAAATGGACGAAATCAAAACGGTTTATAGCCTATCTAGTGAGGATGTACAGTCCTTATATACTATAAAAGATGAGCTAGATGCATTAACAAACGATTATAAGATATTGATGAGTCATACAGGAAATAACACATTTGCATTCTCTAAACTGATTCGAGAAATCGAAAATTTATCTTTAAAATTATCTAATATTGAAGAGAGAGTTGATACTATTTTAGATTCAATTGGTAGTATGAAAGAGGACGAGATAAGAGCAAGACAACAATTAGAAGAGATCAAATTAATTCTAAAAGATTCGAAGTATAAAATTAGAGAATATAGTTTACCAATAATTCCAAAAAACTATTTTGTTGAGCTAAATGAAGCCCAGGTAGCAATTAAAGAAATTATAAAAGAATTAGATAAAAAACCAATTACAATAGATGTATTAAATACTAGGGTAGATACTGCCAGAGATTTAGTTTTAAAACTTTATAACACAACGAAAGAAATGATGAAAACAGCGATGTTTGCTGAAATGGCAATTGTTTATGGTAATCGTTATCGCACAGAATCAGAAGATTTAGATAAATATTTAACATATGCAGAAAGACTATTTTATAAAGGGGAATATCAAAAATCATTGGAATTAAGTATTAACTCATTAAATAAAATAGAGAAAGGAATTTATGACAAATTATTAAATTTGTATGCCACAAAAAAAGAGGTTTCTTAATCTCTTTTTATTTTTCTTTGTAATATTTACTTTCAAATTCTTCCCATGATTTACTAAACTCATGATTTTGAAAAGCCTCTTTTAAACCAGTTACTTGTTTTAAACGAATTACTTCATCCATTTCCATTCCCAATTCTTTACAAATTCTTTTTTCATTCCAACCTAATTCTGTTAGATCAGCTACAATTTTACTGATGTCTTTGATTTGATGAGTTCCTCTAGCCCTATTATGTCGAATAGTAGAAGCCATTCTATTTTGAATCCCCTTCTTGATGACAACGATTGGAATTTCTTTTAAATGAAAAAACTCCTTCGCACAACGATATCGGTGGAAACCATCTACTATAATATATATATCTTGCTTTTTATCATGATAAGCTACAATAGGTTGTGTATATCCATCTTTTTCGATAGAATGTTTTAGTAGTAATAATTCTGGTTTTGCTACCTTGTTTGGATTGTAATCATTCGCAACCACCTTATAAATAGGAACCATCTGAACATTTAATACAGGAAATTCAATTTTCATAATTAGACTCCCATAGCATACATGAGTAACTACCTTTAGATCCTATTTTTTGAAAACCTAATTGTTTCAATATTTTAAGTTCATCTTGATGACAAGACAATAATTTAATATTCCCTGCTTTGTAAAGATTAAACATATATTGAATTATATTTTTTAAATGTTCCATATTATTATATTTTTCAACCAAATAAATATCCGAAAAAGTAGTGCAATGATTTCCGATTTTAATACCACAAAAACCAACTAATTCTTTTTTTAAAAAAAATAGATACCAAGATTTATCTCTATCATTAATTAGATATGGTAATTTTTTTCGATAAATCCTTTCTGAAAAGAACCTTCCCATAATGGAGTAGAATTCCGCTTTATTATAATTTCCAATAAATTCTTTCACTTCATACATCATATTTCACCTCTATTTATGTCATGTTTCTATATTTCTCTTGCAGTTCTAATAGTTTTTTTGTATCTTTTTTGTTTTGACAAAAACTAAGCCTTTTCATATAAAAATCATTATGTTCTAATGCCCGAGCGATTCTTCTCCAACTTGCTATTTTTTTAGCATTTTCTAATTTTTTATCTTCTTCATCCTTTATTTCAGAAACAGGAATTCCCTTTTTTTTCTCATACCACTCAAAAAAAGCTTTAATTTTATAGTAATAGTGATCCCGGAGTTCTGGAACATATAAACCTAAACTCTCTAATAGAAAAACTGCATATTCTTGCCAAGTCATAGAATCAGGCTTTTCTGTCTTAATCACTCCTAAAACACTAGTACGGCAATAAATATTACCAAAGTTTACTCCATGAACACGATTTAATACTTTCTCCCAAGTTTCATACTCTAAGGATTTAAATTGATCGAGCCCTTTTTTCTGGTCATCTCCATACGGTTGACATAGGCGTTGCTCGTAAATCGGTACACCATTTTTATACATCTGTTCATAAATAGAATTAAACTTTAAATTTAAGTTAGAAACAGCAGTCCAAATATCCGAAGTTTTCCAATCATAAATTGGAAAACAACTATAAGTATTAGTTTTTTTGATTCCAATTTTTATTCTGGTGGTCCAGCTTTTATTTTGAAATGTTTCTTTCTTTTTATTAATTAGCGTTCGAAAACGATTTAAACTTTCATCGCTTCGAATAGCAACACAACATGCAATACTGCCTTTTTTAGTTTTACTAAACCAATCTGCAAAGTAATCAATAAAATCTTCGAATTCCATTCCTTTCTGAAACCATGTCCATTCTTTAGGCATGTTTTTTTCTCGAATTACCCATTTATTTTTTGGCATCTCACGGACCCATTTATTTTTTTCGTTTGTATCCCAACAAATCCATTTAGATTGAATGACGGAAACAGCATTACGTAGTGATAAAGGAAGTGCTATCCAATACCAATGATCTAATACATCTTCCACCTCTATTATTAATTCCTCGACATGATTAATAGTTGCTTTATACTGTGCCTCAAAATCTATATATAATACACTAAACTTTGCATTCACTTCTCTTGCTACTTTTGCTGCTAACTGCAACATAACACTACTATCTTTCCCACCACTAATAGAAAAATAATAATCATCAAAATTTTCAAAAATATAATACAATCGTTCCAAGGTAGCGGTTAATACATCTTTTTCTGTAAATACTTTTGGCATTGCTTACACCTCATATATATAAAATTGGAAAAATTTTCCATTACTTCTGTTAATTTGATTATAACATGTATTTTAATAAATTTCCAAATTTTAGATATAATAATAAGTAAACACTTTTCATATTTAAAAATTTCTGATATAATTTATATATTAAGATAAGGGTAGGTGTGATAATGAATAATAATGATCAAAATAAATTTTCACAAACAGATGATTTTGAAATCATTGATCTTCCAATGGATCAAGGAGTACAACAAAATACAAATGGTAATGGGCAAGGAGAAGGAATTTCCCCTTTTGATAATGGAAATCAACAGAATTTTCCACCTAGCTATACAGAAATGCCAATAGGGAATTCCCCTTTTCCATCTCAAGATGTGAATCATGCAACTTTGGAAAATTCTTTTCCTACTTCACAAGTAGAGATGACTCCTCCTAATCAGGAGCCACAATCTAAAGTATATATTCCCAAAAAAGATGTTTCAACAGATGAAAAGCCAGTTGAAGAGAAACTTGATAAAAGTACAAAAGAAATGATTACAATGGGAGTCATTGTTGCTATTACAATCATACTGCTACCAGTTTTATATAATTTAACAACTGGTAAATATCATGTAATGGACAAGATTAAGGGATTATTTAATAAGAATGAAACACAACAAACTGAGAATACAGATTCTATGGAAGAAACAGAACCTGTAAAAGTGGATGTTGAAGAAAGTGAAGAGACTGAAGAAACTGAAGAAACTGAAGAAACAGACTCCTTAACATTTGATTTTTCAGAATATGATAATCAAGTCGTAAATACAGAGACTATTAAAAACTTATTGATAGATTATCAAAATAATGTAACTGCTCTAGATTCTGCTATTCAAAATAATTTCCAAGTTATCACAATTACGATTGCAAAAGATATGGGAAATGCACAAAGCAATATCACGGATTCACAAACTACAATTCAAGATTTTATTACTCAATATTTATCTAAAGAATACAATTTTGTAACTACAGTAGTCGATAATAATGATGGTATGTTTACTATTCAAGCAAAACAACAATAACTATTGGTAATCAATAGTTTTTTTGCGAGTAAAATTTGACAATTAAACTCTTTTATTATATTATATTTCCTGTTTTGAGGGAGGAAATTTATGAAAGATTTATTAAGTAATAGTAGTGGAAGTCTTTATGAAACTAGGAAACTATATATCAAAGAGAAATTAGAAGATGAGGAGGAACTAAATTTAGAGTATTATATATAATTGCTTACAAATTTGGAGACTGAAGTGTATATGTTAATCCAGGAAGTAGATTACCCAAAAAGTTTAGTTAGCTATGTAAAATTTTGTGAAATAATTTCAAAAGGTTTTCACCGTAAGAGAAATAAAAATATTGGTAGTATGGGATTTAAAGAAACACAAGAAAATATAAATATATTGTTGCAGGCAATTGAAACAGTAAAAGAAAACAAAACAATAGAGAATATAAAAATACTCACTGATCAAGTTTATTATGCTAGTTTATATGATGTTTATTTTTCAAAATATATAAAAGAAGTGCTTGCTAGAGAATTCCCACAAAGGGAAAATACTACAGAGGGGCAATGGGTGATAAGGATGCTAGGAGCCAGAAGACAAATGCTTGCACTAAGTAATCAGTATCAATTAAAGAGTCAGAATAAAGAGGATATTTCTACAAAAAAATATCAGAAATAAAGAAAAATACATCTCAAAAAAATAGAAATGTATTTTTTAATACAATAAATTATCATTGAATAACAGATAATTTTATAATTAAATCTGTATTATCATCATCAGCTATAATATTTTTATGTTTCTCCCCACAACTTTGGCATTGATAGATAATTTTAAAACTTTTTTTAAACTTCTCAACTCCAATTGGTTTTAATAAACCAAGGCAAGTGTTTGAACGGTCTCCAGGCATAATATCAACATGTTTAGAATAAAGACAAAAAGGACAATGATCACGGGAAGTAGAAGTAGCTTTTTTAACTTCTTTACCACAATTCTCACAAATAAATCTTTCATTATTCATATAAAATCTTTTCATTCTATTCACCATGCCCATTATATCACAAACTAAAAAAATATGTTATAATAGCTTTGGACGTGATTTTATGGAATGTAAAATTTTAATAAATGATTTTGAGGGTCCAATGGATTTACTTCTTCATTTAATAAAAAAGGATAATATTGATATTTGTGATATTTGCATTAGTGATATAACAAAGCAATATTTAGATTATTTAGAACAAATGGAACAATTGGATTTAAATGTCGCAAGTGAGTACTTAACTTTAGCGGCAGAGTTAATTGAAATGAAATCGGCTGTACTACTTCCAAAACCAGAAATTTCAGAAGATGAATATGAAGAAGATCCTAGAGAGAATTTAATAAAACGTTTAATAGAGTATCAAAGAATCAAAGATACTACACCTAAGTTAAAACAATTGGAAGAAGAAAGAAAACAATTATATACAAAAGTACCAAGTAATATGAAACAATATCAAAAAGAAGAGAGTATAAATTTTAAAGATATTGATTTTGGTGTTTTAATGGATGCTTTTTCTAAATTCCTAGAGAGAAAAGAAGATGAAAAACCACTAAATACCAAAATAACCAAAAAAGAATATTCTGTCAGTAAACGAAGTAAACAGATTAAAGATTTATTATTAAAAAAGAAAAAGATAAAGTTTGAAGAATTATTTGAAATTCGTAAAAAAGACTACATTGTTGTAACTTTTCTATCTATTTTATCTATGGCCAAAAAACAAGAATTGAATATTCGACAAGAAGATAATTTTGGAAGCATATTTTTAGCACTAAAAGGAAGTGATTAGGTTGAATTTAATACCAGTAATAGAAGGGATGCTTTTTATTGTAGGGGAAGATGGATTAACTTCAGAAAGAATTAAAGAAGTATTGGATATTGATGATGAGAGACTAGATCAATTATTAACTCAGTTACATCATATTTATGAAAATGAAAATAGAGGAATTCGTTTAGAAGTTTTAGGAAATAGATTAAAATTGACAACAAAAAAAGAACATAAGGAATACTATGAACGATTAACAGAAGTAGCAGAAGAAAATGTACTAAGCCAAGCGGCTTTAGAGACTTTAGCTATTATTGCTTATAATCAACCAATCACCAGATTATCAGTAGATGAAATTAGAGGTATTAATAGTGGGCATATGATTCGAAAGTTAGTTTCCCAAAATTTAGTGGAAGAAGTAGGAAGATCAGATACCCCAGGAAGACCTATTTTGTATGGGGTAACAAAAGAATTCTTAGATTACTTTGGATTAGCAGATATTAAAGATTTGCCTCCTTTAGAAGATACTAAGGAGATAATAGAAGAAGAAAAAGATTTATTTGAATCAAAATATAAAGAAGTAACAGAAAATATTGAATAAAGTAAAACCATATGGTATAATTATTTTGTTCTTTTATACCAGCCTGGCGGAATGGTAGACGCGATGGACTCAAAAACTAGCGCGTATAAACATAAACAAAATGTGAGCAATCGTTAATTAAAGTCTTATTTTATAAGGAGTTGTCAAACATATTGATGACTCTTTTTCGTTGCACAGAACTGGTTTATGTGGGGAATTTAGTGGGATTATATCTAGTCATTTTACGTATTATACCTTTTCTTCGAAAAAGGCTTGCATTAACAATTTAATGTGTGTAATATTTAATTAAAGATATACTGAACTTATACCAAAAGATAATGTAAGGTGGTGTAGTATGAGCTTATACGAAAGTATTTCTAACAGTATGAATTCTGAAAAGGAAATGATGGAGATAATTGCTAGTGCAAAAACAGAGTATAGTAGTAGGATTTCATCAAAGCAAGATTCATATGTTAGAATATTGGAATTGTGCCCTTCTATCAACGATGAAGAAGATGGAGATGTATTAGACTTTTTGGAGTATCTAGGTAATTATGCGTTTATGAAAAATATTGAACGAAAAAATGTGATTGAAACATATCTAATTTCTAAAGGTTATAAGGATATGGTGATAGACTTTAATGAGTTTGTAAACTTAATCATAGAATTTGTTAGCTAGAAGCTTATTATTTAGTTTGGAGATTGTTAGAATGATAGCAATCTCTTTTATTATTCTTTAAAACCATAAGTATTTTGTTATAAATTGTTATTATCCTTGCATTATAAATTTTTATGGTGTTCTCTAGGACCAGCAGTTGTTTTTGTTGGTTCAAAAGCATTTGTTAGAAAGGAGGAAGAGATGACAGTAGTTAAGGATGTAAATAAAATCAAAAAGGTAAACGCATTATTTATTACTCCTAATGAGATACCAAAAGAAGTTGAAATACCAAATACATCAAGAACATATAAAGATTTAATACACGGACCAATCAGTAAGATTTGTTTGGAGCAAGAAAATGATGATAGAAATAAAGTTAGTTTACTTTATACTGCTAGTAATGATATTCGATTTTCGGCAAATAGATATCTCAAAGATTATGGTATAATTTGTAGTAATATTATCATTATAGGCGAAGCAAAGAACGGAAAGTATAAATCTTTAACCAAGGATCAAGTAGTAAAATACCAAGATGTTTTTGGTGAAGAAAGCATTAAACAATTAAATGCTAAAATTAGAGCACGTGTATTAGCACGTAGATTTTTAAGAAGATAATATCGAGGTGTAGAATGAAAGAGAATAATAAAAGCAGACATAATTACAAGAAGAATTACAAGAATGATAAAAGTAATAAAAGGGATAAGGAACAGAAGGCATCTAATGTTAATTTATTTGATAAAGAGAGAATCATTTTCCTTAATGAAGAAATAACGGATAGCTTGGCAAAGACCATTGTCGAGAAATTATTTAAACTAGATGCAACTAATCACAAAGACATCAAACTTTATATAAATAGTCCGGGAGGATCTGTTTCGAGTGGATTAGCTATTTACGATGCAATAAAGTATATTAAATCGGATGTCTCGACTATTGCGATTGGACGTGTAGCAAGTATGGCATCAATATTATTAGTAGCTGGAACAAAAGGAAAGCGATATGCATTTCCCAATAGTGAAATAATGATACACGAAGTAAGTTCAACAGCATTTATGACTAAAGTTACAGAAATGAAAGAAAGGTTGGACCACTCACAAAGTTTAAATAACAGACTTTGCAGACTTATTGTTAAAAATACAAACTTAACTATGGCACAAGTAAAGAAAAATACTGTCAATAAAGATACTTGGTATTCGGCTCAAAAGGCATTGAGGTATGGATTTGTAGATAAGGTGCTGGTGTAGTTTATGGTGTTAGAGCTAAATAATATAATCAAACTAATTGAAGACCATTTTCAAAATTGTGTATGGTGTAGCCGACCACCAATTAAGGAATTAGATTTTCAGTTATTATTATTATCGCAGAAGATAATTGATTTTAGAAACAGGTTAGATGAAGTAGAAGATGTTGATTATTCTATAAGTGAAATAATGTCCTATATGGAGAGTACCTTCTCTATTCCAATGATAAATATTGATGATTGGATACAACAAAATAGAATTAGACGACAGTTGATAATAGACATCTATAACAAATTATCTAATTTACGTTCAATTTAGTGGGTACATTTTTGTGTATCGTTAATAAGTGTATATTTAGTTGTTTAAAATATAAAAGTTGTTACATACTGGCTAAAATGGGGAATTACTTCAATAAAACTGACAGGCGATATTTTTTAGCCTGTCAGTTTAGTAAAATAAGGGTAAGAAATTGTGGTGATGATAATGAGAAACTATGATAAACTTACTTTATCCCAATTAGTTAGAAAGAATATAAAGAGATATAGAAAGTTAAGAGGTATGACAGCAGAAGAGTTAGCAGAAAAGACAGATTTTACATTTCAATACGTTAGAGATTTGGAGTGTCCTAGTAGGGATAAGACACCAACTCTAGAGGCGCTTGGTAAGTTTGCTAACGCATTAGAAATAGACATAAAGCAATTATTTGATGATGATGTAACCGAGAACAACTTAAAACAGTAGTTCTTAATTTTTTACATTTTAATGTAGCCTGACAGTTGACATGGACAATTGCATATGCTATATTACTAATATAAGAAAGGAGTAAGAAAATGAAAAAATATTTTGGTTTAGTTCTAGTAATTATGGGAGTATTTCTAATAGGAAACAGGAGTGTATACGCAGCTAGTTCCTATTGGGAAGATGCTTTTAAAGGCTATGGACATCTTAGTAGTGGTTGCAATGGTGGTGGTTCTTTAGCTGGTATTATGAAATGGGAGAATAAGAAACTTAACTTTTTAATGAATGATGATGGTGGAGGCTGTGGATCGTCTTCGTATGGTGAACCATTTTTTATAAGTGAGTTTTATAGTGAAGGTGGAATTTATACTGATGTAACTAATCTACAAGTTAATACTAATAATGAAGAGATTTTAGTAGCAGAAACAAGACCATACGACTTTAGTCGTGAGAAAAAGAATTATGAAGATTATATTGCAAAGTATGAAACATTTACATTAAAAGAACTTAATGAAGAAAAATTTGGTATAGAGGAATCAGATAAAGAGAAATATTATAAACAAAAACCAACTTGGTGGGAATTTAATGACTATCAAACAGAACCAACAACTTGGTGGGAAGCTTATAAATTAGATTCAGAACCAGCTAATGCTGTAGAAGTTATAACTAAAATCAAAGATTTAGGAAAGGCTACTATAACTCTTAGTGCAGATGGTAAAAGTAATATCACAATTGATTCTACAATTCAGGTAAGTCAATTTGAGGCATACACTTCGGTTCCTGATTTTAGAGGTAAAGGTAAGGCTGGAGGATTAGTAGAAATCTTAAATAATCTTGACAAATACAAAACAGTAATTGGTACATTCAATTATGATGCTAATGATAGTAGTAAGAAAAATTTTAATTTTTCATATGAGGTAGAAAAAGATGAAGATTTATCAACCATAATTAATGCCTTAAGAGGAAAAGATATAACCGTAAAATTTAAAGAAAATAATGGATGGATTTCAACTACATATTATCTAAATGGAAAGGATATTACTACTACTGTTCAAAAGGGATTTACATTTTATCACAACATTTCTATGGAAACCTCAATCAATAAAGATAAAATAAGCAATTTAGTTAATTTACGTGATGCACTTTATATTGATTTTGCATATCATGGAAATTTACCAGCACCATATACAATGAAAGTAAATATAAGAAACAACATAAGAAATCAATATGATAAAATAAACAGAGAAAAATATTGTGGTAGTAAGGATGATTATTCTCAAGAATGTAATGATAAAACTACAAATTTAACAAATGAACAGGTATCTAAATACTTTGAGAATAAGAAATTTACATTACTATACTATAATCCTGAAACAAATCAAATGGAGATAGTATATGATGGATTAACTGCTGACCAAAATGGAGAGTTAGAGTTAACATTCGATCATTTCTCATCTTATGTTATTGTAGGTAGTGATGATTATAAAATTACAAATAACCCACAGACATCTAATATAAATATGATAGCTTATCTATTAATAGCAGTAGCATCCATTGTGGGAATAAGCTATTTAACTATAAGTATGAAAAAAAGAAAAAATGACTAATTACTAAATAGAAATGGGTCCAGTTGACCTGTTTTTATTTAAGAAAGATATGGTACAATACTTTTAGGTATATAGAAAGGAAAGTTTAAAATGGCTATGAAAAAGAAAAGTGTAAGATTAACAAAGAGAGCTAGAATAATCCTAATTGTAGTATTATCACTAATACTTTCTTTTTCTATTTATAAAATAGTATCATTCATCATTGATTACCATAATAACGATAATGACACTAAAGAAATAAAAGAACAAGTAATTAATAAGCCCAGTCATACTGAAGAAAGCGAAAATAAAGATGAAGAAGAGAATATTGATTTTAGCAAATTATTAAAAATCAACAGCGATATTAAAGGTTGGATCAAGTATAATAAAATAAGTCATCCAGTAGTACAAACAAATGATAATGATTATTACTTAAACCACTCATTTAAGAAGAAAAAAAGTCAATTAGGAAGTATCTTTATGGATTATAGAAATGTTTCACTTGACGATAGAAATGTAGTAATATATGGGCATAATGCGATTAATGGAAAAATGTTTGGTACTCTTGCTTATTTATTAAAAAAGGATTTCTATAACAAGAATAAAGATATTGAAATAACCGACATTAATGATAATAAAATCAAGTATCAAATCTTCTCTTATTATGTAATAGAAGAAGAAAACTATTATATAACTACATCATTTAGTAGCGATGAAGAATATCAAAAATTTATAAATACAATTAAAGGTAGAAGTAAAAGAAAAATTGATATTGATGTTTCTGCAAGTGACAAGATACTTACTTTATCAACTTGTTATGGTAGTGGTAATACTACTAAAAGAATAGTAGTACACGCAAAAAGGGTAAATTAATAAAAATTGGTTTAGAAAGGGAAGTATAAGTAATTGTACTTTCTTTTTTTCGATTTCGGTAATTAAATCCTTGCACATATTTCTTATTTTTGGTACATTAGTTTCACAAGGTACTTTACCTATATAATTTCAGCATTGACTTATACAACTAGATGCGAGAAGCAACCTCACGTAAAAGCAACTATAATCATCATATTAGTAATTAAAATAAAACTACTTATAACAATCATATTAACAATCACATTAATCAGAAGAACATTAATTATCACATTTAAAAGGACAAAAAGACACATAAACAAGTAAATAAAAAAAGAAGGACAATAACATTATAAATTAAATAATAGAATCCTTAGTTTACAGCACACTGGGTACTAACAAGCTGACTCAAGCAGAGAGTATAAAACGTTGGTTTACCACCTGTACCAACAAACAAAACAGATAAAAGAACAAGCATAATTGGTAACTCCTTTATGCTTATTATAATCGGAACAATTAAAACCAGCAGACATAAGGAAGAAGTTCAAGTAATTAAAATTCTTCCTTTCCCTGCCAAAATAACACTTACGACCCATCAATCGAGTTTATGCTAAATATGGAATCCCCTATGTTAGCATTACTACTAAAACACCTACCAGAAGAAAAACAAAAAGAACTATGGGATGACAATAACACAGACTGGATATTCCAACAAAAAGTTGATGGTAACGGACAAATAATCACGTTTGTCATTAATCAAACGAATAACTGGTATAAACTTGCCACACTTTTTGAAATAATTTGGTGGTAGTTTATACTAATTGTAAATGAAGAACTAACACAATGCATAACAAGTGGGAGCAAGTTTGTATTATTCGTTCCCCTTTCTAACTTTCTAAAAGGAGTACAATTAATTTATGAAACAATGGTTTATTCAAATAGAAAACAAAGGTAATCACGAAAAGCTTTCAGTATATGAAGATGGAACAGTTTATGGAACTGAAAAAGGACAAAAGTTATGTATTCTAAAACAAGAAGTGATAGAACAGATTAAGCAAATGATAAATTATCAAGCTCATATGACTAAATGTCAAGCAAAGGGTTATTATAACTATAGAAGAAACAGTTTACTATTACGTATCAATACTAACACAAGAAAGTATAAAATAGTTAAGATTGCTGGATGGGATTATACGGAACAAATTCTTTCTATCATCAAGGAAACTAACAATCATATAAAAGAATTTTAGAAGAAGTTACAATGTATAAAAACGTAGCCTGTCAGTTGACTTTGCAACCTCTCTATGATATAGTTGTGCTATAAGAGAGGAGAAGTGAAAATGAAGAAAATTTTATTGGTAGCATTAGTAACACTTAGTCTTACATTTATGACTACCGAAGTTGTTTATGCAGAAGGGTCTACTACAGCTCAAGCAGAACAGCAAACATTAAAACCACTTGATAGTGATGTCCTTAATGCACTTGATGATGAAATTCACATTAACAAAAAAGAAAGTGAAGTAAATATCTCGCCATTTGATAACAATGATCAAGCTTCAATAGAAGAACAGATTATTAATAAAGTAAAAGAGGCAGGCTATGATACTTCTAGTGGAACAATACGTGCAAGTTTCGGTTATTTTGAGAATTCAGGAATTATGAATATTCACAAAGTTACTGTTGCAATATTCTTTAATGGAAAATGTGAAGAAAAGGAAATTAATATAGTTTATTCTAATACTGCTAGTTATAGTCAAGCAGATGAGCAAGAAGTAAAAAATAAAGTTAGTGGTATAAAACTTAATAAATATTGGGGAGAAGATGCGGTTTTTACTGTTTTCAGTTTCGATGATAAAAATGCTGAAAAATGGGATTATGATAACTATGACTATAATACATTGTTAAATGATAGTTCTATTAAAGTAAGAGCTACTGTTGGAGAAGGTGGAACAAGTGTTGCTATGCCACGCATTAGACCAGTTAACTTATACTTTTATAAAAATGATATTTTATATGAAACAAAAAGTATTGTATCAGTTGGTACTTATGGATTTACATTAAATAATGGAACTCCAGTAGAAATGCTTCCTCAAAAAGAAGATACAGAAGTTTATAAAGAAATGGCTAAAAAATTCATAAATCAAGGGTTAAAAAATATTATTGGTTGCTATGAATTAGAAGCATATGGTGATATTTATAGCAATATGGAAGTAGCATTTAAACTAGGTACTGACTATAATGGTAAAAGAGTAAAAATCTTACATAAAAAAAGTGATGGAAGCTTTGAAGAATTTATCACAAAAGTAGAAAATGGTATTGCTAATATAACAGTAAATGAATTTTCACCATTTATGATAGCACTAGCAGATGAAAATACTTCTGCTACTAATCCGCAAACTTCATCAATGAATGTTGTATTTTACTTTGTACTATCAATAATTTCACTTTTAGGAATTATTATATTATTTCGTAGAAAAAAAGATGCCTAATTGATATGAACCCCGTTTCTTGGACAAAATAGAAACGAGGTTTTTATATGTCAAAATTAAGTTATGAAGAAAAGAAATAAGAGGAAATTCGATGTAGAAGTTACTGCCAACGATAAGATGCTTACTTTATATACTTGCTATTACTACTAAAAGACGCATAGTTCACGCCAAGTTAATGGAAGAAAAAAATTTATAGTATAAGACTTACGATTTATTTTGTAGGTCTTTTATTTTTGTCATAAATCATTAATTATTGTTTATTCACATCCTTAATTTTGGTACTCCTTGTTATAAATTGGTATTTGTTGTAACATTTAGCACACGAACTTCGGTTTGTAGAAGGAGGTGTAATACAAGATTACATAAAAAATTGTTATGTTTGAGATATATCAGAAAGAAGAGGTGAATTAAAGATGACTGGTATTGAACGACTAGATGAGATGTTAAGAGGACAACTAGATGCAGGTTTAATTGATGTTGTCAATCATTTAAAGGAGTTTAAAGATATTGATCCCAATATTTTCTTAAATGATGAGAAGACATTGAAAGGTATGTGTAATTATATTAGCTCAAAAGCAAGAGCAGCTGCTACTGGTAATTTTGTAATGATTGAGAACGAAACAGTTTATCAATGGTCGAGAGACTATTTTGAGAAGTCAAATGAAGAATTAGGAATTAAGAAAGAAGTAACTATATCTACTCCAAAGATAAGTAATGTTGTAACAAAGAAACAAGAAAAACCATCACAGGAGCAATTAACTTTATTCTAATATGGCATATATGACAAAGAAATTACAACATTATGTAGAACTATCAGAAAAGAGACCTATTCCTAATTCATTTGATAAGTTTATCAAGAAACACAAAAAAATAGAAAATCTTATTCTAAAGAAAGGTAACGGCTGCTACTGCACCTGCTGTGGTAATGAGTTTATTTCTAATATTAAGGTAAATGATCTAACAAGGTGTCCTACCTGTAGACAAAAGTATTTAGTTAAGAGATTCACATTAAAGAATTATGAAACCAAGAAGGATTTGATTCTACTAGATAAAATAGATGATGATATATGGATGTTAAGAGTATTTGAATTATACTCGAAGTACAATTATCAGTTTAGAAATTTTGACTATTCTTGTACTGAATATAGAAGAGTTTTCTTTGATGATATAGGTTATAGTGAAGCCGTAGAAGGAGACAACGTGTTTCACACAATGGGACTATCAGTTGTATGGCATTTTAAGAGAAGAACTTGTTGGAAGAAGAAAGTTTGGACTTGGTACTACTCTCATTATGGAGATTCTATTGGTTATATTTGTCCTCATAATATAAAACAGTTATTGAAAGGAACAAAATATCAGTATTGCCAGTTATGGAAGCTAGTAACAAAGGTTGATCCATTTAATCTAGTAGACTATTTCCAGAGATGTTTAAGTACCTATTATATGACTACAGAATTGTTGGTAAAGTATAAACTATATAATTTAGCATTACATAGTAATCGACTTGGAAGTACGAAGAAAACATTTGAAGAACGATTTGGAGTTTCAAAAGAGTTACTCTCTTTTATGCAGAAATACAATATTACATATGATGAACTTGATGTATTGAGATGTTGTAAAGTTCCTAATATTCGTCTTTTACGTGGGTTGATTGGGTGTAGCAATCTGCTATGGTTATCATATCGCATTAACCTAGAAAAAGCGTGGAGATGTGGTTTACTTTCTCGAGAAAATAGAAATATCTATTATGACTACTTGGTTTCTTGTGAGAAATTGCAATATGACTTTAAGGATAAGATGATTGTTTATCCATCAGCAGCTGAATTACACACATTACACGACAAAGTGGTAAAACTGGTTGAAGTAGCAGAAAATGAAATGAACGACAGTTTAATAAAAAAAAGAGCAAAAGAATTAGCAAAGTACACCTATAAGGATAAGAATTTCATTATATCTTGTTTTCAAGATTTATCATCCATTATTGATGAAGCAAGTCAAATGAGTAACTGTATTTTTAGACTTTATTCAGAATCTTACGCACTTGGTAAATGTAACTTGTTTGCAGTTAGAAATATCAATAATATGGATAAGAGTTTAATATCAGTAGAGACAGATATAAATAATACACGTATAGTTCAAGCGGAACAATCACATCATAGGAAATTAACAGAAGAACAACAGGATTTCCTAAATAAGTGGTTAAAGCACATAAAAAAGAAGACAGCAATGTCAAAGGTATAGAAACAAAACAATTTATTGAGAAAGAGAGGTGATATTTATTTTGAATCAGTTTTTAGAAGTTGGAAAGATAATAGAAATTTTACAAGAACAAAAGAATAAAGCAATAATGGTTATTGAAGTTCCAAGAAGTATTAGAAATGAATCAGGTGAACATGATGTAGATGTGTTGACTATTGAATTATTTGATACGGTGGCAAAATCAACAGTTGATAACTGTAAAGTTTATGATATAGTTGGAGTTAAAGGAAAGATAAAATCTAGTGCAGATAGGACTATGCAATTAATTGCAGAAAAGGTAACTTTTCTAAGTTCAAAGCAAAGTAAGTAGGTTTTATGATGTTTAGAAATTAATTAGGTTATGTGTAAGGGTGTAATTAATATTTAAGGTTGTTATAATCGTTTAGAATGGCAGAAGAAGTGGCAATTTACTTGCTACTTCTCTCTTATATGTAAAAGTTCAAAGAAACAATTGTTTCTTTGGGTAATTAAAATAATAGTTAAAATAGCTTATAAAGTAATGATTTTATGGTAAAAAAGTTCAACTTATTAAAAATAGGTTACTTTGGGTATATGGAAGGATGTGATTTATATGAAGTGGGCTTATTGTAGAGGTTCAACATCAGCAGAGCGTCAGTTGCTGGATCGTCAAATTAGGTTTGCAAAACTTAATGGTGTTAAAGATGAAAATATTTTTAAAGAATTCAGTAGTGGTGGAAAGATTGACCGAGTAGAGTTTAATAGATTATTAACAATTGTTAAGAATTCTGATGAAGAATCTAAAGAGCTGATTTTTTCTTCAGTCGATCGTGCAACCAGATCATTAAAACAGCTAATAGACCTAGTACAGTATGCAAAAGATAATAAAGTTAAGTTAGTATTTGGAGATTTTATAATAGATTGTCGTAATACATTATCTGCATTAACAGAGGGGCAACTCTTAATGCTAGGATTGGTAGCAGAATTAACGAGATTGATTATTGTAGAAAATGTAAAAGATGGTTTAGTAACTGCTAGAGAAGAAAGAGGACGTATTGGAGGGCAACCAAAGTTAACAAAGGAACGACTTTATGAGAAAAACCCTGATTTCTTCAAATATTATGCACAATATAAGAATAAACAGATAACACTAAAGGAATTGACTTTGTTATCGCAGGTTTGTAAAAATACTGTCTATAATTATATAAAGATTATTGAGAACTAATCTATTATGGTTTAGGTCTTTTTTTGTGATAACTTTTTCTACTGTTTTTAGCACTACGTATTTGTTGACATCTTTTGTTCTTACAATATAATCTTCTTCGGTTCTTCTTTGTTTCAAACTCGTTGTTGCAACTAGGATTGGCACATATTTTTCTAATATACGATTCTTTTGTTGCAGTTAAATTCATCAATAGTCGATTATATACTATTGTGATTAGTGATGGTGCAGCTTCAAATAACCTGTATTGTTGTAGAGTAGGTTCATAAAAAGGAAATTTCTTTATGAAATGATAGTTTTCTCTAATAAAGTTTGATATATATATTATTAAATGTCTCCTTATTGCTTGAATATAGTTTAATACATTATTTTCATCAAGTTTTGCATTACTAACTAACTTATAATCTTTCATTTGATTATAGTTATCTATAAATTGATTGTTATAAGCTAAAGATAAGTTAGTGATTGTTGGCATATGTTCATTATTAAAAACTAATGTATCAAAGTCAATTCTATCTAGTGCATCTTCTAAATTGTTTAGAATTATTTCACATTTTTCATAAAGCTCTTCTATTTGTTGATTATATTCATTTTCGTTATTTTTTACGATTATGGTGTCTTTTTTCAGAATTTCTTTGATGTCTTCTATATTACTTAATGATTTTAGTATCCATTTGTTTATATCGTATATCATGTAGCACATAACAGAGTCTTTTATAAATTCCAATTGGAACTCTGATGTAATGTGTTCATATGGGAAAAAGTTCACCTTGATCCAATCAATCAAGATATTTGAGTTTTCAGAAAATTTACGGAGAGTAAATCCATTAATTTCATCAAACCTGTTAATGTTGAACTTATCCATAATTTCTTTTCCTAAGGCACAAACGCTATCTAATGCAGATGTACTATCGACAAAGCAATTTGTAATTACAGAATAACTTTGTGGATCAATAATATCTACATTTTTTTTGTTATTATCATTGTATTGATAAAACTTATCTATATATATGTAGTCTGAACTAAAGTTATCTTCTAATTCCGTTTCATATTCAATCTCTATTTCTAATATGTTATTCATTATCATTTATTTCCTTTCTTATACATTCTGACCGAATTCTGACAAGATGTTTCTTTCTGATAATGAATATATCATATAAAATTGGTTGTAGCAACTGGGAATTTCAGTTGTAAATTTATCGGAAGGAGGTTAATTATGCAAAAAGAGGTTTACTTCTATTGTAATGATTGTGGGAAACTTAATAATCCGCCAAGTTATTTCAGAAATTGTAAATCTTGTATGGCTAAAGTCCAAAGTGGAACAATTTTTAGAGAGTGTCAAAGATGTCATGGATGGAAGAGAGCAAATAAATGTGGTATGTGTAGTAAATGCAGTGAAGAAATCACAAAATTAAATAAATCGTTAAGATGGGAGAGATAGTATGAAAGCAAAAATAAAGGTTAGTAAAATAAAAAAACGTCGTATTGGTGGGGCAGCAAGTCACGACGTTAGCAGGAAGGTTGGGGATTTATGGGATGAGTTATTCTATGATGTAAGTAGCAAGTTAGAAAATGATCTGTGTGAAGATATATATTACATAAAAATATTGTTTTGTAATATCAATATGCTAAGGCAAGTTATGAAGTTAAAAGTATGTGCAGCTACTATTGATGGAAAAGAAATACTTGCAAACATTAAAATAAAGTATGAAGACTTCAGTAGTAAGGAGTTATGATAATATGAGTAAAATTCAAAATAGATTTGATAAGGAAAACGTGATAACAGTTCACGATGAACTGTTATCATCTCTGTATGCTCTTCATCCATCAAATATTTATTATAAAGTGATAAATGGTGAGCAATACCTTATCAATTCTATTAAAGGAAAGAATTATGAAATCGGTTTAAGAGTGAAATTAAAAAATAACTCTATTCCGGTATGTGTTACACAGGAAACTCCGTTAGATTTTAACTCATTAAGCGAATCGTGGGAAGATATTGATGTGAAGATGACTTTAGAAATCTACTATACAAGACTATGTTTTACTAATATGGAAAAGTACGTAATGAATATATTACTCGATAAATTTTTAAACAATCATCAAAAATTTGATATGACTTTTCTAGAAATGGAAAAGTATTATCGTGGAAAAGTTAAACCTCGTGCTACTTCATTAAGTGAAAAAATAGCAATGAAGTATGCTACTGCACTTGATAGTCTAGCTGAAAAGGAATTGTTTTTGATAACTTCTCCATCTTTCAGAAAGTACAAGAATAATGATTATGGTGTAAGTGGTTTAAATATTATTCAACCATTATTAAGTATTACAAATAGTAATGCTTTCTCGAAGAACAATATAATCTTTTCATATTCATTTGGAGGATTTGGGCGAGTTATAAAATTATCAAGACGTTATTCCACTATATTACCAATAACAGCGTATCGGATAAATATAAACCAGTTGCGACTACATTTGGCTGGTTTCTATCTAGCACAAGATGTATTTATTCAAACTGGACTTTTAGCAAGACATCCAACTTTAGTAAAGTATCAATCTTTTGTTGTAGATGTCAGTGAGCTAATTGAGGCAACAACCGAGGCTTCTTTGGAAGATAAGCCACTGAAAAATCCTCTTCGTTTTAGAAGAGAAATGTCTGCATATGTAAGTTGTTTATTACCGTACATAGATGGTGTAATGGATGTAGAAAAGGAATATATTTACAATGAAACAGAAAGATTTATGCAAAAGCATGAGGCAGATTATGACATTCAAACGGATTTAGATAATTATGAGTTTACACTAAAGGATTTGGATCAAGATGTAGAATTAAGATTTACTGCACATATGGACTACCCAGATATTTGATTCAAGTAATGTGCGAAAAGTCCAATTTAAAGTGCAACAGATTACTATTTTTTCCTTTATTTACAAGGAATTAAGACTCTATATAAGAGGTCAATATTTATATAAATTTAGAAAGGATTAGATATATGAATACAGAATTTTTAAAGATACTAAATTCTAGTTGTTTCAATATTGATTATGTCAATAACTTGAGGTATTTATTGAATTCTACTGTATTATCAGAAGATGAGGTAGAACTTTGTGAGAAGATGTTACATCAAGTGGAAGTATTTCATCAAAGTGATTTATCTAAAGTTCTCAAAGAATTAGATGTTGGGATAGATACTTCTAACTTTGATATTACAGATAAGATGAATAATCTTCAAATGTATGAGAAGATAGATAAGTTAATTTTTGGTAGACTAGAAGAACAAAATAAAATGCTAATTGAAGAAGCATTAGAAAAATCAGCCGAAGGAGTTTATGAAGAAAAAGCATTAGATGCCTTTTTCAATCGTTATGTTAGTAATATCAAGATTGAAGATGACACAATATTTGAAGATTTATACTCTCCACAAACTGTTAGAAAAAAAGAAACTATTTCAACTGCTAATGGATATATTGATGAAGTAACAGGAGGTATAGAAAAAGGAAGTATTACTTCTATTGTTGGTACTTATGATGACTTTAAAAGTATATGGGCTTTAAATCTTGCATACAAATGTTTAAAGAACAAACAGAATGTATTATACATTTCACTTGGTACTACTAAACTAGAGTTGTATAAACGATTTTTAACTCGACACTCGAAAGATCGTAAATTTGAGAAACCATTAACCATAGAAGAGATAAATGATGAAAGTAATAAAGATTTGTATCTTAAAATATATGGTGATTTCCAGAATTTTTTCAAAGATAGACTTATTATTTATGATGATACATATTTAGCTATATCCACTCAGTATGCTCTTCAGAAACTAATAGTATATGCACATAATGAATTTATTAAGAGATTCAATGAAGGTATAGATGTAATAATTGTTGATGATTTTTCAAATATGACAATTGACAATGGAAAGAAGACTATTACAAGTAGAAGTAGAGTTGTTAATACGTACTACAAGTATCTAAAACATCAAGCACAGAGTTTATTAGGATATAACAAACAAGTGCCTATTATAGTAACTATTTCAGCAGCGGCCAATTCTATGATTTCATTAGAGAATAATTGTGATTTTTGTCTTGATTTTGTAGATGAAGAAGTTAAGGTATTATCAGATAATATTTTCACAGTTTATGGTAATATCAATTTAAGAAGAAATGGAAATATGAGATTAAAGGTTCTTAAGTCTACTCAAGGTATAATGGAGCAATCTAAATTAGAAACTGTTGATATAACTCATTGTCATATGAAATATGCTGAATGTGATAATGATGATGAAATTGAGAAAGATGATACTATAGAGCAGTTAACGAAACAGAATGAGGAGTTGGAAAAGGCAAATCAAGAAACTAATCAACATATGATAGATATACTTGCTGGCAGAAATACTCCATGTGAAGAACAAGAATTTACTTTAGATGAGTTAATGGAGGGTTTAATTTTATAGAATAATACTTTGTAAGTGTCTTAGAAAGTAATGATTATGTTAAAAAATGGTATAAAGCTCTTTCAGATGCTTGCATTTAGAAAAAAAGTCGTTAAGATTACAGTTAGTGAAAAAAGAATATAGAGAAAGGACAAAGAATTATGAATGAAGCACAATTTAAAGAAACTAGTTATACAATTACTCAAATAGGTTTCTATCTAATGAATTTAGGTGATATTGCTTTATTTAACAATACAGAAATGCACAGAAATATTGTAATGTTATTAAATCAAATGGCAGTAAACTTAAATGCAAATATCAATCAATCATCAAATAGTATAATTCAGCAGAAACCAACTAATTTGATTACAAGTAATGGTAAAAAGTATTTATCTAAACAACAAGTTATAGATATGTGTCATCCACTTATTACAGATTATGGTTTAAGTCAAGCCATTCACACCAACGATATTCCCTATCTAAAGAGAGGTAAGAAATATTTCTTTTTAGAAGATGATGTCAAGGAGTGGATAGATAAGAAGAAAAGCAATTCTAATGTAGGAGTTAGAAGTTGCCAGAAATTTGTTTAGGTACAATCACAAAGAGGTGTAATATGAAGAAAGAAAAAAATATTACGGAGTTAATTCCTAATGAGAAATATAGAATTGACATTGAAGCTGGTCGTAAATACGATGGTACTCGTAATAGAATAGTAGAAACAATAACTGGAACTTTGAAACAAGCAATTGATCGTCGCGATGAATTACTTTATGAGATAAAACATGACAAAAGAAAACCTGACAGCAATATGAATTTTTTGGAGTTTGCAAAGTTATGGTTGAAAGATTATGCAGAACCAAATGTAAGAGGAAATACATTATATGGGTATCGTTGTAATTTGAATGCTTATATCTTACCTAGATTTAAAGATTACAAATTAAATGAGATAAAACCCTATGATTTGGAAAAGTTCTACAATGAATTAAGGGAAACACCAACCAAACTTACTGCAAATCTTCCAAAGGAAAAGCAGAAGATGTTATCATCTACTACCATATTAAAGCAACACAGACAAATAAGTTTGATGTATTCTACTGCTATCAAGTGGGATTTTATAGATTATAATCCTTGTACTAAAATACAAAAACCACCAACAAAAGCAACTCCAGAAATGGCTTATTACAATGAAGAAGAAATAAAGTCATTATTCAATTGTTTAGAAAGTGAAGAATTGGAATTGAAAACAGCAGTATATATGTTGGTACTTGGTGGATTTCGTCGATCAGAACTTTTGGGACTATATTGGAATGATATAGACTTTGAATCTAGTACAGTAAATGTTAACAAGGGTTTAATAAATATTCGAGGTACAGGAACTATAGAAGGTAAAGTAAAGACTTCTAGAAGTAATAGAACAGTTACTTTACCACAAGAATGTTTTAGATTATTAAGTGAACTTAAAGAATTACAAGAAGAAAGAAGACAAATTCTCGGAAGTGGTTGGACTGATAATGAATACGTATTCAAAATGCCCACAGGAACTTACATAAAACCAGAGTGGTTAAGTAGACAATGGAACGCATTCCTAGAAAAGAATAATTTGAGGCATATAAGGTTGCACGATCTTCGTCATACCTGTGCCACGTATTTATTAAGTATAGGGACTCCTATTGCAACAGTAAGCAGAAAACTTGGGCATTCGGATATTTATACGACTTTAAATATATATACGCATTCATTAGATAAAGATGATTTGGATGCCGTTGAGAAGTTAGCAAATAGACTATTCCGATAAAAAGTAGTCTATTTTTGTATTTTTGTGGAACAAATTCAATCATTTTATGTTATAATGAGTTTGTACCTGCTCATATGGTGGAATTGGTAGACACGATTGACTCAAAATCAATTTTCCGATGAGGAAGTTTCGGTTCAAGTCCGAATATGAGCACCATTATTTAGATATCAATAGGTGTTAGCACCTTTGTATATATCAAAGTGGGGAAATTCCCACTTTTAGAATAAGCCTAAATTTAGTGGGATTTTAGTGGGATTCACCTACTGAAATATCACAAAAATGGCAATTATTGATAAGCCTCGATATTGGATGAAAACCGTTATATCCTTTGAATTTTCAAGGGAAAGTGGACTTTTGAAGTTAAATCAAATATATTGATAGCACATCTCAAAATCCATTGGTAGCAATATCGTGAGGGTTCAAGTCCCTTGGCTGGTACCAGATTGATAGGAAACTCTAATTTTTAGAGTTTTTAATATAATTATAGGGAAGTTTTATGGATAAAATTAATGCTCTTAATAAAGAAATTAAAAAATTACGAGAAGAAAAGGAAAAAGCAAAAGAAATTATAAAAAAGGTTGATAATCAATGCAATTTAAAGTATGGTGAAATTGCAAAAGCTTATGAAGATTTTTATACTAGTAAAATAATCATTTAAATTAGTTTAATATTGTAGGAGGAAATAATATGGTTTATAATGAAACACATAAATTTGTGGCAGTAGTTAATAAGGATTTAGAGATTGGTAAAGCACTTAATGCTATTGCTCATTCATGCGCTGGTCTAGTAGCATCTGCTCCAGAGGAATTGAAAGAAAAAATGAGTTTTGTGGATTTTACTGATAAAGACGGCTCTATTCATAAAAACATATCAGGTTTATCTTTAATTGTATTAAGAGGAAAAAATGGAGAAATAAAGAAACTAAGAAGAAATTTAATTGAAAATAATGTCCTTTATACAGATTTTACAGAAACAATGACAGGAGATACTTATAAGGAACAGTTAGAGAAAACTTTAGAGACATCAGAAGAAAATATGAAATATTTTTGTATAGTTGCTTTTGGGGAAAAAGAGGTTCTAAATCCTTTAACAAAGAAATTTTCTTTATGGCATTAACGAAAGATATGAATAGATAGTTATTATATTCTATAAAAGTAATGATTAACTCGGATTATTAGATAATTCGAGTTTTATAATGTCAAAATATTTGTTATAATATAGTCAAGTTATTAATTGAAAACATATATGAATATGAATTTGGTTTTAAGGGGGGAAAATTATGAATTTAATTCAGTTAGACGAAATGATTTCTTACATAGAAAAACATCAAACCTATAAATTATAAAAAATTATCCAAAATTGTAGGCCTTCCACCATATATTTTACAAAGAATTTTTCATTTTATTGTTGGGATTTCAATCACTGAGTATATTAGAAAAAGAAGATTAAGTAAGGCGTATGAACAATTAAAGAAAAATAAGAATGTTACAGAAATCGCTTTTGATTATTGTTATTCTTCGAATAGTTCTTTTTCCAGAACTTTTAAGAAATATTTTCATGTATTGCCTAAAGAAGTAAAAATGCAAGAAGAATTTATTGGTTATCCTAAAATTTTATTTTCAATGAGTATATTAGATACCAATTATTTCCGTTATCAAGTTACTACTATGAATTCATTGATTTTGTATGGAAAAAAGTGTGAAATAAATGATGAAAATTATATTTCACAAATATATCAATTGTATTTTAATCTAGAAACAGAAGGTTTATTAGATGTATTTAAAAAAGGTATTTGGTATGGTGCGACAATTAAGGAAGGTGGGAAAGAATACTATTTTGTTGGAAGCACTAATCATCATCCAGCACTAGAAATTTTAGAAGTACCCCAATCTAAATATATTACCGTAAATAGTCCTTCAGACAAACAAAAGGATATTGTTACAACAGAAATAAAATTACTAAATAGCTATTTACCAGCTACAGAACAGATATATTGTGATAGTCTAAGTATATATGAACTAGAAATATATAATAATAATCGTTGTACAGTAGCCCTACCAATCCATTGATAAAAGGCATATGCTTTATGTACAGTATTAAGCTATAATCTATGATACAGTATCATTGAGGTGACTTTATGATACAAAAAATTGAATCAAAATATTATCAAAAAAATCAAATTCAAGTAATGATACCAATATCTCAAAATTGTACTTTTTTTGGGCCAAATGGTGTTCAACTTCATACTTACCATGGTCAGATATTCACTAATGACTATTTGAAACATCCTGATAGAGGATTGTTTCCTTTTCATGAGCGCCCTATTTGTAAAGAAGAACTTGGGGTGTTTAAATCAAATAGTTGGGTTAAATAAACCATACTTAGGATATATACCATAGAACCAGATATTAAAAGAATATAAGAGCTATTAAATAAAGAAACGACTTGTTAGCGAGTCGTTTTAATGTTATATTATTCTTATAGGATAGAGGAAACTATATATGAAGAATTTATATTGGATAGGAATTAGAGAATCGGATATTTCATTCTGTTCTAATTTATTTGAAAACTCAATTACTATATTTGGGAAACATAACATATCTATGCAGAATAAAATGAATAGAATTGTAGACTATAATGATGAAAATAATTTCATTTTAATTGATCAATTTTTTACAACGGAAATGAAAAAAATAATTAAAGAAAACAGGAATGCCCGTTTTATGTATTATAATCAATTATATGCATATCATACATTACAAAAGGAAGGACTTTTAAAGTATGCTATATTTTTTAATAATCAAAATTTAGTAAAAAAATTAAGTAATAAAATAAAATGTAAAGAAGAATTAAAGAAAATAGTCCCTGTATTGGAATACAAGATAATTCAGGGAAAGTGCTGTACTTATTCTTACTTTCAAAAAGAATTTCAAGATTATAATTCAAAATATGTAATACAATCTGAGAGTAGCCAAGGTGGTTCAGGCACCTTTATAATCAACAGTAAAGAAGATCAGATACAATTGAATCCAAAAGAAAGCTATATGATCACAAAATATTGCAGCAACAATATTCCTATTAATATACATGTATTGATTACGTCTCAAAAAATATATTTATTACCAGGCTCTGTTCAAATTATACAAGAAGAAAATCATAGATTAGCATATAAGGGATATGATTTTATAGCATATCAGAGTATCCCTCCCAATTTAATAAAAAAGATAGAAGGTTATGCTACTACAATCGCAGAAAAACTTCAAAAAGATGGATACAGAGGACTATGCGGAATAGATAGTATCATATATAATAATGAGATATATTTTATGGAAATTAATGCTAGATTTCAAAATTCATCTATAGGATTAAATAAGGCACTACAAGAGAATCAATTACCATCACTTCAGAATCTCGTTATCAACTGTTTTTTAAATCAAGAAATTAAATTAAAAAAATTTCGAGTAAATTATAGTGGATTAATGCGGAATAACAATGATTTAACCATCCAACCAATTGAAATATTAGATGATAGCGGAAAAGAACAAAATTATTCGATTAATAAAATTTACTTATATAATCAGTCTATAGTGGATAAAATAAAATGATAAGCGCTTCATAAAATTGCTTTTTAAATCATATTATGTTAATATATATAAGCAATTTAGAAAGAAGGTAGTATGATGGATGATAAAAAATTAGAACAATATTTATCAAAATTAGTTAATTTGTTAAATAAAAATAAATATTTAATGAAATATATGGAACGATTATTATGGAGATTTAGTACAACAGAAAACGATATTTTGGAAAACGTTTTAATAGCAGAAAATCACTGTAATGAAAAAATTAGAATAGAAATTCAGGATAACCAGATTTTTGTGAATATGAAATCAAAACAAGGAAATTATGAATTTATGATAACACCTGATTTTTTCACGATTACAAGAAGTTATATAGAAAGAAAACTTCCAGAAGAAAAAATATTTGTTTGTAATGAAGCAAAATTCAATATTGATGGAATATTACAACATACGGATTTTTGGAGAGTAAAAACAGATAAAAGAGATGAACAAATAACGATTTATGATTATGAAAAAAATCAGTGTTATGGGTATTCCAAAAGAAATCATAAAATAATAGAAAAAAGTGGAGAAATTAATAATAAATTCATTACAAATTTTCAAACATTTATAGAGGAGAGAAAAATATCAGATGATAATTGCATAGAAGTATTAGATACTTTATTTGAAATCAGTAATCAAAATGATTCCCATTTAAATTCAATGGAGAAAAAATCTATTTCCTATTGTGAAGAAATATTAAGAAAAGTTAAAACATTCAAGAAAGGGTAAGAACCCTTTTTTTCATATTTGAAATTTGTTATAATGAAAAAGGTGATAACTATGAATATGTTAATTATGATTAAATATGGAGAACTAACAACCAAAAAAGCCAATCGAAAAACATTCATTAATATTTTGAACAATAACATTTTAAGGGTGTTAAAAAATTATGATGTTAAAATAAAAAAAGATCGAGTTAGAATGTATATTGAAACCAAAGAAAATGAGTTAGAAGAGATTACTAAAAAATTGCAAAAAGTATTTGGCTTGCATAGTATAGTTATATGTCATAAAGTAAATACTAATATAGAAGATATATCTGGGAAAGTATTAGAAATTATAAAGAATAGAAATTTTAAAACATTTAAAATTAATACCAAACGAGCAGATAAAAAATTTCCAATTTCCAGTATGGAATTTAATCACCAAATGGGGGGAATTGTTTTAAAAAATACAAATATGAAAGTAGATGTGCATCAACCAGATGTCATGATTCATATTGAAATTCGACAAGAAGGGACTTTTGTTTATACAGATGAATCAAAGGGAATTGGTGGATATCCAGTTGGAATTCAAGGAAAAGGTCTTTTAATGTTAAGTGGAGGAATCGACAGCCCTGTCGCAGGCTACTTATCATTAAAAAGAGGAGTCGATTTAGAATGCCTTTATTTTGAATCACCACCACATACTAGTGAAGAAGCCAAAAATAAAGTGATTAAACTAGCAAGTATTATAAATGAATACTCTGGAAATATAAAAGTAAATGTAATTCCGTTTACAAAATTACAAGAAGAAATTTATAAAAATGTTCCTGAACACTATGTTATTACTATTATGCGCAGAATGATGTATAGAATTGCAGAAAAAGTAGCAAAAATAAAAAAATGTAAAATTATTATTAATGGAGAAAGCATTGGACAAGTTGCCAGTCAAACATTAGATAGCATGGTTGTTATTAATCAGGTAACCAATCTGCCAGTAATTCGTCCAGTTGCCTGTATGGATAAATTAGAAATTATAGAACTAGCAAAAAAAATAAAAACTTATGAAACTAGTATTTTACCATATGAGGATTGTTGTACTATCTTTTTACCAAAACATCCTGTTATTCATCCTGAATTGCAAAAATGTCTAGAATTAGAAAAAAAATTAAACTATGAAGGATTAATAGAAGAATGTATTCAAAATATCGAAGTAATAGAAAATTTAAATCCTCAAAAATTCGAAGAAATTTTATAACCAGAAATTACCAAAAAAATTAGAGTATTAAAAAATTTTACCTGTACATGATATTAGTGTACAGGAGGTGAAACAAATGAAATCAAATACAAGCAAAATGGTAGCACCTGGAGCTAAAGAAGCTATCGATAGAATGAAATATGAAATCGCTAGTGAATTAGGTGTTAAAATGGGACCAGATGCTTCAAGTAGAGCAAATGGATCTGTTGGTGGAGAAATCACAAGACGTTTAGTTCAAATGGCTGAACAACAACTTGGAGGATCTAATTACCAAGGAAAATAAGCTGAATAAAATGGACAGTCATCTTGCTGTCTTTTTTTATTTCCATATATTGTTACACATGATAATAGAAAAAAAATCCACAATATTAATAAGGTGGTGATAATATGGATAATAATAAATTAGTTGCACCTTCTTCAAAAAAAGCAATTGAGAATATGAAATATGAAATTGCTAGCGAACTTGGAATTCAATTAGGTGCTGAAACTAGTAGTCGTTTAAATGGTACAGTTGGTGGAGAAATGACTAGAAGGTTAGTGAGAATTGGAGAAGAACAAATCGCAAGAAAACAACGTAAATTTTAATTTAAAACATCTGATTTATCAGATGTTTTATAGTATTTGATCTACGATTTTATAATCGAGAGCTTCCTTTGCACTCATAAAATTATCTCGTTCGGTATCTTTCTCAATAACTTTTAAAGATTTCCCAGTATTTTTAGAAAGAATATGATTTAATTTGTCTTTTAATTTTAAGATTCTTTCAGCTGCAATTTTAATCTCTGTCGCTTGACCTTGTGCACCACCAAGTGGTTGGTGAATCATAACTTCACTATTTGGAAGAATAAAGCGTTTTCCTTTACAACCACTAGAGAGCAAGAAAGCGCCCATAGAAGCAGCCATTCCTACACAAATTGTAGATACATCACTTTCAATAAAATTCATAGTATCATAAATTGCCATTCCAGCAGTAACACTACCACCTGGAGAATTGATATAAATACTAATATCATCATGGTTTAAAGAATCCAAATATAAAAGTTGTGCCACAACAGTATTAGAATTTATATCATCAATTTCTCCAGAAATAATAATAATTCGATCTTTTAGTAATCTAGAATAGATATCATAAACGCGTTCACCATGATTGCTTTTTTCAATAACAGTAGGAACCAAACTCATATAATCATCCTCTCTATCTTTATAATAGTTCTAAACAAATAAAAATATTCAATAAATTATGTGACAAAATATATTTTTTTTGGTATGATATATATGTAATAAAGAATAGAGGGATGAAGATGCCAAGAACAATAAAAGTGGATTATAAGAACTTAGAAACAAAGGAATTTCTAACGGGAACTACTTTAAAAAAGATTAGTGAACATTTTTCTAAATATTATAACTATCCAATTTTAATTGGTAAAGTAGATAACGATATGACCGAATTAAATGAACCAATTACTCGTAGTTGTAGTGTTGACTTTTATGATCGCAGTCACAGCGTAGGAAATAGTATTTATGGGAGAACCGCTCAATTTTTATTAATTGTAGCGATTAAAAAAGTACTTGGAAACGATGCAGAAGTTATTATTGAAAATTCAATAGATAAAGGTTTTTATGCAGAAATTATAGGAACCGATATAAATAAATCTTTATTAAAAAAAGTAGAAGAAAAAATGCAAGAAATTTCTCAAACAGATTATATTATTAATAAAGTAAGTGTTTCACGTTTTGATGCAAGCAAATTTTTCAAAAAACAGAAACAAATGGATAAAGTAAAAGTTTTAAAATACATCAGTAATAGTTATATTAATTTATATAGAATTGATGATGTATATGATTATTTTTATGGAGAACTTGCCTATAGTACAGGACAAATTGATGACTTCAAGCTTACTTATATTAAAGATAATGGTTTTGTATTAAGTTACCCAGATACTTATAATCCAGAATGTACTCTTGATTATGTTCACCATAAAAAATTATTTAATAGCTTCGCAGATTTTGCAAAATGGAGTAAAACAATTGGAATCAGTAATGCAGCGGATTTAAATGAAATGATTTCTAAAGGAGAATATAATAATTTGATCTTACTATCAGAAACATATTATAATCATCAATTATCCAATATTGCAGAAAAAATATATACCAATAAAAATAATATTCGCCTTGTTTTAATAGCTGGGCCATCTTCATCAGGAAAAACGACAACAGCAAAAAAATTAGAAGTATATCTAAAAAGCAAAGGAATTAAAACCCACCAGATTTCCATTGATGATTATTTCTATGATCGCAGTAAAACCCCCGTTTTACCAAATGGAGAACTGGATACAGAATCACTAAATGCAGTAGATGTGACATTGTTTAATAAACATTTAACAAAACTATTAGCGGGAGAGACTGTAGAAATTCCAGAATACAATTTTTTACTTGGAAAAAGGGAATATCACGGTAAGAAGTTAACATTGGAAGACGATGATATGATTATCATAGAAGGATTACATGGTTTAAATGATGATTTGACATCATCTATTGAAAGAAAACAAAAATTTAAAATTTATATTAGTGCATTAACACAATTAAATATCGATAACCATAATCGAATTCATACAAGTGATACTAGAAAATTAAGAAGAATTATTCGTGATAATAAATACCGTAGTTATGGATCGAGTGAAACATTAAAGATGTGGAAAACAATTCGTGAGGGGGAAGAAAACTATATATTCCCTTATCAAGATGATGTGGATGTTATTGTTAATTCTGCTCTAGTATATGAAATGGGAATTTTAAAAACATATGCTGAACCCCTTCTATTTTCAGTTCCAGAAAATGATGAAAATTATCCAGAGGCATTAAGATTAATCAATCTATTAAGAAATATATTACCGATTCCAAGTGATGATGTTCCACAAGATTCTGTATTAAGAGAATTTATTGGAGGAAGCTGTTTTAAATAGAAAAGAGGAGATTACATGATTAAAGTAGCAATAAACGGTTTTGGAAGGATTGGAAGACTTGCCTTCCGACAAATGTTTGAATTAGATGGATATGAAATAGTTGCCATTAATGACTTAACAAATCCAGAGATGTTAGCACACTTGTTAAAATATGATACAGCCCAAAAAAGATACGATGGTCATACTGTAGAGGCAAAAGAGAACTCTATTGTAGTGGATGGAAAAACAATTCAAATTTATAAGGAAGAAAACCCTAGTAATTTACCATGGAAAGAATTAGAAGTTGATGTTGTGTTAGAGTGTACTGGATTTTTCACGACAAAAGAAAAGGCTAGTGCTCATATCGAAGCAGGAGCTAAAAAGGTGGTTATCTCTGCTCCTGCTGGGAATGATTTACCAACCATAGTATATGGAGTTAATGAAGATATATTAACCGAAAATGATCATGTTATTAGTGCAGCATCTTGTACAACCAATTGTTTAGCGCCTATGGCAAATGCTCTAAATAAAATTGCGCCAATTCAAAGTGGAATTATGACAACTGTCCATGCCTATACAGGAGATCAAATGATTTTAGACGGACCTCATAGAAAGGGAGATCTTAGAAGAGCCAGAGCAGGAGCCTCTAACATTGTTCCAAATTCTACAGGTGCGGCAAAAGCAATTGGACTTGTAATTCCTGAATTAAATGGGAAATTAATCGGATCTGCTCAAAGAGTACCAGTTATTACAGGTTCAACTACCCTTTTAGTTGCTGTTGTAAAAGGAAATGATATAACCATAGAAAAAATTAATGAAGCTATGAAAAAAGCTTCTAATGATTCCTTTGGCTATACTGAAGAACCATTGGTTTCAACAGACATAGTGGGAACAACTTATGGGTCAATTTTTGATGCCACACAAACCTTAGTTTCTAAAATTGATGAGGAAACTTATCAGGTACAAGTGGTTGCTTGGTATGACAATGAAAATGGTTATACTAGTCAAATGATTCGAACTGTAAAGTACTTAGGAAAATATGTTTCATAGAAGGAGTTCTACCTTCTTTTTTATTCTGTATATTACTTGAAAATACTAGTGATTTGGTATAAAATAGAAATAAGATAGTAGGTGATGACCATGAAAAATAAATCTGGATTTACTTTAATTGAATTACTAGGTGTTTTTACACTACTAGGAGTTGTATCTTTAGTAGTAGTACCATATGCGACTGGAATGCTAAAAAAAACAAAAAATGATGATCAGGATCGTTTTAATAGTAATCTTTTTTTAGCAGCTGAAGCATATATCGAAAGTGGAGATCGACATAATGAATTACAAAATGATGGAGATTTTATTGATGTTTCCCTTCAGGAATTAATTAATAGCGGATTTTTGGGGAAAAATATAGTAGATCCTGAGCAAAAAAAGAAAGTATCAGATTTAAATTATTCCATAAGAATCACAAAATCGGTTAATGGATTTGAGTATCAAAAAGTATAATAAGGAGGATATCTTATGAAAAAAACAATCAGGGACTATGATCTAAAGGGAAAAAGAGTGATTATTCGTGTTGACTTTAATGTTCCTATTCAAGATGGAGAAATTACAGATGATAATCGAATAAAAGCAAGCTTAGAAACTATCCGCTATGCGATTCGACATCAAGCTAAAGTAATTCTAATGTCACACTTAGGTAGGATAAAAACAGAGGAAGATAAACTAACAAATACCTTAGAACCAGTCGCATTAAGATTAAGCGAATTGCTAGATCAGGAAATTATTTTTATAGATGAAACCAGGGGAAAATTATTAGAGAATACAATATCAGAATTAAAAGAAAAAGAAGTGCTTTTAATAGAAAATACCAGATTTGAAGATTTAAATGATCAAGCAGAAAGTCAAAATAATGAAGAACTTGGTAAATACTGGGCTAGTTTGGGAGATATTTACATCAATGATGCTTTTGGAACTAGTCATAGAAGTCATGCCTCTAATGTTGGCATTGCTTCTAATCTACCAAATGGAATTGGTTTTCTAATAGAAAAAGAGTTAAAAGCACTAGAAAGAACAATTCAAAGACCAAGGCACCCATTTACTGTGATATTAGGTGGATCAAAAGTCAGTGATAAAATTAAAATGATTGAAAATTTAGCAACAAAAGCAGACTATATTTTAATTGGTGGGGGAATGGCTTATACCTTTTTAAAAGCCAGTGGAATTGAAATAGGATCGTCTTTATTAGACGATGAGCATTTGGCCTTTTGCCAAGAAATGTTAGAGAAATACAGTGATAAGATTATTCTTCCAATTGACTCGGTAAATGCATTAGAAATCAAAGAAAATGTTGAAACTAGAGAATGTTTTATCAATGAAATCAAAGAAAATGAAATAGGCCTAGATATTGGGCATCAAACTGTAAAGTTATTTAAACAGTATTTGGAAAAAAGCAAAACGATTATTTGGAATGGTCCTTTAGGATGCTTTGAGATCGAACAATTTAGTTCGGGAACAAAGAAAATTTGTGAAGTCTTATCACAAATCGATGCTAAAAAAATAGTTGGTGGTGGTGATACAGGGGCAGCCATTATTCAATTTGGATATGAAGATAGTGTAAGTCATATATCAACAGGTGGTGGAGCCTCTTTAGAATTATTAGAAGGGAAAAAATTACCAGGAATAGAAATTATCGAGAATAAGAAATGAAAAAAAATCTAAAAAAACTTTTCAATATATTTATTTTGCTTACTATCACTGGTTTGGTACTGTATTTTTCGCTGAAAGATGATTACAATACCATTATAAACGAGATATGGAATATGAATATCATTTGGTTGATAATAGCATTTGTTTTATTATTTTGTTTTTGGTTTTGTAAAGCAGTTGCTACTCAAAAAATTGTAAAAATATTTAAAGAAGATTACTCCATAAAGCAAGCATTTTGTTTAGTGATTGAAACAAATTTTTTTCATGCCATTACGCCATTCGCAGTCGGAGGACAACCATATGAGATTTATTCATTAAAAAAATCTAAATTAAAACTAACAGATGCAACCAATGTTTCTATTGCCAATTTTATTGTTTATCAGATTGCTTTAGTATTATTAGGTGTTGTAGCAGTAATTTATAACCATATTTTTAATTTATTTAAATCAAATGTTGTTTTGAAACATTTTGTAACCATCGGCTTTCTAATAAATCTTTTGGTTATTATTTTTCTATTTTTATTAACATTTACAAAAAAAATTAATAAATTTTTAATGAAAATAATTATAGGGAGTTTAAACAAATTAAGAATAGTAAAAGATAAAGAAAAGAAAATTGAACAATTTAACCAATATTTAAATGAATTTCATAATGGAGCTAAAATATTATTTCAAAATAAAATTCAATTTATTGGTTTAATTATAATTCATTTTGTTGGATTATCTGTTTCCTATATCATCCCTTTCGCTTTAGCGCATGCAATGAAAATATCCACTATCTCCATTATGGAAGCTATAGTAACATCTGCTTATGTTATGTTAATCGGTTCCTTTGTCCCAATTCCTGGTGGGACAGGTGGCTTAGAATATGGTTTCATTTCCTTTTATAGTAACTTTATAAAGGGTAGTAAATTAAATGCTATGATGTTGGTATGGAGATTTATCACCTATTATTTTGCGATGATTCTAGGAGCTATTATGTTAGGAGTAAGAAAGAAGGAGAAAAAATGCGCGTAGGTATTTTTACAGATACATATCCTCCATTTATTAATGGGGTATCTACTAGTATTACAATGTTACAAAAATCATTAGAAGAAAAAGGCCATAAAGTTTATATTGTAACTGTTAATCCAGAAAATATGAGTTATACTTATGATAATGATGATCGTGTTATTCGAATTCCAGGAATTCCAGTTGGAATATATGATTATCGATTAAGTGGAATTTATCCAATAAGAGCTATTAATAAAATTAAAAAATGGAATTTAGATATTATTCATTCTCATACAGAATTTGGAGTTGGGACCTTTGCGCGTATTATTGCTAAACAATTAAAAATTCCATTAGTACATACTTATCATACAATGTATGAAGACTATGTACACTATATTACAAAAGGTCATTTTGATAAATCAAGTAAAAAAATTGTAGAATATTTAACGAAATTTTATTGTGATAAAACAGCTAGCGAATTAATCGTTCCTAGCACAAAAACCTATAATTTATTTAAAGAAAAATATAAATTTGATAAGAATGTTCATATTGTTCCAACTGGAGTAGAAGTAGAACGTTTTTATAAGGAAAATAGTAACAAAGAAGAAGTCGCACTAATCAAAAAAGAGTTAAATATCAAAAAAGATGATTTTATTATTCTATATGTTGGAAGACTTGCACAAGAAAAAAATATCGAGTTATTAATTCGCTCCCACAGTGAAATTGTAAAGAAAAATAGGAAGTGTAAATTAGTAATTGTTGGAAGCGGCCCAGATTATGAAAAATATATTCATATGACAAATGACTTAAAAATAACGAATAATGTTATTTTTACCAATGCAATTCCTTGGGAAGAGATGCCAAATTATTATCATCTGGCAAACATCTTTGTAACAGCTTCTAAAACAGAAACTCAAGGATTAACAGTAATAGAAGCCATGGCAGCGTCTCTACCAGTTGTATGTATTGAGGATGAAAGTTTTAGTAATGTAGTAATCAATCATTTAAATGGTAGAACATTTCTAACAGAAACTGAATATAAAAAAGCGATTTATGATTTATTAAAAGATAGAAAAGAGTTATCTAAAATGGAAAAACAAGCTAGAATTACCGCAGAATCACATTCGTTAAAGTACTATGCTGAATCTATTTTAGATGTATACTATTGTGCAATAACCAATCATAAAAAAAATAAAAATATCGTAGAAAGACTAACTGAGATAGTAAAGAGGGGATCGGATGAAAAGCAGTAAACTAGTGGTGGCAAATCATAAAATGAATATGAC
The DNA here is from genome assembly GCA_949879835.1 of uncultured Bacilli bacterium. The sequence goes on from CATLBU010000001.1 coordinate 49,960, forward strand.
AAGTATAGATATTAACCAATATTTAAAAAAAATAAAAAAAGAAATCAATGTAGAAAATGTAATTATCTGTCCAACTAGTATTTACATCCCCTATTTTTTAAAACATAATTTTAAAGTAGGAATCCAAAACGTCTTTTATGAAAATAAAGGAGCTTATACAGGAGAAATATCTCCTAGACAAGCAAAAAGTATGGAAATTGATTATGCTATTGTTGGGCATAGTGAAAGAAGAAATTATTTTTTAGAAACAAATCAGGAAATTAATAAAAAAGTAAGATTGTGTTTAAAAAATAATTTAAAAGTAATCCTTTGTATTGGAGAAACGAAAGAGGAAAAAAGAAATCGAAAAACAGAAGAAGTATTAGAAAAAGAAATAATCGAAAATTTAGAAGGTGTAAAGAATTTTAAGGATATTATTATTGCTTATGAACCTATTTGGGCAATTGGATCTAAAAAGACACCTACAATGAAAGAAATCGACATATCGATTCGATTTATTAAACAAATTATGAGAAAACATTATCACGTAGATAATATCCAAGTAATCTATGGTGGAAGTGTTAGTGAAGAGAACGTCCAGGAGATTGCAACAATCCCTACATTAGATGGTGTTTTAGTAGGAGGAGCTTCTATTAAAGAAGAATTTATTAATATTGCAAAGACAATTTTGAAAGCAGACAAAAATGAACAAAATTCGACAAATATCCCCAAAACTAGATAAATAAAACTCTAGTAAAAATAAAGAAATTTATTGTATAATAATACCATGATAGCAGTACTACTAAAGAAAGGAAGAATAAAATGGATAAAATAAAGGTACTTATGGTAGATGATAACGTAAGTCTTATTAATATGGTAAAAGAATATTTTGGAAGTAGTAGTGATGTAGAAGTAGTATTAGAGGCATATGATGGAGAACAAGGAATCGAAATGATTGAGAAAAATCAGGACTGTTATGATGTCGTTGTTTTGGATTTAATTATGCCAAAAAAAGATGGAATATATGTTCTAGACGAGATGAAAAAGAGAGATATTCAGAAAAAAGTAATCGTCGCAACCAGTTATAATGCAAGTGATATTATAAGAGAAGTTTCCGAGTATGGTGTTAGTTATTTTATTCTAAAGCCATTTGAACTTATCGATCTTCAAAAAAGAATTGTAGAAACAGTAAAAAAAGGTGATAAACATAATAAAAATATAGATTTTTATCACAATAACCTACAAATATCAATTACTAAAATATTACACGAACTTGGAATTCCATCTCATATCAAAGGATATCAATATATTCGTGAGGGAATTGGTATTATATATGAACGACCAGAGACGATTGGAGGTATAACAAAAGAATTATATCCTGAACTTGCAAAGAAATTTGATACAACTGTATCTAGAGTGGAAAGAGCCATTCGTCATGCAATCGAAGTAAGTTGGAATCGAGGAAATTGGGAATTAATGGAAGAGATTTTTGGGCATAGTGTAGATATTGATAAAGCAAAACCAACCAATTCAGAGTTTATTGTAACAATTGCAGATAAACTTAGTTTAGAAGGTATAAAAATTGGCGTGTAATGAGATTCAAAAAAAGAATCTTTTTTTATTTTAAATAAGAAAAAAATGTCAATAATTGTATGACTTATGATGTATTTTTTATTGCGGCCTCTAATCGGAAATGATAGAATTAAATTTAGAATAGGAGTTGAATATATGAAAAAAATAATAGCAGTTTTAATGGCTATATGTATTGGTATGGGAGTGGTAAATGCACAAGATACTGCAAATTTCACTATAGAGGATGGTCAAAGAATTCAAAAATCAAATACGATGAATTTAAGATTTTCTACAAATTTAGGGAATGCTACTACAATTCATTATAAGATGGATAATGGAAACGAAAACACAGAACCATTTACGATACAATTAATAAACATAGATCTTGAGAACTATAATAATCAGGCAGAACATAAACTAGAAATATGGGCAACTAATAATCAAGGAGAAACTAGTGAGCACGCTATATTAGAATTTGTAATGGTTAGAGATCAAAAAGTACAAGACGGAGGAGTAGAATTAACCTTACATAATTTTCCACTAAATTCTAAATTTTCTTTTTCTAAAGTTACAGATTCAGAGATATTAAAGAATCTAGGAACCAATTATGCTTATACTATGAGGTTTACTTCTGATGGACAAAGTATGGATTACTATTTAAATAAATATGATCAATTAAAAAATAAAGAGGCATATAAAATGTATACAACGGGAATATTAAATTTACCATCAGAGATAGCTTTAACTAAGGATTTGCAAGCAGTTGTGATAAATCACCAATTTCAAGAGGTTACTTCAACCTTTAATATAGATACAAATAGAAAAATAGATTTATCGTTATATTGGGATAACCAAGATATTTCCTCATTAGATTCAGGTTATATTGTTTTTAAAGATCAAGTGATAAAAAAAGATTCTAATAATACAACCTCGACTGTTAAAAATCCTAAAACAGGAGATTCCGTTTTATGGCTAGGGGTAAGTGCTAGTTTATTGATTGGGATCACTATCCTTTGTCTTAAAAAATATGAATTATTAAGAAGGTAGCAGAAGAATGTAAATATATCGTATAAAGAGAATAATATGATATATTTTTTCTTGTATTTTACCTGAAAAAAATGATAAATTGATACTTAAAATAAGGAGTAGTATAGATGAAAAAAGTAAAAAATTCAGTGCAGGGAGTTATTTTGGGAATTATTTTTTTATTAGTGGGAACCATTTTAATTTGGTGGAATGAAGGGAATACTGTTAAAAATTTGAAAGCAGTAGACGAAATTCAAAAAAATGTAATCGACATTAAAAGTGATTCAATAAATCCCTCAAATGATCAAAAGTTAGTTGCAACAAATGGAGAAGTCAATATTTTAGATGAGAGTTTAAAAGATGACACTTTTGGAATTCAACAAAAAAGTATAAAGTTGAAAAGAATTATAGAAACCTATCAATGGAAAGAAACAGAAAAGAAGGATTCTAATGATAGAGTAACTTATCAATATGAGAAAAATTGGGAAACAGAATTGATTGATTCTTCAGAATTTCATAAATCTGGATATACCAATCCAACATACCAGCCTTATAACAATGAAACTTTTATAGCTGAAGAAGTTAAAATAGGACAATTTTATTTAAATAAAGAACAAAAGGAAAATATTCCAACACCAACACGATTAGAAATAACACAAGGTTCTTATTTACCTTATGGATATCAGCTAAAAAATAACTACATTACAAATGCACAAGATATCAATAATCCAAATATAGGTGATATTCGAATTTCTTATGTATATAATAGCTATAAAAATATCAGTATTTTGGCACTACAAAATGAAGACAGTTTTGCGGACTATATTAGTTCTAATGGGGTAAAAATTAATAGAGTAGAAGAAGGGTTATTAAATAGTAATGCCATTATTGACAAAATCATTTCAGAAAATAAAATGATAAAATGGGTATTTAGAGGATTAGGAGCTATTTTAGTTATTTTAGGATATACTTTTATTTTAAATCTTATTACAACTGCAACTTCTTTTATTCCAATTATTGGGAATATTGTTGGAACAGGAATAGCGCTTGTTAGTTTTTTACTAGGGTGTATTCATTCCCTCATTATTTTTACAATCGCTTGGATTCGATTTAGACCAATTATAGGAATTTGTTTATTGCTAGCAGTAGTGGTCTTAATTATCCTATTAAAAAAATATACCAAAAAGAATAAAAATGACACAATCGGCAACTTTCAACAGCAAGATGACCATGGTCAAAATGAATTATTCAAACAAAATAGTGGTACGAATCAAATAAATAATATGTCTAATGGGGATACAAATAAAGTTAGTGGAAATCAAACATTTATTCCACAACAGATAACAAATGATAAAAATAATAATGATAAAATAATTTAGGAGGATAAAATGTATTGTAGTAAATGCGGAACAAAATTAGAAGTAGGACAAGTGTTTTGTGCAAATTGTGGTAGTAAAAATGAAAATCAAGTAGATATAAGAAATTCTAATATTCCACAAAACAATCCTAATAATCAAATAGAAAATCAAATACCAGAAACGAGTCACTCGATTCCAACTATGGTAACAAATAGTCAAAGCAACAATCATATTGAGTCTATACCAACCAGTAATATAGCAAGACCAGATTCGGTTATGGAACAGATAGTACCCAGTAGTAACCAAATAAATCAGAATATCAATCCTATTAAGCAATCTTCAGTCAACGGAACTGCTAATTATAGTAGTTTGAATCGTAATTCACAAAATATATTATTTGTGATAATAGGAATACTAGGGTTTATAATTGTTATGTTATTAGTAATCTTTATAATGATTCCATTTTTCAGTAAAAAGTATTATACAAATGAAGAGATTGTTTGTCGATTAAAAGCTGCTGATCAGGTAGAAGATGATAGAAATATTGTAGTGGCTTCATTTGAAAATAATAAATTAAAACTGGCTATGAAACATACTGTTATCAAATTTAAATCCAATGATTTAGCAAAATCATTTTATGATTTAACAGCAGATACCACTTTTGGAACTGATAAAACAGAAGGATGGACACTAAACAACAATGAAGTAGTGAGTATAAAATTCTATGATGTAACTAGCACTGAAGAACAGAAAATAATAGATGGTCTAGGTATATCTAGTATCGATGTTTCAAAAGAGAGTTTCATAAATACCTATAAAAATAAAGGTTATAAATGTAGTAGGAAATAATAATTAGGAAGGAAAAAATTATGAAATACGAAATTGTAGGAACCCCTTTTCCAGCGGTTGTATGTACACTAGATCAAGGGCAAAAAATGAAATGTCAATCAGGGGCTATGTCATGGATGACACCTAACATGAAAATGGAAACAGTAGGCGGAGGAATTGGAAAAGTATTTTCTAGGGCTTTATCTGGGGATACTTTATTTCAAAATGTTTATTATCCAGAAAATGGACAGGGATTAATCTCGTTTGCCTCTTCCTTTCCAGGAAATATTATAGCAGTTCAAATTAGTTCAGGTAATGAAATTATCTGTCAAAAAAGTGCTTTTTTAGCAGCAACTGAAGGAGTAGACTTATCTATCTTTTTTCAGAAAAAAGTAGGAGCTGGAATCTTTGGTGGAGAAGGATTCATTATGCAAAAACTATCTGGAGAAGGAATCGCTTTTTTAGAATTGGATGGATCTACTATAGAATATCAATTACAAGAAAATCAACAAATGATTTTGGATACAGGACATCTTGCTATGATGTCAGCTACTTGTAGCATAGATATTAAATCAGTAGGTGGACTTAAAAACACCATTTTAGGTGGAGAGGGTATTTTTAATACAGTAATAACAGGACCTGGGAAAATAGTGTTACAAACCATGCCAGCTAATAAGTTCGCAAACACCATTATGCCATATATTCCAACACAATCTAGCAACACAAAATTCCCTTCATAAGGGAATTTTTATTGCATGAAACATCTGCGTCATGTTATAATAAAAAGAGAAAATAAAGAGGGATTGAAATGTTGGACAAAAAGAGAACCAAAAAATTAATAAAGCTTAAAAAACATCATTCGAAAAATGATGCATTTTTTGATTCAGCAACTCAAGAATTTGAATTCATAGATTTAGGAGAAGAAGAATTTTCCGCTTTTGATGACCTAGAGAAAACACAAGTTTTAAAAATTCCAGAACTACATGAAATGAATCTAGAAGATAATGAAATAAATCATTTTACTTATTCGAATTCCGTTTCTTCTATCCATCCTAAAAAAAAGAAGATATCTAAAGAAAAGAAAATCTTAATCATAATTTTATTGGTATGTATTCTATTATTGGTAGGGATTGCTTGGAAAATTATAAACTGGCAGAAAGATAATGTAGATACAGAAAAACAAATCGAAAAAATTCAAGCAGAAGTAAAAGTAGAAGAAATAAAGAAAGAACCTGAAGTACAAGAAATAACTGAGGAAGAAAAAAACTTACCAAACGATTATTTTGATTTCCAGAAAGTAGATTTATTAAATGTAGATTTCAATAATTTATTAAAAAGGAATCCTGATACAATTGGTTGGGTAAAACTCGAAGGGACTAGTATTAATTATCCGTTTGTTCAAACAACAGATAATGATTATTATTTAACTCATTCTTTTAATAAAAAAAATAATGATTCTGGCTGGGTATACTTAGATTATAGAAATAGTATTCATAATTTAAGTCAAAATACAATTTTATATGGTCATGGTAGATTAAATAATACAATGTTTGGAAGTTTAAAAAAGGTTATAAAGAAAAGTTGGTATAACAATAGTAAAAATCATATTGTTAGAATTTCTACTCCAACAGAAAATTCCGTTTGGCAGGTATTTAGTACCTATACAATTGATCCTGAATCTTATTACATAACAACTGATTTTTCAGATAATCAACAATATACTGATTTTATTAATACATTAAAAAATAGAAGTGTTTATAATTACAATGTAGATGTTTCGATTAATGATCATATTTTAACGTTATCTAGCTGTTATGATGATTCCAAAAGAGTTGTTTTACATGCTAAACTAATTAGTAAAGTAGCAAGATAAAAATTCTCTATTATTTAGAGAATTTTTGATATTTACAAATATTTTTTAATGCACAATTTTCACAAATTGGTTTTTGGGCTTTACAATAATATCTTCCAAATAAAACAAGTTGATGATGCAAACGGGCTAATTTTTCTTTTGGAAATTTGCGGTTTAGTTTTCTTTCAATCGTTAGAACATCATCACCCTTTTTAGCGAGTCCAAGTCTTATACTAACTCTAGCTACATGGGTATCAACTGCAATACATGCTACATTAAACAAATTACTTAGAACAACATTTGTTGTTTTTCTACCGACACCAGGAAGTGTCTCTAGAAATTGTCTATCATTAGGAACGATACCATTTTGTTTTTCTAATAATTGTTTGGAAATTTCCTTAATATTGCTAGCCTTTTTATGATAGGTACCAATTGGTTTAATGATCTCAATAATATCTTCGATATCTGCATTTGCAAGAGATTCTAAACTTGGATACTTTTTAAATAATATAGCTGTAACCATATTGACCCTTTTATCTGTTGTTTGGGCACTCAACATAACTGCAAGTAATAATTCATAATCTTTTTGATAGTTTAATTCACATTTAGGGTTGGGAATAATAGAGTCTAAATAGTCTATAATATCATTCATTATCATTCAACCAATCATAATCAAATAACGGTTTAGACTCTATTTTTTTACTTTGAAATTGTCTTCTATCTTTTTCAATATCTTCTTTTGAATGAATTCCCTTCTTTTTCCACTCATATAAAATTTTATCGATATAACGTAAATTCGATACACCATTATAAGTAGCCTCTTTTAAAGCTGCAATAATTAGTTCTTCAGAAAAAGGAACATCTATCCATCCATTAATAATTTCATATTCCATTGGAGATAATGTTCTTCCCAATTCCTTTTCAAAAATATCAAAAACATTAGAACTTTGTTTAGCAGAGTTAGAAATGGCCTCATCATTTACTACCAAATAAGCAAGTTTGTTATAGAAGTTATCCAAATTAATAAATTCTTCTCGTACATTATTAACCTTTTTTAGTTCAATTTTAATAAGGTCTTTTGTAGATAGAGAATCAATAACTTCTAATATTTCAGGTAAAGAGAGATTTAAATTTTCACTAATCTCTTTTGGATTGAAATTCAGATTTTTTTCATTAATAATATAAATTAAGATAATGAATTCTTTTTCAGATAGATCTAATTGCTTATAATTGTACATTAAAATTCGTGGTACACTCATATTATTTTCTTTTAATAAATGTATTACTTTATCCATCATACTATCACCTGACCATATTATACATGATTTTAATCTTAAAGTATATATTCATCCCATCCAAATTTTTTTAATAATGCTACTCCATCAGGTTTGTTGATAATTTTTTGTATCTCACGAGAACGTAAATTTTCACTTAAATTTTTTAATAGATTTCGATGATCCTTAATAGCAAGGATTAAGTTCTTATCTAATGAAAAATTTAATTCTAAAGAAAAACGAAGTGCCCGTAACATTCGAATCGGATCTTCTTGAAAACTTTGATTGGGATCTTTTACAGTAACAATCATTTTTCTATTTAAATCATATTTTCCATTTAAAAGATCTATAATATTTTCATTTTGATCAAGACATAGACAGTTAATGGTAAAATCACGCCTTTGTAGGTCTTCTTTCAAAGTTTTTACATAAGTAATATCAGGATATCGGTTTTGATAATATTCATCTCTTCGAAAAGTTGTAATTTCAAACTGAAAATCATCTTTTTGAATAACAACGGATCCGAATTTAGAGTGATCCTTAATGACATGAAAAAGTTTTTTAGTATCATCAGGAGTGGCATTCGTACAAATATCAATATCCGTAGTAGGAAGATTTAAAAGAGAATTTCGAACATATCCACCAACGATATACGCTTCAAAACCGAAATGATGAAATCTTTTAAGAATAGAAATTGCTGTTTCATACATATTATCACCATCAATATTGTACCAAAAAAAAGAAACTTTTTTAAGTTTCTTAGTTTAAAGCATCTTTTAATTTAGAACCAGCTTTAATAGTAACTGCAGTTCTTGCTGGAACAGGAACAGTTTCACCAGTTCTAGGATTACGTGCAGTAGTAGCAGGTTTGTCTTTTGTTGTAAAAGTGCAGAACCCTGTTAAAGTAACTTTTCCTTCTTCTTTTAATCCCTTAGTGATTCCTTTCATCATAGCTTCTAAAGCATGACTAGCATCAGCTTTTGTTAATCCAGTTTCTTCTGCCATAAAATCTACTAAATTTGTTTTTGACATTTAATAATACATCCTCATATTTGTTAAGCTATCTTGCTTACACTTAAAGAATACCATGTTTTACTTATAAAATCAATAACTTTTTAAGTAAATTATTATTTTTTCCTTGAAAAACAAGAAAATAGTATTCCTATTTATCCAGTAAATCCAATTGACAAATAATAGATTTTTTGAGAAAATAGTACTAGATTAGAGAGGTGGTTCCATGTATCAGGAAAGAATCTTATTGACTGGTAAAGATATATTAGAAAAAGATTTTAAAATCGATACCAGAGGATATCGACCACAGGAAGTAGATAAATTCCTAGATGTTATTATTAGGGACTATGAAGAATTTATGGTCATAATCAAGGAATTGGAAAATGACAAAAAAGAATTAATTGAAGATAATATTAAGTTAAAACAAGAAAATCGTAATCTTCGAACAAAACTAGAAGTATTAAGAGAAGGATCTAGTGGAGGGGAAGTTAGCAATGCCGACCTTCTTAGAAGATTATCCAATTTAGAAAAAATTATATATGGAAAAGAATAATATCTTGACAAACGCGCTATTTTTATAATAGTGAGGAAAGTCCATGCTCGCATAGTCTGAGATGACTATAGTGTTCGTGCTCAGGGAAACAATAACCTGAGGTAGAAAATTTCTAACGGCTCTGAAATAACCTAAGTATTCTATATGGTTAGAGTAGGTATAAAAGTGCCATAGTGACGAATAAACTGGAAACGGTGGAAATGGAACGTGGTAAACCCCACGAGCGAGAAACCCAAATTTTGGTAGGGGAGCCTAATAATTAAGAAATTGAATTAATTATGGGATTGCATGTATGCAATAGATAGATGTTTGTCGCCTTTTTAAGGTACAGAACATGGCTTATAAGATATTATAATAGTTATAAGAAAGAAGGCGTTATCTTGAAAGAGATTGGAGAGGCTTTGAGAGAAGCAAGAGAGAATATTGGAATTTCAATAGAAGAAGCAGCAAATGACTTGAAACTAAGACCAAGTCAGATAGAAAATCTTGAAGCAGGAAAACGAGAAGCTTTTAAAGATGTCTTCTTTTTAAAATATTTTATTCGTGATTATTCCAAATATTTAGGATTAAATTATGAAGATATGATTGATGAATTTAATGAATATCTATTTGAATGTACATCCAGAATATCGTTAGATGAAATCAAAAAAGCAAAAAAGAAATTAGAAAAAAATCAAAAAAAAGAGGATAAAAAAATCAGATCACCCTATACATTAGAGAGAGATCATAGAATCTATATACCAACTATTATTATTTATATCATTATTACCATTTTGGTACTGGGAATTGGATATTATATATTCTCATTATTTGATGGAGATGATTTTCAAAATGAAAATGATAATATTATTACTCGAGAACGTGTAATTAGATAGGAGTCAAAATGAATTTACCAAATAAAATAACAATGAGTCGAATTTTTTTATCAATATTTATTATTATATTATTAATCTTTCCATTTGACGCAACAGGAATTGTAATACCAAAAGTCTTTATTAATGAAATGTTAGTAGTAGATGTTAAATATATCATTGCAGGCATATTATTTATTATCGCATCCATTACAGATTTTTTGGATGGACATATTGCCAGAAAATATGGATTAATTACAGACTTTGGAAAAATGATTGATGCCATCGCTGACAAGATATTAGTGAACTCTGTTTTAATTATATTAGCTGCTTCTGGTTTCATTTCACCAATTATTCCAGTTGTTATAATTGTAAGAGATAGTGTTGTAAATTCTATTAAAATGATAGCAGGAAGTAAGGGACAAGTGGTAGCAGCAATTAAAATGGGAAAATTGAAAACAGCCTCTCTGATGGTTGGTATTGTTTTAACATTGTTTTATAACTTACCCTTTGAACTATATAATTTAAAAATATCAGATGCATTATTAATTATTGCTTGTGTATTATCTATTATATCGGCTGTACAATATTATTCCATGAACAAAGAATTGATTTTTGAAGAAGAATTATAATGAAATCCCTTAATTTGCTAGGGATTTTTCATTTTTTGTAAAAAATCGAGAAAATAAAACAAATGTTCGTTTTTGGTATTGACTTTCTTTTTTTTATGGGATATAATTTATTTGTAAATGTTAGGAGGAATACAAAATGGCAAAAACAACAGTGGATAAAACATTGGATCAAGTACTTGCAGATATAGAAAAACAATTTGGAAAAGGTTCTGTGATGAAACTAGGAGAGAACGAACATAGAAAGATAGATGTGATATCAAGTGGTTCGTTATCTTTAGATATAAATTTAGGAATTGGTGGGTATCCAAAGGGAAGAATTATAGAAATATATGGACCAGAATCAAGTGGGAAAACAACTTTTGCTCTACATGCAATTGCGGAAGCACAAAAGGCAGGAGGAAGAGCTGCTTTTATTGATGCAGAACATGCTTTAGACCCTCAATATGCAGCTAAGATAGGTGTTAATATTGATGACCTATTATTATCACAACCAGACAATGGGGAACAAGCATTAGAAATTTGCGAAGCTTTGGTTCGAAGTGGAGCTATTAGTATTATTGTAATTGATTCAGTAGCTGCTCTTGTCCCACAAGCTGAAATCGAGGGAGAAATGGGTGATACTCATGTAGGATTACAAGCAAGATTAATGAGTCAAGCTTTAAGAAAATTATCTGGTGTAATTAGTAAAACGAATACCATTGCAATTTTTATTAATCAATTAAGAGAAAAAGTTGGTGTTATGTTTGGTAATCCTGAAACAACTCCAGGAGGAAGAGCCCTAAAATTTTATTCATCAGTTCGCTTAGAAATTAGACGATCAGAACAAATTAAAAATGGAGTAGAAGTGATCGGAAATAAAACCAATGTCAAAGTGGTAAAAAATAAAATGGCACCACCATTTAAAAACTGTTCAGTGGATATTATGTATGGAGAGGGAGTTTCTAAAGAAGGTGAATTAGTGGATTTAGCTGCTGAGGCTAAAATCATTGAAAAAAGTGGAGCTTGGTACTCTTATAATGGAGAAAAATTAGGCCAAGGAAAAGAGAATGTAAAAGAGCTCTTTAAAACTAATAATGAATTAAAAGAGGAAATAGAGGCTAAAGTAAGAGAACACTTCGATGTAACAATTTCAAAGGAGACAGAATAGATTTCAAATGAAATCTTTTTTTGTCACTAAAAATGAACTTGACTAAAGACCAAATAACATATAAAATGTTAATAGGTAAAATAATAAGTTTTACTAAAGTGATAAATAGAAATGGAGGGACTTATGAATTCAATTATAATCTCCATTTTGCTAATTTTGATTGGAATTTTTGTTGGTGTAATATCCATATATATAGTAAATTACATAAAAAAAAGAAATGAAACTATAAAGGCAGAAAATATATTAGAAAAGGCAAAAAAAGAAGCCGAATTATTAAAACGTGATACAATTTTAGAAACAAAAGAAGAAGTTCATCGATTAAAGATAGAATCAGAAAAAGAACTAAAAGAAAAAAAGAGCGAAATTAAAGAATCTGAAGAACGTCTATTACAACGTGAAAATAACATGGATAGAAGAGATCAAACCCTTCAAAATCGTGAACAGATGTTAGAAGAAAGAGAAAATAATTTGGCATCCAAACAAAAAGATATTCAAAATGAACAAGTAAAAATGGAAGAACTAAAAAGACAACAACTTGATTTATTAGAACAAATTTCAGGATACTCTAAACAAGAGGCAAAAGACTTAGTATTAAAGCGTGTAGAAGAAATGATGAGTTTAGAAATTGCAAGCTACATTAAAGAGAAAGAATCTAAAGCAAAATTAGAAGCCGATCGAAATGCTAAAAACATGTTAATTAATTGCATGCATAAATATGCAGGAGATGTTTCTAGTGAGCAAACAGTCACAGTAGTGGACCTACCAAATGATGATATGAAGGGTCGCTTGATTGGTCGTGAGGGGCGAAACATTAGAACAATAGAAGCTGTAACTGGAGTTGATTTAATTATTGATGACACCCCAGAAGCAATTGTACTTTCTAGTTTTGATCCTTTACGAAGAGAAATTGCTAGAGTAACTATCGAAACACTTATGAAAGATGGAAGAATTCATCCAACAAGAATAGAAGAACTCTATGATAAGGTATCGAAAGATATGCAAGTAAAAATTCGTGAATATGGTGAAGCGGCAGCATTCGAATTAGGGCTTACTAAAATAGATCCAGAATTAATAGAAATCATTGGTAAGCTACATTTTAGAACTAGTTTTGGTCAAAATGCACTACAACATTCTCTAGAAGTTGCCCACCTTTCAGGTTTAATAGCAGCAGAACTTGGAGAAAATGAGATACTAGCTAAGAGAGCTGGATTACTACATGATATTGGAAAAGCAATCGATCATGAAGTAGAAGGAAGTCACATCGTTATTGGTGGAGAGATTGCTAAAAGATTTAAAGAAAACGAAATCGTTATTAATGCAATAGAATCTCACCACGGAGATATAGAAGCTACAAGTATTATTTCTGAGATTGTGGCAATTGCAGATACCTTATCTGCTTCTAGACCAGGCGCACGAAACGATTCATTAGAAAACTATGTAAAGCGTCTAAAAGATTTAGAAGAAATAGGAAATACAATAGATGGTGTGGAAAAAAGCTTTGCAGTTCAAGCAGGCCGAGAAATCCGTGTTATTGTAAAACCTGAGGAAATAGATGATTTAGGTAGTTATAAAGTAGCACGTGATATTAAAACTAGAATTGAAAACGAATTACAATATCCTGGAACGATTAAAGTTACAGTAATTCGAGAGACACGTGCCTTAGAAGAAGCAAAATAAAACAGTTCTTTGGAACTGTTTTTCGGTATATTAACGATAATATGGACCATAATAAGGATAAGGTCTAGGCGGATAATAAGGTACTGGATAAGGTCTTGGTCTTGGGTAAAAAGCTGGAGCTAAAAGTCCACCTGTAATTCCTCCTAGAACAAAAGGTCCTAAAAAGCCACCTGCAAAAACCCTATCATTAGAACTATTCATATATGGACTAGAAGAATAGGAAGATGGCATAGAATTTGAAATACGCATATTATTATTAGAACTACTTATATAAGGATTGAAATTAGATTCTGTAGAGTTAGACATAGAATTAGAAAATTGGGAGCTGTTATTATTATAGGATGGGATATTTTGTGGATAATTAGAATACATAGAATTCCTCCTTTCATAATATATTATGTGATATAGAGAAAAGGGTGAAATTATGGATGAAAGATTAAAAAAACTAAGTAGTACGATTGTGAATTACTCAATTGAAGTAAAGGAGAAAGAAAGAGTATTAATTACCTGTCAAACAGACTACCCAGAGCAATTGGTAACATGTTTAATTCAGGATATTGTGCATGCAGGTGGGATTCCCTTTGTTAGAATGGTTAATCCAAGAATTAATACCGTTTTATCAGAACTAACCAACTCAAATCGAATTAAAGAATTAAAAAAACATAGTGAAGATGATAATGAAAATTATGATTCCTTTATTAGTATTCGATATTCTACAAATGATTTTGAGAATATGAACATCAAACCAGAGATTCGAAAGGAGATGGCAAAAGAAACCGCACAAGCCGACTATGTTCGAATTAATGAAAGAAAATGGGTTTTATTAAATTATCCATCTGTTTTAGATGCCTATAAAGCAAAGAAAACAACAGAAAACTATTATAATTATGCAATGGATGTAATGAATGTTAACTACGCAGAAATGTATGAAATGTTACGCCCATTGAAAGAATTAATGGGGAAAACAGACCAGGTTAGAATTATTAGCCCTGGAACAGATCTTACTTTCTCTATTAAAGGAATTCCCATTATTCCTTGCTGTGGAAAAAGCAATATTCCAGATGGGGAAATCTTTACAGCTCCAATTAAAGATAGCGTAAATGGAATGATTACTTATAATACCCCAAGTCCTTACCAAGGAAATGTGTATAATCATGTTCAACTAACATTTGAAAACGGAAAGATTATAAAAGCTACTTGTGATGGAGATAATGAAGAATTAAATAATATATTCGATACAGATGAAGGAGCACGCTATATTGGAGAATTTTCGCTTGGATTAAATCCAGAGATTTTAGATCCTATGGGAGATATATTATTTGATGAAAAAATCATTGGAAGTATTCACTTCACACCAGGTCAAGCTTATGAGGAAGCGTTTAATGGAAACCATTCAGGAATACATTGGGATATGGTATTAATCCAAAGAAAGGAATACGGAGGAGGAGAAATCTACTTTGATCATCAATTAATTCGAAAGGATGGACTCTTTGTATTACCAGATTTAATTCACTTAAATTATGGATTAAAGTAGTAAAATTTTAGAAGAAACATATACTTAAGCAAGGTGATAAGATGAAAAGATTACTAGAATCCGTTGGACTCATCACAGTAGTATGCTTAAGTTTTTTTTATACAGAAAAAACAGTAAATGTTGTCAAAGAATATGATGATATCATGGTTGCAATTAAAGAGAAAGAAGATACAAATAAGTTAGAACCAATTGATGCGAAAATAGAAAAAAATACAATCATTCCTGGAATTCATGGACAGAAGGTAAACGAAAATAAAAGTTACAGTAAAATGAAAAGATATGGAAGTTTTAATTCTAGTTTAATGGTATATGAAGAAATCCGACCAAATATCTCCGTTTTAAACCATTTAGATAAATATATCATTCAAGGTAATAAGGAGAAAAATATGATTAGTCTTATCTTTTTAGTACAAGGAAATGACCAAATTGATAACATCCTTTCAATCTTACAAAAAAAGGAGATTCAAGCAAATTTTTTTGTGGATAGTACATGGCTAGAAGAAAATGAGACATCACTTAGTAAAATGATAACAGCAGGGCATAATATTGGAAGTCTAGGTAAACAAGGAGACTACACAGATAGTGATTATCCTTGGGTCGATAATAAAATAAAGACAACAACTAATCAAAAATTTGGATATTGTTATAATGAAGTAGAAGACATTCAATCTCTAGAACTGTGTGCGAGCTACAACAATTATACAATTCGACCGAATATTATAATTGAATCAAAACCACTAATAGAAGTAAAAGAAAAAATAAGTCCAGGAAGCATGATATCTTTTAAGGTAAATGACCAAACAGCTACACAGCTTCCTTTAATTATAGAATATATCAAAAGTAAAGGATATACACTTGCTACTTTAGAAGAACATTTAAGTGAATAATATTACAAAATAAAAGTTGAAGTCGTTTTAATCCTATTATATAATAGGATTAGGTGGTACTATGAAAAAGCCAGAACTTTTATCTCCTGCTGGTAATATGGAATGCCTAAAGGCTGCTATAACCGCTGGATGTGATGCTGTTTATTTAGGTGGTAAATCATTTGGAGCGAGAAATTATGCCTCTAATTTTTCTGATTCAGAATTAATAGAAGCAATTTTCTATGCCCATATTTATAGTGTAAAAGTTTATGTAACAGTTAATACCTTAATCTTTGAAAACGAGATACCTAACTTTATGAAATATATTGATTTTTTACACAGAAATAATGTAGATGCAATTATTATTCAAGATTTAGGAATGTTAGATCTAGTAAAACAGACCTATCCCAACTTAGAAATTCATGCCTCTACACAGATGCATATCCATAATATAGAGGGAGTAAAATTAATACAAAAGTTAGGAGTAGAGCGAGTAGTTTTAGCTAGGGAAACAAGTATAGAAGAAATAGAAAAAATTAAGGAGAAAACTACAGCAAATTTAGAAGTATTTATTCATGGAGCTTTATGTATTAGTTATTCTGGACAATGTCTTATGAGCTATTTTCAAGGAGGACGAAGTGGAAATAGAGGAAGCTGTGCTCAGTGTTGCAGATTGCCTTATGACTTAATTCAAGATAATAAAAAAGTGAATCACGATCAGTATTTATTAAGTACAAAAGACCTATGTACCATTCAAGAAATTGGAAAATTAATAGAAATAGGTGTAGATAGTTTAAAAATAGAAGGTAGAATGAAAAGACCAGAATATGTATACATAGTTACTAAACTATACCGTATAGCAATTGATCAATATATAGAAAATAAAAAAGTTGAAATATCGAATCAGGATCTTCAAAAATTATTCAAAATATTCAATCGTAAGTTTACAAAAGGATTTTTATTTCATGAAAAAAACGATTCTTTTACAAATTCCTATCGCCCTAATCATATGGGAATAAAAATAGGAAAAGTAATATCGAAAGAGAGAAATTTTATATCCATTCAATTAGAGGAAAATATTCATCAAGAAGATGGGATAAGGATCCTAAATAAAAATAAAGATTTTGGTTGTACTCTAAATAAGATTTATAAAAATAGAAAGTTAGTGCAGAGTGCAAAATCAGGAGAGATTATAACACTCTATATAAATGCACCAATTCATATTGGTGATGTTGTAATAAAAACAACAGATAAAATAGATA
This sequence comes from uncultured Bacilli bacterium, assembly GCA_949879835.1. The sequence goes on from CATLBU010000001.1 coordinate 67,382, forward strand.
TGGAACTAATTCAAAAACAATTGTTAGAAAATCCTAAAAAAATAGACGTTTTTATTACACTAAAATGTTTATTAAATAAACCATTAGAGGTAACAATTACAGATTCAGTAAATACTATTTGTCTTCAAAGTGATTATATTTGTAAAGAGGCCAGGACTTCTCCCACTTCAAAAGAAAGAATTGAAAAACAAATCAATCGTTTTCATGATACAGCATACCAAATGAAAGAATTAAAAATAGATATAGATCCTAATGTATTTATCGATGTAAAAGAATTAAATCAATTAAGAAGACAAGCCATAGAAAAATTAAATAACACACGATGTTATCAAATACCTTATCAAAAAAAGAATTATAAAAGATCAGTTATAGATTATAAAAACCCTGAAAGATTAAGCATCCTTATTCCTAATTTATTTCATTTAAAAGAATTAGAGAATTTTCAAAATATTAGAATTTATAGTAGGGAGAAACAAGGAAATATCATTTATTCATTACCACGAGTTATGCAAAAATTCCCTTCTTACTCAGGAGAATTACTAATTGGAGAACTAGGAAGTTTATATTCCTATTCTAATGTGATAACAGATTTTTCTTTCAATGTAACCAACTCTTATGCAGTTGCAATACTGAATCATTTCGGTGCAAAGTTAATTACTTTATCTTATGAAAATACAGAAGAAAATATTGCTCAAATGATAGATAATTATAAAAAAAGGTATAGTAAAAATCCAAATTTAGAGAAAATTATTTCTTCTTATCCAGAAGTTATGATTAGTAAATTCAAATTATTAAAAAAATATCAATTGAAGAATGAAGCAATTTTAAAAGGATCCAAAAATAATATGTATAAAATAAAAGAAAATAATGATTTTATGACAATTTATCACCATGAAAAAATGGTAGAGGATGATTATCAAAAATATTATAATATGGGAGTTGAATCGTTAAGAGTAGAGTATCATGATGCCAAAGATTTAGAATTGATTCAAAGAATTCAAAAATATTTACAAAAAAAAGAGAAATAATCTTGTTTTAACGGACTAAAAAGAGGTATAATATAAATAGGTGATAATATGACAAATGAATTTGATCAACAAATAGAATGGAAAGAAGACTCTATAGAAGAATTTTCAATTAAAAAAAGTTATGGATTTGTAGAACCAGCCTTACTTGCTGTAATTACAGGTTTAATAGGAGAAATATCACTTTTGTATATTATTTCGCATATATAATAGTACTATGTACTATTTTTTTTTGACTTTGTTGAAAAAAAGGGGTATTTATAGTATACTAATATATAGTTTTTGAAGGAGAGATATTATGATAGAACGATTACAGACAATAGAAGTAAGATATGATGAATTAACCCAAGAATTAATGAAACCAGAAGTAATATCCAATATCAAAAAGACACTAGAATTAACCAAGGAACAAGCTAGTTTAAAAGAAGCTTATGATGCCTATCAAGAATATAAAAAATTAAAAAAAGAAATTGCGGATACAAAAGAGATGACAAAAGATCCAGAACTTGGAGAAATGGCAAAAGATGAATTAGCAGAATTAGAAGAAAGACAGGAACAATTAGAAAAAGAAATTGAAATTTTATTACTTCCGAAGGATCCAAATGATGGAAAAAATGTTATTGTTGAAATCAGAGGAGCAGCAGGAGGCGATGAAGCGAATATTTTTGCTGGCGATCTTTATCGTATGTATTTAAAACTAGCTGAAAAAGAAGGATGGAAAATAGAAGTATTAACAGAGGATCATTCAGAAGGTGGCGGATTTACTCTAATTAGTTTTATGGTAAAAGGAGAAAATGTTTATTCCAAACTAAAATATGAAAGTGGAGCTCACAGGGTACAGAGAGTGCCAGTTACAGAAACCCAAGGTCGTGTTCATACTTCAACAGCTACTGTTTTAGTAATGCCAGAAGCAGAAGAAGTTGATGTAGAAATTAACCAAAGTGATTTAAGAATTGATGTATATCGTTCTAGTGGTTGTGGAGGACAAGGAGTCAATACGACAGATAGTGCAGTTCGTATTACGCACCTTCCTACAGGAATTGTGGTTACTTGTCAAAATGAAAGAAGTCAAATTCAAAATAAAGAGAAATGTATGCAGATGCTAAGAACAAAATTATATGAAGAAACTTTAAGAAAACAAGAGGAAGAATTAGGTAGTGAAAGAAGAAATAAAATAGGAACTGGCGATCGTTCTGAGAAAATAAGAACATATAATTATCCTCAAAACCGTGTAACAGATCATCGAATTGGATTCACTTTAAAACAATTAGATCGTGTTATGGAGGGAGATTTAGATCAAGTAATAGAAGCATTAATTACAGAAGATCAAGCTAGAAAACTTAGAGGTGAGTAATATGAAAAAAGAAATAGAAATCACAAAAGATAATTATGAAGATTATGTAAAATTATATGAAAGGCGTAATATATTTAGTAATAAAAGGGAAAAATTTAAGTACTGCTTTGTTTTATCTACTAGTTTTATAGTGCTTTGTTTTTTAACTTATGAAATAGTATCACAGATTAATATGTTAGAGATTGTAGAGAATTTCAAGATGATAATAAAGGGACTGATATGCATAGGTGGAACTACTGCTATTATGACCGTTCCTCATGATTTAGCAAACAAATCTCATGAAAAAATGGTCGGTAAGGATTTTCCAAATATTAATACTAAAATAAAGACATATCAATTAGAGGAAATGTTAGAAAAAGCAAATAGTTTAGCGAGTGAAAAAATAGATGTAACAACATATGAAAATACAATAAGAAACCAAAATCTTATCGAAAAATATGAGCAAATTAAAGAAAAAATGTTAGAAGAATATCGAAGAGATTATTCTAGTCTAGAATATGATACAAGTGTATCAGAGGAACAATTAGAAAACGTAACAGAAAAAGTTAAAAAATTAGTAAGATAACAAATTAATTTAGGAGAAAATAGTATGAAAGAAGAAATAGAGATAACGAGAAAAAATTATAAAACTTATATACAATTATATGAAAGGAAAGATAGAATTGATAAAAATTCTACAAGATTAGAGAATATTTTAAAAATTATTGAATTCTTATTACTATTAGGTATAGCAATCAACGTTGGTATTAATTATGGTCTTATTGGTATAGGGTTACTTGCAGTAGGAATCTATACATTTGTTAACCCAGAAATTAAAAGTACTTATCAAAAAAGAAAGAATAAAGAATTAAAAGAAATATTTCCCAATATTGATACAAAAATAGAAACAGAAGAATTAATAGATAACTTGATTATGAAGCGTATTATGTCTTTAAGATATGTCAAATCAGGTAAATATATAAAAAAAGGAGAATGGCAGATTACGATTCATGAAGAAAAATTTTTAGAATACCAAAACTATTTAGAACAATTAAATGAACAAAAAGAAAAAGAAGAAAAGAGAAAACAACAATTAATTCATAAGTATAATGAAATAAAGAAACAAATGCTAGATGAATATATAAGAAAACCCACTAATATAAATTGCCCACTATTTGTCCCAGAGGGGGAATTAGATAAGGCAAAGAAACAAGTAAAGAAACTAGTAAAAAGTAGGCATAATGAAAGAAAGAGAATACCTAAAAAAACATTTACCATCTGATAAATTAGAAGAAGGAATAAAAAGATTAAATAACGGTGAACCTGTTCAATATATTGTGGGGAATGTAAATTTTTTTGGTAATGAAATTCATATAAATAGAAATGTTTTAATTCCAAGATTTGAAACAGAGGAACTAGTAGACTACACTATCAAATATGCTAAAAAGATGTTTTCACATAAAATAGATATCGTAGATCTTGGAACTGGTAGTGGCTGTATAGCAATTACATTAAAGAAAAAATTAGAATGCAATATGACAGCAATTGACATATCAGATAAGGCACTAGAAGTAGCTAGAAAAAATGCCAACCAAAATAATACAGAAATTCGTTTTATTCAAAATGATATGTTAGATAATATTTCAGATCAATTTGATATCATTATTAGTAATCCCCCATATATTTCAAAAGAAGAAGAAATTATGGATATTGTAAAAAACAATGAACCACATATTGCTTTATATGCAAAGCATAATGGATTATATTTTTACGAAAAAATATTAGAACAATCTAAAAACAATGTAAAGAATAAATTCTTAATAGCTTTTGAAATTGGATATCAACAGGGGGAAACTCTAAAGAAACTTGCGCAAAAATATTATCCAAATGCAGATGTTTTTGTCAAAAAAGATTTGCAAGGAAAAGATCGCTTTTTATTTATTATAGAAAAATAACAAAACACTTCAAAATAGTGTTTTTTCTTGACATTCTTTGACATTCTTGAGTTTAAAATAATTGAGTTAATCATTAAAAGAAGATATAATATAAGTGTAATAATGGAAGGAGAATGGAGTTGGAAGTAGAATTTAGAGTAGCAACAAAAAAAGATGTTGCTGGGATTATTGAACTTTGTAATGAGTGTTTTTTTGAAGAAACAGATGTAAAATTTGCTGAGCGGGTATTTGAAGAAACAAAAGATAGTCCAAATGATATTTATTTAATTGGGATTGTAGAAGGGAAAATTGTTGCTCATGCTAAGATAACAATTATTAAAACAATCTATGGGAAAATGAATACCTATTCAATATTAAACCATGTTTGTGTAAAACCAGAATATAGACGTCATAATATTGCAACAAAAATGTTAGAAGAAATTGAAAGAATAAGTGTAGAAAATGGTTGTGTAACAATGGAGTTATGGTCTAATAATGTTAGAACGGCTGCCCATGCTTGTTATAAGAACTATGGATTTCATCTAGATGAAGCAGGATTCTTCTCAAAATCTATTAATCAGGGAGAAATATAATATGAAATTAGATAAGATATATATTGGTGGTTGGTTTCAACGAACAACATTACAACTTAGTGAAGTATATGACTTTGTTCGAGAGGGAACTTCTCAGTTGAAACTCGATCAAAAAAAATTGAATAAACTACATAAGGAATTAAATATAAAAGATGTAAATTATAAGATAGATGGCTTAGAGTATATTTTAATTAATACCAATGATGAGGTAAATATTAAAATATTCGAAGATGGATTAATTGTTTTAAATGATGAGAATGTCAATGAATTTTCATTGCTATCTGATTTGGATAATTTAGCGAAATATTATGAAACAAAATTATCACCAGCTATCAATTATTTATTTAGTTTAGGAGCACCAGTTCCAAAAGAACTTGCAAATATTAAAACAGTATATCCTTATTTTATTGTGTTAAATAATGAATCGAAAGAAAATATTGCAACCCTTTTAAATAAAACAGAAAGAGAAAAATATTTTGAATTTGAAAATGATAGTTACGATGTTATTAGAGGAAATAAATACTATTTTATTAATTCTAAAACAAAGGATTCTGCTAGTGTAGAAAGATATGTAGAAGAACAAATCTTTATTCGTGAGTTTAAAGCCCAATTACACCGTTATTTAAATCTACATAGAATTATTTGGGAAAAAATAGATGCTGTTAAAGAGAATGTTAAAGTAAAAGGAAAAGATATTGTTGCTTTTTCTAGTAAAATAGATGGTTACAGAAAAACAGTAAACTTAATTGATTCAAGAATTAATCAAATGAATACCTATATTAGTACAAGGGAAAAAATTGCTAAAAGTGATGAAAACTTATCAGAATCTCTTGCTCTAATTGGATATCGTTATGAAACATTAAAAAATACAGTATCCTATATGCAACAAATATGGTCTATGACAAAGAATTATTTATCATCAGCAGACTCTTTATTTAAAGGACTAGAAAATCAAATTACATCAAAATCAGTTAATAACTTAACAATTGTTACATCGATGGGTGTCGGAGCTTCTCTACTTGGATTATTCACAAAATCAGAACCAACGTTTACATCATTTGGATTTATTTACTTCTTTATATTAGCTTTTGTTGGTTATTCTGTAAATAAAATTATGAACTTTGTATCTCAAAATCGTAAATATGAGATTTCTGATATTGAATATGATAAGAATATTGATAAATAAATATAAAGCCTATAAAGAAATCCTTTATAGGTTTTATCATGAAATTATAATTGAAATATTATAAAGTATAATCTAATATCAGCTTTTGATTTGTAATTACTACCTGTTATGAAATATCATATATACACGAAAGTTCATGATGATGCAATAAAAAAGGTAATTACCAAAATCACCTTTTAAACATTCACTAATTTCTTTGCCATTTTCTTTTTAACAACAGCTGTTTTAATTTTATTGTTTTCAAAAGTAATAATCTTATCTGCTAAGTCTAATACTTCTTCATCTCTAGATATCATAATAATCGTATGATCTTTGCTTAATTCTTTGATAATATTAATCACAGCCCCTTTATATCTAGTATCTAGTAAATTGATTGTTTCATCAAACATCATAATTTTGGAATCCTTGAGTAATACTCTGGCAATCGCAATTGCAATCTTTAAATTATTGGAAATTTTTTCACTATTGTCATTAATCATCGTATCGTATTTATTCTTTAAAGACATAATTTCATCATGAATTCCGATTTCTTCACAAACATTTTTAATAGTAGAAAAATTATCATTGACTAACATTAAATTCTCTTTAATACTAAGATCAAAGAAACTAGGCTCTTTTCGGACCAAAGAAACTAAGTTGTAATAAATTTCATCATGAATTAACTCATAGGGATCTCCATCAATATAAATATCACCTTTATGCTTTCGATTCATTTTCATAAGCAAATCGAACACACCAGTTTTACCAGTCCCAGGATTACCAGTAATAACGGTAATAGAGTCACACTTAATATTTAAAGAAACAGTATTTAAAATAGGATCCTTTTTATTACCATACAATACACTATCAAATTCAATATTCCCCTTGTATTCTTTTTCCGGTAAGAATTGAATTTTTTCCGCATTTGTTCTAAATTCTAATAATTTATTTAAACGTTTCAAAGAAACTTTGAAATCTTCTAATCCAATCATTAATGTTCCAATAATATCATAGTTCTCTGTAATTTTTCCGTAATAAGTATAAATAACTAAAATAGTACCTACTTCCATTTTTCCTAAAGAACATAAATAAACTCCATAGATTGCCAAACCATAACGAACGACTTCAATAATTCCCAAGATGACCTGCTTCACATAAACAGTGAAAGAATTATATTGATCATTATCTTTTAAGTATTTATCACAAACGTGATTTACTCTATCATTCACACTTCTAAAAACATTAAATCCTTTAATTTCCTTGATTGTATTAAAAACCTCATGTGTGACGGCAAATTTCTTATCAAGAGAAGATTTACGATTTTGATTGAGTTCCTTAGTATGCTTTCCAGTAACTACAAAACCAAGGAAAGTAATCACAGAAATGCCAACAGTAATAAAGAACATCTTTAAATCAATACTAAAGAAATAATAATAAATAATTAGGAATTCTAATACACGCACAAGTTTAATGATCAAATCCGCTAAAAATGTAACTACAATATCAATATCAGTATTAATAATATTACTAAATTCTCCCAAATTAAAGCGAGACAAACTATACAATGAATTTTCTACTATAGAAGTATAAATAATATTAGAATATCCTTTATACATCTTATTATACAATTTATAATAAATTAGATTGTTTAAACAAGCACTAATATAATATCCAACAGATATTCCTAAAGTAATAAAAATGAAACGATAAGCAGAATCAAAGCTACCCTGCGTAACCATATCAATTGCTTTTCCCCAGATAATTGGAATAATTAATAAAGTTCCGCGGTAAATAATTGAAATAATGACTTTAACAAAAAGATCCCACCAACAATGCTTTAATATTTTATTTGTCTCTTTCCGAATTTCTGTTTTTTGCTTTTTCATAACCCACTCCTAAAATTCTAATAAAATTGATGCATATTAAAAATTTTCTGTTTGATTTCAATATGATATTATAATAAAGTTATATCATTATTTCATATTGATTACAATCTTTTCTAAATCATGCAATGTAAAAAAGTGTTAATGAAAAATGATAAAAAAGACTTTTTTCATGAATCAATTTTTGATAAAATAAATACTAGGTGGTAATATGGAAGAAAAATTACAAATTTTACTAAAAAAAGTGAATTTAGAAGAAAAAAATAAGCAATATTTTCAAAATGGAACATTGAACAAAATTATTGGTAATCGTTCAAAAACAGAATATCGTTTCTATATTACCTTAGAAAGTAATTTACCATTAGAAGTTTATTTAGAAATGGAAAGCAAAATAAAAGAGGCTTACCATACTTTTGATAAAATTAGAATTATTTATACAATAAAAGAAGAAAATAAAGATTATTTAAATGATTATTATCAATATTTTTTAGATTGCCATAGTAAAACTTCCCCACTTTTAGAGCTATTTAAAGAAAAAAGAATTTCCTATCAAAATCATATTTTAACTTTAGAATTAGAAAATAAAGCGGAAGAACTGAAACTAAATGGAACAAAAAAGGATTTAGAGGAAGACTTTAAAAAAGTAGGGTATGCTCTAACAATTGATCTTGTAATGGATGAGAGTAAGCGAGAAGGAATTATGTCAGAAATTCAAAAGGAATTAGAAATTAGTGTTCCAAAACAAATACCAAAACCAGAAGTTGTAAAAACAGAAAATAAATATAAAAATTATAAACGACCTCCATTAATTCAAGATCCTGAAAATCAAAAAGTAATCGTAGGACGTGAAATAGAAGATGTACCTGTAAGATTAGATACAGTTGTTATGCCAGGTGGGATGGTAACTATTGAAGGATATATATTTGGAAAAGACGTTAGAGAAACAAAAAATGGCCTTCATATTATTTCATTAAAAATTACAGACTACACAGATAGTATTTATGGGACATTATTTGTAAATGATGATGATGAATTTCAAATCATTGATAAAAAAGTAAAAGAAAAATCTTGGTATAAAATAAGAGCAAGTGTGAAAGACAAAGATCAATATAATCAAGATATTTCTTTAACAATTCGTGATATCAATATTTTGAAAAAAGAGGAAAATAAAATCATAGATGATGCTCCTGTAAAAAGAGTAGAACTTCACGCACATACAAAAATGAGTCAAATGGATGGCCTAGTTAATGAAGAAGTATTAGTGAAACAAGCCCATGAATGGGGACATAGAGCAATTGCTATAACCGATCATAATGGATGCCAAGCATTTCCACATGTATTTAATTTAGTCAGATCATTAAATAAAGGATTAGACGAAAAAGATCACTTTAAAGCAATTTATGGAACCGAATTAACACTCATTGATGACACTGTTAAAATTGTAGTAAGACCAACAAATGCGGATTTATTAAAAAGCACTTATGTTGTATTTGACTTAGAAACAACAGGATTTAATGCAGGTGGAGAAGATTCGATCATTGAAATTGGGGCGGTTAAAATTTGTAATGGAGAAATAATTGATCGATATGATCAATTAGTAGATCCTAAAAAAGAAATTAGCCAAAGAATTACCAATGTAACTAGCATTACCAATGATATGCTAGTTGGAAAACCAACTGAAGAAGAGGCCGTAAAAGAATTTAAAGAATGGATAGAAGATTTACCAATGGTAGCACATAATGCCAAATTTGATACTTCTTTTATTGAAATGGCATATAAAAAATATAATTTAGGAGAATTTACAAATCCTGTGATCGATACTTTAGAATTATCCCGTACTATGGATAATAATTATGCAAGACATAGTTTATCTGCTTTAGTAAAAAGATACAATATTCCATTTGATGAAGAGTCACACCATAGAGCAGATTATGATGCAGAAGGAACCGCTTTAGTCTTTGCAAAGATGTTAAATAAATTATCTGGTATGAATTATGAAATCATGACCGATTTAGATAAGCTTGTTTCTAAAGATGAAATTCATAAATATGGTCGTTCTTTTCATGTTAATATTTTATGCTTAAATCAAGTTGGCTTAAAAAACCTATTTAAAATTGTATCGATGGCTAATACTACTTATTTATATAAAACTCCAAGAATTTTAAGAAGTGAAATTGAAAAGCATCGTGAAGGATTACTAATTGGTAGTGGTTGTTATGAATCCGAAGTATTTATTGAAGCAAGAAGTAAAAGTGAAGAGGAATTATCCAATATCATTAATTTTTATGATTATGTGGAGGTTCAACCATTAGACTTATATAGCCACTTATTAGAGAATGGTGATTTTGGTTCTAAGGAAGAATTAAAAGAAGTTGTAAAGAAAATTATAAAAACAACAGAAGAAAGTGGAAAAATAATAGTTGCTACAGGAGACGTACATCATTTAACAAAAGAAGATAAAATTTATAGAGAAATTATTGTGAATCAAAAAGTTCCTGGAGGCGGGAGACATCCTTTAGCTCGTTATAAAAAAATACCAAGTTATCACTTTAGAACAACGAGAGAAATGCTAGATGATTTTAGCTTTTTAGGTACTGAAAAAGCAATGAATTTAGTTGTCAATAACCCTAATAAAATTGTTGATATGGTAGATGAATTAGAAGTTATCATTCAAACTGGAGGAGTTCCTTTTTCTCCTAGAGTAAAAAGTGATGATGGAACTTATCTAGACTGTCCAAGAGTAGTAACCGACTTGGTTTATGAAAAAGCAATGTCTTGGTATGGAAAACCATTACCTTTAAATATTGAAGAAAGAATTGCCAAAGAATTATATGGAGATGCTGTTTTAAACAGTATCCAGTATAATTTAAAAGAGAAAAATTTAACCGAAGAAGAATTCGAAAAAGAATCATTTAAACAGTTACATGATACGATTTTAAAAGGAATTGATGCTGTTAAAGACTTAGTAAGAGAAAACATAAAAATAACTTCAGAAGAAGAATTAACTTCTGAAGAATTAGAAAAAAAACTAAAGAAAACACTAGGAGGAATTATTGGTGGAGGATTTGATCCAATTTATTTAATTGCTCAAAGACTTGTAAAAAAATCAAATGATGATGGATACTTAGTAGGATCCCGTGGATCTGTTGGATCTAGCTTTGTTGCAACCATGATGGGAATTACAGAAGTAAATCCTTTACCTGCTCATTATCGTTGTCCAAAATGTCAAAATAGTATTTTTGAAATAGACGGAAAAGCACTTGGATCAGAATATTCCAGTGGATTTGATTTACCAAATAAGAAATGTCCAAATTGCAAAATAGATATGATTAAAGATGGACAAGACATGCCTTTTGCCACTTTCCTTGGATTTAATGCTGACAAGGTACCTGATATTGATCTGAATTTCTCAGATTTAAACCAAGCAGATGCTCATGATTATACCAAAGTGTTATTTGGAATTGATAATGTATATCGTGCTGGAACAATTGGTACTGTGGCTGAAAAAACAGCATTTGGTTTTGTAAAAGGATACTGTGAAGATCATAATATTGTTATGCGAACAGCTGAAGTTGAAAGACTAGCGATGGGATGTACTGGAGTAAAAAGGACAACAGGACAACATCCAGGAGGAATTGTCGTTATTCCAGATTATATGGATGTCTTTGATTTTACACCATTTCAATATCCTGCCGATGATATCAATTCTGCTTGGCGAACAACTCATTTTGATTACCACTCTATTGAAGATGATGTTTTGAAACTAGATATTTTAGGACACTCTGATCCAACGCAACTTCGTATGATTCAAGATTTAACTGGAATGGATGTTACAACAGTACCATTAGATGATAAAGAAACTATGGGGATATTCTTATCTCCAGAACCTCTTGGGGTTACCAAAGAACAAATTATGTGTAATACAGGAACATTAGGAATTCCAGAATTTGGAACAAAATTTACTATACAAATGGTAGAAGATACCAAGCCAACTACTTTTGCTGAACTAGTAAAAATATCTGGACTTTCTCATGGAACCGATGTATGGCTTGGAAATGCCCAAGAATTAATTCGAAATAAAATTGTTCCTTTTAGTGAAGTAATAGGGTGTCGTGATGATATTATGGTATATTTAATGTATCATAATGTAGAGCCAATTAAAGCATTTAAAATCATGGAATTTGTTCGTAAAGGGAAGGCAAGTAGGGATCCTGAAACTTGGAGTGGATTTGTAGAAATTATGAAAGAGGCAAAAATTCCTGAATGGTACATTGAATCATGTCATAAAATCAAATACATGTTTCCCAAAGCCCATGCGGCAGCCTATGTTATTAGTGCCTTTCGTATTGCTTGGTATAAAGTACATATGCCTGTATACTATTATGCTTCTTGGTTTTCAACCAAAGCAACCGATTTTAATATAGAAGCCATGATTAAGGGATATGATACAATTAAAGATGCGATTATTGAAATTAGTAATAAAGGAAATGAAGCAACCAATAAAGATGCAGGAGTATCAGAATCTTTATATCTTGCTTTAGAGGCAACCGCTAGAGGAATCCGATTTGAAAATATTGATTTATATCAAAGTGAAGCAATTACCTTTGGTGTAAAAGATGAAAAAACAATTTATCCACCATTTAATTCGATTGATGGACTTGGAGATACAGTTGCTAAAAATATAGTAGAAGAACGTAAAAAACGAGAATTTATTAGCATTGAGGATCTTCAAAAACGTTGCAAAATATCTACAACCTTAATTGAAAAGATGAGAATGATGGGAATACTAGATGGAATGGATGAATCTAGTCAACTTAGTTTATTTTAAACAGATATCTATGTAGGATATTTGTTTTTTTTGTCGTATTTTACTAATAGAAGTGATATAATGTTATTAGTGAAAAGAGGAATTATATGGGAATTTATAAATTAGAAAAAGCCTATAAAACTTATAAAAGTAAAAATGAAGAAAACCATGCTCTAAATGGAATTGATTTATCTATTACAGAAGGAGAAATTGTAATTATTTTAGGACCTAGTGGTAGTGGAAAAAGTACTATGTTAAATATACTATCTGGAATTGACTTTTTAACCAAAGGAAAAGTTTATTTTAATGACCAACGACTAGATAAAATGAAAGAAGAAGAATTAACAAATTATCGTAAAGAAAACTTGGGATTTATTTTTCAAAGCTATAATTTAATACCCAATTTAACAGTAAAGGAAAATATAGAATTAGGAAAGGAATTATCAGATACTCCTCTTTCTATTGATACAATTATTAAAGAAGTGGGATTAAAAGACCATGTTCATAAATACCCTTATCAATTATCAGGAGGACAAATGCAAAGGGTCGCAATCGCAAGAGCTCTTGTAAAAAACCCAAAAGTTCTATTTTGTGATGAACCAACTGGTGCACTAGATGAAAAAACAGGAAAAAATGTACTGGCTCTATTACAGAAAATCAATCAAAAATATCATACAACGATGATTATCGTAACGCATAATCCAAGTATTGCTCAAATGGGAAATACGGTGATTCGAATGAATAGTGGGAAAATTGTTGAAACCATTCATAATAAAAAAATCGTGGATGCAAAAGATTTGAGGTGGGCTTAAATTGAAATTACTATTTATGAATGCCTTAAAAGGCTTAAAAAAGAAAAAAATCCAAATGTTTGGAATTGTTGCAATGGTCATGTTATCAACAGCTGTTTATGTTGGAATGAATAGTGCGATTGATCGTTTGGAAGATAGATACTATACCTATTTAGAAGACCAAAATGTAGAAGATTTTAGTTTTGGAGTAAATATTGATTATCAAAAGGATATCAAAGAAGAAGATTTAAATTATCTTTTGGACCATCAATTAAAAAATATAACAGAAGAAGAACGCTATATCATAGAAAAATATCAAGAATTTTTAAAAAATCCAACATATGATATTCAAATGATCTATTCTGTTAAAAATATCCTAGATAAGTATGATGCTACTTCTTATATAGAAGAAAAAAAGATCAAATCTTTACAAGACAAATATGATTTTTCTTATGAACTAGAACGATCAAAAACTATTTCTAAAGATAATAAATTATTAAAAATCATGCCTTATCAAAAAAATAATAAGATTAATACCCCCTATCTTGTAGAAGGAAAATTTCCAGAAAAAGATAATGAAATTTCCATTCTTCCAGGCTATGCGAGTCAAAACCATTTATCGATTGGAGATTCTTATAAAATCAATGATAAAAGTTATAAAATTGTAGGACTATCCTATGCCCCAGATTATGTATATCCTTTAATTTCTTTTAGTATGCCAATCTTCGATGAAAAAAATAACGATATTGTTTTTATGACAACAACGGCTTATGAAAAAGAAACAGGTGTTATTGACAATAGTTATGCCCTAAAATATAACTATAAAACTAAAAGAAAATTTGAAATTACAGTGTCCTCCGAAGAAGATACGAAAATAGATCCTATGCTTCAAATCTTTGAAGATGAAAAAGATACAATCATTATGGACATGAATACGATGACCCGTATTGGAAGAATTGGAGCACTACAATTAGAATTTGCTTCGAATCGTCTTTTTGCAAAATATTTCCTATATTTATTACTAGCAATATCCGTATTGATTATTGTCGTTATCACTAAAAAAAGAATTGATGATGAACGCTTGCAAATTGGAGTTTTAAAATCTTTAGGATATCACCGTTTTAGTATTGCAACGAGTTATTTGGTCTATCCAATTTTAGGATCTATCATTGGAGGAACACTTGGCTTTATAATTGGAAATTTTGTGAGTACTCCAATTGCTGGTATTTTGCGTAGTTATTATACGGTTCCGTTAGACCGCTATACTCTAAATCTTGCATATTTAAAAACGTCTATTTTAATTCCGATGTTTGTATTATCAATCCTTAGTTATATCATTGCTATCTTTATGTTAAGGAAAAAACCACTTCATTTATTAAAAGAAGGAAGTAATTTAAAAATCAACATATTTAGTAAAATTGTAAATAAATTAACAAGTTTTCTTCCTTTTCATTATCGCTTTAAATATTCTCTTGCTTTTCGTTCATTTGGAAAACTATTTATTGTTACAATTACTTCCTTTTGTACAGGACTTTTAATTACCTTAGTATTAATTGGAAGCAATCTATTTAATAATGTTATTGATCAATCCTTTGGAGGAATAAAGTATCAGTATATGGTGATGTTAAATAGCGTAGATAATCAAGAATCATTAGAGGATGATAAAAATGACTATGTATTAAATACAAGCATTCCTCTTGTTAAAATTACTGATAAAAATAAAAAGGAAAAGAAATTAAAAAAAGAGAATGATGAAAATATTACAATGTCTATCACAGGAATAGATACGAGTGCTAAAACAATCGAAGTATTAGATAAAAAAGATCATAATATTATTTCAGAGTTAGAAGATGAAAATGGCATCATTGTAAATGAAAATGCCAAAGAAATTTTAAACTTAGAAATTGGTGATGTTTTAACATTTGAAGAAAAAGAAATCAAATTTGAATATGAAATAATTGGATTTCATAATGATTATATGGGGTACTCTGCTTATGCCTCAAGAGATAGTTTAAGCGATAAAATTGGTTTTGAAAAATCTACATATAACTTAATTTATTCTAATGATAAAAAATATTCTAATATCAGTAAACTACCTAAAGAAGAATCAGAAAAAATTAATACTGTTCTTAGTATTAAAGATTTAAAAAATAATATTCAAAAACAAATGGATCGTTTTAACGGAAGCATTTATATTGTCATTGGATTTGCCTCTATTATGACATTAATTATTATTTCAGTAATTGCTAATATAGTAGTAGAAGAAAATAAAAAAACAATTTCCCTAATGAAGGTAATGGGATATAAAAATAAACAAATTAGTAATATTGTATTAAATATTTATACACCATTTATCATTATTGCATATTTATTATCAATTCCTGTAATGAAAAAGATTTTAAATATTATTGTAACAGCTTTAGTTGGAGATATAGAAATTACAATACCAATTGAACTTTCAAAAATTCATGCAATAGGCGGATTAATAGGCCTTTTAGTAGCTTATTATATCGCAGTTAATTTATCCAAAAAGGTATTAAATAAGATACCACTAGCGATTGCTTTAAAAAGAGAGTAGGGATAACATGGAAAATTTAATAGAAATCAAAAAAGTATATAAAACTTACAAACTAGGAAGTATAGATAATCATGCTTTAAATGATATTAACTTAAATATTTCTAAGGGTGAAATACTAGTTATTTTAGGACCTAGTGGTAGTGGAAAAACAACTCTTTTAAATGTTATATCAGGACTAGATAAAATTAGTAAAGGTCAAATTTTATATGAAAATAAAGATATATCGAAATATAGAGATTATAAAATGACAAAGTTTAGAAAAAAGAATTTAGGATTTATTTTTCAAACCTACAATCTATTAGAACATTTAAATGTTTATGAAAATGTTTTAGTAGGATCAAATCTAGGTCATAATAAAGCAGATATTAATCAAATTATTGAAACGGTAGGACTTTCTAGGCATAAAAAAAAGTATATGCATGAATTATCTGGAGGGGAACAACAAAGAGTATCCATTGCAAGAGCTCTTGCCAAACAACTAAAAGTTATGTTTTGTGATGAACCAACAGGTGCCTTAGATGAAAAAACAGGAAAAATTGTTTTAGAATCTTTAGTAAAAGCAAATGAAAAATTAAAAACAACAATGGTAATTGTCACACACAATCCAGGAATTGCTATGATTGGAGATCGTGTGATAAAGATGAATAGTGGAAGAATCATTGAAGAAATTAAAAATAAAACAAGGATGAATCCAAAAGATATTCCTTGGGGCTAGGAAAGATCATTTGATCTTTTTTAGATAAAACTTTAATTTTTGATGTGAACCCTTTATTTAAAACAATATACAAATTATTTAATAACAATTTTACTACTAATTTACTACTTTATATAAAATCTTCATACAATTATATAAAAAAATCAAAATTTTTCTGATATGAATTTTTGACAATAATTATAAAATATGTTATTATGAATGTGTCAAGGAAACTTGCATAAAATAAAAAAAGGAATACCTAGTTTTGCTGAGTTAGGTACTATTCCAAAAAATTGTTCAAGTACCGACTTATACAGTTGGTACTATTTTTATTAAAATGACTAAAATCACAATAATAAGGAGTATTATGATAGTACAAAGATATTCGTCTTTCTTTCTCATAATTTCACCTCCTTCCACTTCTAAAAGTAAAGGAGAATAGTACCCAAACTAACTAAATATTCCTATAAATATTATACTATTAGTGATAGATAAAAACAAGCGAACATGCTAATTTTTATAAGCTTAAAGTTATTTATATAATTTACAAATTAATACTAGGAAGATGAATTAATGAATTTGAATGAAGAATTAAAAAGATATGTTGAACAAAATACATTTCCTCAGTATATTTTGAACGATAAAGGACATCAAATAGAGCATATAAAATATGTTATTAATAGATGTTCAAAATTAAGTAAAAATATGGATGTTGATAATAACATGCTTTATATAATAGCAGCATATCATGATATTGGTTATCATATAGATTATAAAAATCATGAAATAGTTTCTGCTCAAATTATGTATAATGATATTAACTTAAACAAATTTTTTAGTAATGAGAATTTAATAATAATGAAAGAAGCGATAGAAGATCATAGAGCTTCATTAGATAGAGAACCTAGAAGTATTTATGGAAAACTATTATCGTCTGCAGATAGAAACATTGATGTTGACGATTCATTAAAAAGAATTTATCTTTATAGCATTACACATTTTAATAAACTCAGTGAGAAAGAAACAATTGAGGAATGTTATAAACATACATTAAAAAAATTTGGAAATAATGGTTATGCTAATTTCTTTATAGAAGATACTGATTATAATAATTACTTAAAAGAATTACAGCATCTTTTAAACAATAAAGAAAAATTTATTGAAAGACTAAAAGACATTATAACTAAAATTAAATAAAAAAATGCTACATGCTTTATGCTACATAATAAGAGTAATACTATTCCTTATTATGGCGAGGACTTTAATGGCTACGCCACTAGCCTTGCCCATGAGGTTATACTTCAATACTATGATTGATATGAACCCCGTTTCTATGTCCAAGAAACGGGGTTCATATCAAAATGCAATATTTTTTATGGAAGAAAGTATGAACTCTATGGAATATGTGATATAATGATATCTAATTGAGGAGGGTTTAAAATGAAAAGTGATGAATTAAAGAAATTAATTAGTCAAATTAAGAAATATGATTTAACAAAATCGTTTGATAGTACAAAAGAATTTGATAAGTGGTTATCAAAATTAAATGCAAGACAAATAAAAAATTTTAATAGTTTAACGATTGATCCTACGTTTATTATGTTTCCTATAGAATTATTAAGAAATAATAATTTACTAGATTGCGATGATTACTTAAAAAGAGTAGAGGCAATGTTAACACTAAAAAATGGAGAAGGATGCTGGCATTTATTTGATCGATTATGTTCTCCTAACTTTTTAAACAGTAAAAATTATTATGAAGATATAGAAATGATCAGTAAAGCAAATACTTCTACTTTTAGATATACTTTGTGGGTAATTGATCAAGATTCATTCATTCAAAGCAAATATCATAAAGAAGATTTAAGACGAATTATCGAAGCAAAAGATCCTTCAGAAAAAAAAGATGATGCTCTTGTAGCAGAAGCTTTAGCAACCGTTGCTAAAGATCAGAATTCTATTAATAGTCTTTATCATCAACAGGATATGGAATTAATTGCTAAGTCAGGAAGCAAATGTTTACAAAGAACTGGTTATCCTTCAGATTGTGGTTTAAACAACCTAGCAAGAAACAAACCCTCTCTACAAGATGATTATCATTTAGAAAATATGCAAATATTAGCTAAAAATCCAATTGCAAATAAATACTTATATAAATTGATGACCTTACCTAGTATTATAAAAGGAACAAATTATAGGAATGAAATAAAAGCACTAGAAAATGCCAAAAGTCAAATAAATGCTCTAGCCATTTATCTACATATTGTAAACCCTCAAGATATTCCTTTTTATGATCTTTCAAACAAGCTGTTATCAGATGGACTATTATTAGAACTAGATGATTATGGTGTTGATCGCTATGATATAGAAAAATTAATTTGCAATAGAGAAAGTGTTAAAGGAGCCTTAAATCTAAAATATTTAGAATATTTAACTCTATTAAATCAAATAGATGGCAAATTTGTTATGTATATTGAATCTGTTATATCAAATAAATATTTTATAAATAGCCCATATGAAGAGGAAGCTTTAAAGCTACTACTTTCTATTACCGATATCAAAATACTTCAAGATTTATGTTTATTAATGACGGATGAAGTTTCATTATCTGGGCCTTATTGTATAAAAGATGCAAAACTCATTGCTAATACTACTAATGAAACAATAAGAAAACTTCTATTAGCTAAAGCACACAACAAGCATAGTATAAATAGTGATTATCATGAGTATGATATGCAATATATTGCTAAATTAGATCTTAATCATATTGATGATAAATCCTATAGTGAAATGCATTATTATTTATTTAATCCTAATGGAATTAAGCATGTTGAACATATTGAAAGATTAGAAAAACTTTATAGAGGTGAAATGCTCGAGAATCATGATGCTGTATTAGAATATTTAAATGAACTAGAGAAAAATCCTAAAAAGGTAAAATCTAAATCTAAAATTTTAAGTAATATAAAAAAAGTATTGAGAAAGAGAATATAATTTTATCCTCTTTTTTAGCATTTGGAATTTTATATAATCTATTCAAAATTACATATAAAGACAACGAAGTTTACTATTGTACAATAGCTGATGCAATACAAAGTCATCAAGATGATATAGCTAAAACATTTAATAAGTAGTTTATTCAAACCTATTAATATTTTAAAACAAAAATACCTTACTGTTCATACTAAGTAGAACCATTTGGAAAGAACCTTCAAGGTATTTTTTTATGAAAAAATATATAGCTAAAATTTAAAGGAAATTCAATTTTCATTCAAGAAAGTAGTTTCATCAATAAAATTGAAATATGTCTTGTATTTCAACTCTCGAATTAATTTAAAAACGGCTTCATCTTTTGCCTTTGCTTCCACCATAACATCAATATCATAAGGTATTTTTTTTATATCCTTTAAGAAATTAATAAAAGAATCACTATCAATATAGTCATGATGACTCCTCATTTCTTTTTTAGTTTTATTTTTAGGAGAAGAAAAATGAATCTTAGGATGAATTTTCTTCCAAGTTTGAAATATCTCTTCAATATGATCTAATAAATTGATTTCACCATGATTACATTTATGATGATGAACATCTAAAACAATTGGAACATGGATCTTGTGAGATATTTCTAAACAATCCATAATATTAAATACTTTATCATCATTTTCAATGGCAATACATTCTTGTAAATAAGAAGGTAGTTTTTGAAAATTATGAATAAATCTTTGAATAGATTTTTCTTTTCCAAAAACATTACTTCCAACATGAAGAATAATTATTTTATTTTGAATATTGAAAGCATTTAAAAGTTGATAATGATATTCTAAAATCCTAAAAGAATTTTCAACAACCTCCTTTTTCACACTATTTAATACACAAAATTGATCAGGATGAAAATCCACTCTCATATGATTTTCATGAATTTTTTTTCCTATTCTTTCATAATAACTTTGATATGGATGAATATAATCAAAAGTAACATCCTTGTGGGTAGCAAGAGGAATTAACTTAGATGATAGACGATAAAAATGAATATGATTCGCAATATTATAATCAATAATTTTCTCTAAATCATTTAAATTAGAAAGAATGGTTTGGTGTAATTTTTCTTCTTTATTTTCTATTTTATTATAATTTGTATAACTAAGACTACTAGAAGAAGTAACTTGATCTAGTGTTTTTGTTAAACAAGCATAACCCAATCTAATTTTCATAGTATCACCATTATTATTTTGCTTAATAAAAAGATAATTAACCATAAACTATGGTATAATGGTAAAAAGGATGTGGTGCCATGCTATTTGATGATCAGTATTATTATAGTCCTATAGATGAGGAAGAATTTGACTCGATGGCACTATTTGTTCAAAACCATGGATATGATAAATGCAAAAGAAAAATTATTACTTTTTATCAATCAAATGATGAAATTAAGAAACAAATCAAAACCCAAGATAATTTTTTAAAACAGGAAATATTTCACAATAAAGATATAGTTACAAAATACTATATCGAGACATTTGATCTTTTTGGTTTTGAAATTACAAATCGTACTTATGTTAGAATCTTTGGATTTGGTAGTTATTTTAGATACCTAAAAACAGAAGAAATGAGCAGGTATGAGCATAAAACTAACGAAAAAATCATCAAAGAAAAATTTAGAAACTATGATCAACACTATTTACAATTTGATGAGAAAGCATTTTTAAAAGGAGAAACAGTATGGAAAAAATAATTTTAGTAGATGGAAATAATCTTTTATTTAGAAGCTATTATGCAACCGCCTATAATGGTAATTTTATGAAAAATAGTAAAGACTTTCCAACCAATGCATTATATGGATTTGTAAATATGATAAATAAAATTATCAACGAAGAAAATCCAACTTATATGATTGTAGCATTTGATAAAGGAAAAACCTTTAGACATGAAAAATATAAAGAGTATAAAGACGGTAGAATAGAAATGCCTGATGAATTAAGACTTCAATTTCCAGTAGCCAAAGAACTTCTTACCTATATGGGAATAAAATATTATGAATGTGATCGTTATGAAGCAGATGATATCATAGGAACATTTGCTAGATACTGTGATGAAGAAGAAGACTTTATAGGAACCATTGTTAGTAGTGATAAAGATCTTCTTCAATTAATTAGCCATGATGTAGATATCAAATTATTAAAACAAAAAGACTATATCCGTTATAATGAAAAAACATTTAAAGAAGCTTATGGAATTGATCCCATTCATATCATTGATTTAAAAGCTTTAATGGGTGATAGTTCTGATAACATTCCAGGCGTAAAAGGAATAGGAGAAAAAACCGCATTAAAACTCCTTCAGGATTATAAAACATTAGATGGTGTTTATAACCATTTAGATGACTTAACCCCAAAAATGCGCGAAAAATTAGAAAATGATAAAGAAAATGCCTATATGAGTTATGATTTGGCTACAATCTATAAGGAAGTGCCAATGGAAATATCCATTTCAGATATTAAACTAAAAGAAAAAAATCATGTAGAATTAAATAAACTATATCAAGAATTAGAATTCTATTCTTTTCTAAAAAAAGAAGAACAAGTAAAAAAAGAAACAAAAATCGATGTCCATATCGTAACAGAAAATGAAAAAATCATTTTAACAAAATCTTCTTCCTACTATCTAGAAATTTTAGGGTCGAATTATCACACCTCTAAAATACTTGGAATGGCGGTTTATAATGATCAAGAATCATTTTATATTCCGTTTGAAATCTTAAAACAGGATCAAAGTTTTTTTAACCAATTAAAATACACTTATGATGATAAAAAAACATACGTTTCATTAAAAAGAAATGCTATGGAAATGCCAACATCAGAATTTGATATGATGATTGCAGGATATCTACTTGAATATAATATAAAGGATGATATTAGTTATCTTGCAAACATATTTGGCTATGATATTCCATTTTATGATGAAATGTATTTAAAAAATAAATCAAAATCCATTTATGAAGAACCAGAACGAAATCTAGTTGCGAAAGCGGCTCTATTAAAAGCAAAATTTATTTACGAAAAACAAGAAGAAGTCAAAAAGGAACTTCAAAAAGAAGAACTAATAGAACTATTTGAACAAATAGAAATGCCACTTTCTAGAGTACTTGCCAAAATGGAATTAAGCGGTGTATTAATTGATCAAGAAGAACTAAATAAACTAGGAATAGAATTTAAAAATAAAATAGAAATATTAGAAAAAGCAATATATGAAGATGCAGGAGAAACCTTTAATATTGCTTCCCCTAAACAATTAGGAGAGATCTTATTTGATAAATTAGAACTTCCACATGGAAAAAAACTAAAAAGCGGATATTCTACCAATATTGATGTTTTAAATAAATTATCCGGGAAACATCCAATTATTGATAAAATTATAGAATATCGTATGATTAATAAACTCTATACAACCTATATTGAAGGATTAAGAAACGCCATCAGTAAAGATGGAAAAATCCATACCATTTATACTCAGACTTTAACAAGAACAGGAAGACTATCTTCGATAGAACCAAACCTTCAAAATATCCCTATCCGAAATGAATATGGAAAATTAATTCGAAAAGCATTTATTCCAAGTGAAAACTCGATCATTATGGGAGGAGATTATTCCCAAATAGAACTTCGGATTTTATCTCATATAGCAAAAATAGACTCCCTAAAAGAAGCATTTGAATCAGGAATTGATATCCATACAAAAACAGCTTCCGATATTTTCCACATTCAAACAGAAGAAGTTGGTAGTGATGAAAGAAGAATAGCCAAAGCTGTTAATTTTGGAATTATTTATGGAATTAGTAGTTTTGGATTATCAGAAAATTTACACATTCGTCCAAAAGAGGCAAAAGAATTTATCGATCGCTATTTAGATACTTATCCGGGAGTAAAAGAATATATGGATCATACAATCAAGCAAGCCTATCAAGATGGATTTGTAAGAACCATGTTTCATCGAAAAAGAAAAATTCCTGAATTACAAAATAAGAATTATATGATTCGACAAAGTGGAGAGAGAATCGCTTTAAATACGCCAATTCAGGGAACAAGTGCAGATATTATTAAATTAGCCATGATACATATAGATAAACGTTTAACAGAAGAAAATATGAAAGCCAAAATGATTATTCAAGTACATGATGAGCTAGTATTTGATGTTCCAAAAGAAGAAAAAGAAAAATTACAAAAAATCTTAAAAGAAGAAATGGAACAAGTATATAATCTTAGCGTTCCATTAAACATTGATATTGCCTATGGAAAAAACTGGTACGAAGCAAAATAAAAGGATGTGATTTTATGACTGTAACAAAAGTAATGAGCATTAGTGTAATCACGAATGTTTTCCTATCTATTTTAAAAGTAATAGTAGGATGGATTTGTAAATCTAGTGCCTTACTTGCAGATGGAGTCCATTCTTTTAGTGATTTATTAACAGACTTTTTTGCTATTATTGGAAATATCATGGCAAAAAAACCTGCTGATGAAAAACACCCATATGGGCATGGAAAAATAGAATATTTAACAAGTATCGGAATTAGTATTGTCATATTAATCCTTGGTTTTTCTATTATCTATAATTCTATGTATAGTAAGATTATCGTTGCTTCCCTTTTGGTATCTATTATTAGTATTATTACAATTTTGGTAAAATATACTTTGTCTACCTTTGTTATTCACCAAGGGAAAAAACATAAAAATAGTATTTTAATAGCAAGTGGAAAAGAAAGTAGAGCAGATGTTATTAGTTCTTTAGTTGTACTTTTTTCCGCCGTATTAAGTTATTTTTCTAACTATTTTTCAATTTTAAAATACTCCGATAAAATAGCAGGAATTATTGTAGGATTATTAATTATTCGAACAGGTTTTTTCATTTTAAAAGAAAATATTAGTACTGTCATAGGAGAACAAGAAATTGATGGAGAAGATTATACAAAGGTAAAACAAATACTATTAAAAAATAAACAAGTAAAAACGATTGATCATTTAGTAATTTTAAAATATGGACATTGTTATAAAACAATTATTGAAGTCAGTATGGATTCCAAATTATCCCTTCAGAAATCCCATGACTATGTGGAATTGATAGAAGAGGAAATCAAGGCAAATGTTCCACGAGTTAAATATATTACGATTCATGTAAATCCATATAAAGAGTTAAAAGACATTTCTTTAACAAACTATTCAAAAGAGAATCATTTATTTGTTGAAAAGGCAATAATAGAAATAAATAATTTAAAGAAATCTGTAAAACAAGATGATAGAATAAAAAAGTATATGGAAGATACCTTTAAAGATCATGCAAAAGATATCAAAATGATTTTAAAAGATAATGTTATCATTGGCTTTTTAAATTGTTATAAAGAAAATAATTACTATTTATTAGATACGATTTATATAGAAGAAGAATTTAGAAATCAAGGAATCGGATATAATATAATTCATAATATTATTCAAAATAAGAAAAAGAAGACTTGTCTTTGGGTGGATAAGAAAAATATAAAAGCAATTAATTTATATAATAATTTAGGATTTGATGTGACAGAGGAAACAAAGACAAGATATTTTATGGAATTTAGATTATATTAAAAAATTGATATACATTTGATTTTATGTAACAATAGTTAGCGTTAATTAGGAGGGCTTAAAAATGAATGATATTGAAAAAATAGAATATGCAAGATCGTTAAGAGATAGAAAAAAAGAATTATTAAAAATGGTAGAGGATATTAAAATGAGACAATTTGATCATATGGAAGATTGTGAACATATCAGTGTAGTTCAAAAAGCACCAGATATATTTCCTCATTATGGACATCACTTCCGTTGTTTATTATGTGAAAAACATTTAGGTATAAGAACTCCATTATTTATTGATGCAACACATTATTTAGAAGATTTATATAGTGATTTTATTCCAAATGAAAGAGATGAAAAATTTGATAATGTTCAAACATTAGCCTTAGGTTTTTGGAGAGAAAATCCTTCGATGTCTCAACAAGAATTAGTAGATCATGTCAATAATTTAATCCGCGAGAATCAAAACGAAGCAGCAAAACAATTAAAAAAAACGGGAAAATAGAATAAAACGAAAATAGTTTTTATTTTTGAATATTAAAATTATAATATCTAAATTGCTAAAATTAGGTATTTTTTCTTGTTATAAATTGTAAATCAAACTATGGTATAATAATGATGAGGTGTTTTCATGGAAAAAATAGTGATAATTGGTGGAGGAGCTTCTGGTTTGATAGCTAGTATTTACGCTAAAACCAAAACTAATCAAGTAATTATTTTAGAAAAAAATACAAATTGTGGAAAAAAATTATTGATAACTGGAAATGGAAGATGTAATTATTGGAATGAAGATCAAAGCTTAGAACACTATCATTCAAATCATCCTGAATTATTATCAGATATTATAACATCTAAAAATCAAGGGGATATTCTTAATTTTTTTAGACAAATAGGGATTACCCCAAAGATTAAGAATGGCTATTATTATCCCTTCTCTAATCAAGCCGTTAGCATTCAATATGCATTAGTTTTAGAAGCAAAAATAAAAGGTGTAGAGATACATACCGATATTCTAGTAGAGGATATCATGACAAAAGAAGATCAATTTATAATTACAACCAATAGAGAAAATATAATAGCTGATAAAATTGTTTTAGCAACAGGTTCTAAAGCTTGTCCTAAAACGGGATCAGATGGAAAAGGCTACCTACTAGCAGAAAGGCTAGGACATTCTATTATTTCAGTAGAACCTGCCTTAGTTTCATTAATGGGAGAATATTCCTATCTAAAAAAATGGAATGGAATTCGAACAGATGTCATAGTAACGCTTTATGAGAATGGAAACATAATAAAAACCGAAGAAGGGGAAATCCAGTTAACAGATTATGGAATAAGTGGTATTTGTACTTTTAATTTAAGTAGATATGCCGCAATCGGTTTAAAACAACAAAAAAAAGAATATATCACAATTAATTTTCTTCCTTTCTTAAATTCTAAAAAAGAATGCATAGATTGGCTAGAAAAACAAAATAAACAAGTAAAAAATAGAACAATAGGGGAATTACTAGAGGCAACTTTGAATTATAAATTAGTAGACGTTTTATTAAAAATAGCACAAATTCCTTATACCCAAATATGGACAAATTGTACCAAAAAAGAACAAATGAAATTAATAGATTTACTATATTCTTTCCATTTCGATATTCAAAAGACAAATACATTTGAAAAAGCTCAAGTTTGTTCTGGAGGAATTCCATTAATAGAAATCAATCCTAATACTATGGAATCTAATATCGTTAAGAATTTGTATTTTACTGGTGAAATATTAGATGTCGATGGGGACTGTGGAGGCTATAATTTAAGTTTTGCCTGGATTACGGGTATGCTTGCAGGAAAAGATATAAGGAGTAAAACAAATGATTCGAATTAGACAAATAAAGGTACCAATTGAAAATAACAATATAGAAGAAATTAAAGCAAAGGTTGCTTCTAAAATTAAAATAAAACAAGAAGAAATACAAGATTTAAAAATTATAAAAAAATCAATTGATGCTCGACGTAAAAATCAAATTTTATATATATATGAAGTGGATATTCAGGTAAGCAAGGAAAATGAAATATTAAAAAATAATCGTTCAAAAGATATTTTAATGACACCAATAGAACAATATATTTTTCCTAAAAAAGGCACCATAAAATTAAATAAAAGACCAATTATAGTTGGAAGTGGGCCAGCTGGATTATTTTCGGCGTATTTACTTGCTCAAGAAGGATATCAACCTCTTGTGATAGAAAGAGGAGATAGAATAGAGGAAAGAACAAAGAAAGTAGAGGACTTTTGGAATAATGGAAATTTAGATATTCATTCTAATGTTCAGTTTGGAGAAGGTGGGGCAGGAACTTTTTCCGATGGAAAACTAAATACCCTTGTTAAAGACAAAAATTATCGAATGAAAAAGGTATTCGAAATTTTTGTAGAAAATGGAGCACCAAAAGAAATAATGTATGAACATAAACCACATATTGGAACAGATATTCTAAGGAAAGTTGTTATCAATATGAGAAAAAAGATCATTAAATTTGGTGGAAGTTTTTACTATCGCACCTGCTTAACAAATATTTTTTATGAAAATAAAATTTTAAAAGCAATTGAAGTCAATCATCAAGAAATTATAAATTGTGATGTTTTAATCCTTGCAATTGGGCATAGTGCAAGAGATACTTTCGAAATGTTGTATAATAAAAAAATAGAAATGATATCAAAACCATTTGCGATAGGTATTCGTATTCAACACCCACAAGAAATGATTAATGAAGCACAATATGGAGAAAAGAGTAAATACTTACCGCCTGCTAGTTATAAATTAACTTATAAGGCATCAAATGGTAGAGGAGTGTATTCATTTTGTATGTGTCCAGGCGGATATGTTGTGAATGCTTCCTCAGAAGAAGGACTACTTGCAATTAATGGAATGAGCAATCATAAAAGAGATAGTAATAATGCGAATAGTGCAATTGTAGTTACTGTATCTAATAACGACTTTGGAAATCATCCCTTAGATGGAATGAAATATCAAAGAACATTAGAAATAAAAGCCCATCAATTAGGAAATAGTAATATTCCTATTCAATTATTAGAAGACTTTAATCAAAATAAAATATCCACTGGATTTCAAAAAATTCAGCCAATTATGAAAGGAAACTATACATTTTCCAATTTAAATAATCTTTTTTCAAAAGAAATTTGTGATTCTTTAAAAGAAGCAATAGAATATTTTGGGACTAAAATAAAAGGGTATAATAGAGAAGATGCCATTTTAGCAGCAATTGAATCTAGAACCTCATCTCCTATTCGAATCGTTCGAAATGAAAACTATGAATCTAATATTTTAGGAATATACCCTTGTGGAGAAGGAGCTGGATATGCAGGAGGAATTACAACATCAGCAATGGATGGAATGAAAATAGCGGAAACTATCATACAAAAATATATTGACAATTTTTCTAATAAAAAGTAAAATGAAACTATAAAACAAAGATGAAAGACTAGTAATAAGAATATTTTTTAAAGAGAATTAGTGGTCGGTGCAAACTAATAGAAATATCTTATGAATCTCCTTTCTAGTGAAACTAATCATTTCCGGATCAAACCGTTATCAAATTAAGTAAAAGAAAGGATGGTACCGTGCAAAAGCACTCCTTGTAGTACCATCTTTTATTTTATAGAAAAGAGGAAAATATATGCGTAATGAGAAGATAGAAGCTGGAAGTATGTGGCAACATTTTAAAGGAGATCAAATGAAAGTGATTTTACTTGCCACAAATTCAGAAAATTTAGAAGAGATGGTTATTTATGAACATCGAGGTAAAAATTGGGCAAGACCAATATCTATTTTTTTGTCGAAAGAAGATATTTCTAAAAGAGAGGATAATCAAACTGGTCAAACATATCGTTTCGAAAAAGTAGAGGAGGGAAAAATATGTTAGATATTAAATTTGTAAGAGAGAATCCTGAAAAGGTAAAGGAAAACATTCAAAAAAAGTTTCAAGATGAGAAACTTCCTTTAGTAGATGAAGTAATCAAATTGGATCAAAAGATAAGAGAGAAAAAATTAAAAGGTGACTCCTTAAGACAAACAAGAAATAAAACGAGTGATGAAATTGGAATGTTGTTTCGTGATAAAAAAATAGAGGAAGCAAATAAAAAGAAACAAGAAGTAGTTGAAATTAATCAAGAATTAACAGATATTGAAAAAGAAGAAAATGAATTATCAGAACAATTAAAAGAAAAGATGATGGTAATTCCTAATATTATAGATGATAGTGTCCCAATTGGGAAAGACGATACTGAGAATGTAGAAATTGAAAAATTTGGAGAACCATTTGTTCCAGATTATGAAATTCCCTTTCATGCAGATATTTGTGAATCATTAAGTGGTTTAGATAAAGAATCAGCTGGAAGAACAAGTGGGAATGGTTTTTACTATTTAACAGGAGATATTGCAAGACTTCATGAAGCAACAATTGCCTATGCAAGAGATTTTATGATTAATAAGGGATTTACTTATTGTATTCCTCCATTCATGATTCGTAGTGATGTTGTTACTGGTGTTATGTCTTTTGCAGAAATGGATGCAATGATGTATAAAATAGAAGGAGAAGATTTGTATTTAATTGGAACAAGTGAACATAGTATGATTGGTAAATTTAAAGGACAAATCATCGATGAAAAAAAATTACCAATCACACTAACTTCTTATTCACCATGTTTTCGAAAAGAAGTAGGAGCGCATGGTCTAGAAGAAAGGGGATTATACAGAGTTCATCAATTTGAAAAGCAAGAAATGGTTGTTCTTTGTAAACCAGAACAAGCAATGGATTGGTATAATAAAATGTGGCAATTCACAGTAGAATTTTTTAGAAGTCTAGATGTCCCAGTTAGAACTTTAGAATGTTGTAGTGGGGATCTAGCAGATTTAAAGGTTAAATCGTGTGATGTAGAAGCATGGAGTCCGAGACAACAAAAATATTATGAAGTTGGCTCTTGTTCTACTTTAGGAGATGCTCAAGCAAGAAGATTAGGAATTCGCATGAAAACAGAAAATGGGAATCAATACTTAGCAACTTTGAATAACACAGTAATTGCGAGTCCACGCTCCATGATCGCTATTTTAGAATGCGGTTATCAAAGGGATGGAAGCATAAAAATTCCAAAAGTCTTACAACCTTATATGGGAGGATTAGAAGTCATAAAAGCAAAATAATAAAAAATGATACCTATAAAAAGCAAATTAAATTTGCTTTTTATATATAATGATAAAAGGTGAATATGCTAATAATTATTAAATACAATCAGAAAAATTTGTCCAGTTGTAGAATACATCATTTTCTCATTTTATGTCGTGTAAATCAGAAGAACTTTTTTATAAAATGTCAATGAAAGGAGATATTACACATGGATCAAAAAAAGATAGGTCTATTTTTAAAGGAACTACGTAAAGAAAAAAATATAACGCAGGAAGTTTTAGCTGAAAAGCTGAATGTTTCTAATAGAACAGTTTCTAGATGGGAAACAGGCAACAATATGCCAGATATTAGCTTGCTAATTGAACTATCTGAGTTGTATCACATTAGCATTCCTGAGATTGTTGATGGAGAAAGGAAAAGAGAGAAAATGAATCAAGAAACAAGAAACACTGCAGTAAAAATGGCTGAATATAGTAAAAATGAGGTAAAGATGGAGAAAAAGAAAGTAATCAGTTCCCTTTTGATGACTTTTGGTGTATTTATAATGATTTCAGCATTTGCGATATTTCCAAATGATAGTAGTTGGGGAAGCATTTATTCAATTATTGGTGGAATTATTTTTATAATGGGATTTTATTTTAAAATCAAATTTATTATATTCAGAAAATATTGTCGTATTTTGAGTATTGCTGCATCTATATTCATACTATTTGGAATCTTTATGGTTTTAGATTACATATCAGTGTCACAATATCACCAAGTACCTAGATTTAGTTATGAAAAAATATATAGCGAAGATCAAGTTGTACATAAGACTTTGTTTTATACAGTTATTCAAAAAAATTTAGGAACTGCAAATGAACATATAGAGATTGTAAAATAGATTTCTAATGGCTTTTACATTGAGGTGGAATGGATGAATTTAGAAGATATGAGTTTAGAAAAATTATGGGAGCTATTTCCAATAACATTTATTGATTATAATGAGAAATTTAAAGATATTTATTTAGAGGAAGAAAAGATTTTAAAATTACTTTTGGATAACTATATACTTAGAATCAGTCATATTGGAAGTACATCAATCAAAAATATAAAAACAAAACCGATTATTGATATTTTAATAGAGATAGATTTGAATAATAAGGATATTGTAAAAGATAAATTGCTTAACAAAAATTATATTTTAATGAGTGAAAATATAAATGAAATATCATTTAATAAGGGGTATACAATAAAGGGATACGCTGATAAAGTATTTCATATTCATATAAAGAAATATGGTGATTGTAATGAATTATATTTTAGAGATTACCTTAATGAAAATCAATTAAAAGCGAAAGAGTATGAAAAATTAAAATTACAATTATTTAATAAATATAAACCAAATAG
Organism: uncultured Bacilli bacterium; assembly: GCA_949879835.1. Next base: position 99,367 of record CATLBU010000001.1, read on the forward strand.
AGATTTATATACAGATGGTAAAAAAGCATTTGTTAATGAAATTGTCAATTTAGCAAGAGAAAAGTATAAAGATAGATATTAATAAATTATAATTTATCTTACTCTTAGTCTTTGTCCCGTAATTTATAAAATAAAAAAATATGATTCAAGAACAATTAACATAAAAACAAAAGTGATGATGAAATCGCAATGTATAAGGAATCGTGTAATTTTTTACTTGCAAAAACCAAATGCACTTAAAAGTTGGTATTTTTTAACTATATTTTGTTATATACTTAACATTAGAAAGGAGAAATGTCTAATGAAATTTGGAGACAATCTAAAACAAATAAGAAAGAATAAAAAAATATCACAGGAAGAACTTGCTGAGAAGCTTGGTGTGTCAAGGCAGTCAATATCAAAGTGGGAAACTGGAGAAAACTTTCCAAGCATGCAAAATATCATGTGTTTATGTGATATCTTCAAATGTAAAATAAATGATTTGGTTCATGAGGATTTTGTTGATATAAATTCATTAGATAAAGAAATTAAAATGAGTGTTGTTAAGTTTAAAAAAGAAAAACAAAAAAAGATGAAATTGATAAGTAAGATGATTTATGTCTTATCAAAGGTTGCCAGAATTGCAACTGAAACTGGAATCGCTTTATTATTGATATTTATGATTCTAGTTCCATTTATTTCAAAAAATGTTCATATGGATGGATATGATTTGAAAACAGATGATATAATGATTGGTAAAATACTCGAATCTGAGGTTTCAGTAGTGAAAGAATATCTAAATAGTCATACCAATTTTGAAATAATTATTCATACAGAAATAGTAATTGTTGGGTTCATTATTTCCTTGTTGATATTTAGAATGATTACAAATTATTTATATAAATTATTTAAAAACATTCATGAATGTAATACACCATTTACCCCTGATAACATTTTATACATCAAAAAGATATCTTTATATGTCATTCTTTATATCATTATTCCCTATATTTTAGGAATGATTGCTCAGATGATTATAGGAGTCAATTTAAATTTAGAACTGGAACTTATAGATATCGTTTTGGGATTGATTATTTTTAGTATTTCTTATATTTTTGAATATGGATATCAAATACAGTTAGATTCGAAAGGGAAAATGTATAGTGATGATAATGAATAAAAAAGGATTTACGAAAGAACTTCAAAGAGAATTAAATTATGATCAAGAAAAATGTAGTATTATAAATGATATTATTGAAAGCACATCTTTAATTGGGAAAAAAAGCAAAGATAAAATGATAAGTGATTTAATTATTAAACTAAATATTACAAATACTGAAGCGAATAGGATTTACAAAGTATCCATGAATATAATTAAAGAAGAAATAAGAAATAAAATTAAACATCCTTTTAGAAGTAACGATTAGAACAAATTACGATTTACAACGAATTCTTCTAAATATAAGTAAAAGGGAACTAGAAAAAATTAAAAGAGCAGAAGAATAATGGCTAAATTTAGTCATTATTTTTTGTTGCAATTACGTTATTATAATATCGCCAATGATATTTAAGTCAAATGCTGTTAGTCGTTGCTGAATTTCTTGCTTTACTTGTAAGTGTCATCTGTTTTAAAGTGAATAAAAAAAATATGAGTATATATAAATATTTCAAATTTGCATGCTTTAAGATCTTTATGTTCAACATTGTACGTGGTATAATATTTTTATAAATTTAGTATTGGTAAAACTTAGATAGCCAATTTGAAAGTGAAATGTGAAATATGAAAAAGATATTCTTTTTATTAATATCGTTATTTGTAATAACTAGTTGCTCTAAAATTGTTGAATTTGAAACTATTCAAAAAAGTAATACTGGTTTCCATAAAATAAATGAGGCCGAAAAAATAGATGGTGGAGTTGTATACTATAATGGAGATAATATTCTTTTTAATAAAGATGGTTCTACAATAGAGCTAGCTAATAAAGTTCGTACTTTATGGCGAGAAGATGACGAAATTTACTATGATAGTAATAACGTATTATATTCTTATAATTTTAAAACAAAGGAAACTAAAAAAATGGTGGAAAGACCATATAATATATTAGGAAAATATAATGGTAATATTATATCTTATTATGGTAGAAGTATATATTCTATAAATGGTACAAAGAAAATTAGGATATTTAAAGATGGTTATTATTTAAACAAGGCAATTCTTTACAAGAATAAAGTATATGGTGTTCCCGCTAGTAATGTTTATGAATATAATTTAGATACTTTAAAGGTAAAGAAAATAACAAGAAATCCAGAAATGTCTTATTTTAGAATGTTAGATAAAAAGTTATATATAATAGCAAAGAAAAAAGATAATTATGTTTATTATAAATTGACAGATAATGGATTGAAACAAGATTTTATCATTAAAAATGTCACTAATGTAACTGAAAAAATAGTGGGAAATGGTATGTTTATAGAAACGAATAAAGATTATAATGAATATACAAAGGGAAATCAACTATTATATGTTTATAATCATAAAATAAAAAAAGTAGATAGCGATTATAGTTACTATATGCTAGGTATTATTAATAATAAATTTTGTTATTATAAAAATAAATATAATTATGGTACATATAATAAAAATTTACAGACATTTTATTTATATGACGGGAAAAAAAGTACAAAGGCTTTTGATTTGAATGTAGAGAATTTTGAGACAATCATTGGTTATGAATATGATGGAGGTCTTTTAATAGAAGTGGCATATGAGTCATTAACCACACTTTATAAATATGATGGTAAAAAAATCATAAAACTGAATACCCCAGATCATTTTTATAGAATTATTGATTTAGAAACTATAGACAATAAAGTATATATTAGATATAGTGATGGTGAAGAGTCAATGACTGCTTTAGGAACGATTATTGCTTTAAGTTGAGAAATAGTAATTTAGAAAAATTATAAAAAAATATCAATTTAAAAAATAAAGGATTTTGTTGAAGAATGCTACTGAATATTTATTTGATATTTCAAGAGTAAGTGAAAGGAAAAATGGAAATAATGAAGCAATATTTAGGGAAAACGTGGTTTAGTTACATTGCTGTAGAAGTACCAGGAGAAGAAACATCTAATGGATGGCATGAACCTATATCCGATAAAGAATATAAGAAAAATAATTGACCAATAAGTCAATCATTTTCCGTTGGAATTATATAACTAAAATATTTTGCTTTTCCAGATAATATATCATCATAGAAATTTTGTTTCCAATGGATATAATTTATACTATCTTGTATTTCTTGTTTTTTATGTTCTAATTCACAAAGTTTAGCATTTAAAATAATTTTTCTTTCAGGAATAGAAGCCTCCCCTTTTAAGCATAGATTTAGGTACTCTTTCATTTCCACAATGCTCATGCCACAATTTTTTAAACAGGATAGACTTTTAATCCAGGAAATATCACTATCATTAAATATACGATAGTTGTTTTTATTTCTTTTTACATTAGGAATTAATCCTTCATTGCAATAGAATTTTAAAGCATCATAAGTAAGACCAGTAGCTTCACAAGTTTCTTTCATAGAATATATTTTATCATTCTTGACCATTTTTTCACCTCTTGATCCATTTTAGAATATGAGTGTAACACACAGTCAATAAAAAATTACAAAATTTATAAAAAAGCATTGACTGGGTGTTACACACGACATTTATAATTATAGTGGAATTTAAAAAAAAGTCAATTTAGAAAGGATGAGAATATGAAATATGTAAAATTAAATAATGGCGTAGAAATGCCAATATTAGGATTTGGAGTTTATCAAATACCTAAAGAAGAAACCAAAAGATGTGTGTTAGATGCTATTAAGGTAGGTTATAGAAGCATTGATACAGCCCAAAGTTATTTTAATGAGGCAGAAGTTGGAGAAGCTATACAGGAATGTGGTATTCCAAGGGAAGAATTATTTATTACAACAAAAGTATGGATTGATCATTATGGTTATGAAAAATGTAAAGAATCTGTTATGGAGTCATTAAAGAAATTAAAAACTGATTATATTGACTTAGTTCTTCTACACCAACCATTTAGTGATTATTATGGGGCCTATAGAGCCTTAGAAGATTTATATGCAGAAGGCAAAATCAGAGCAATTGGAGTATCTAACTTTTATCCTGATAGACTAAGCGATATGTGTTTATTTGAAAGGAAAGTGATTCCAGCAGTTAATCAAGTAGAAACGAACCCAATTAACGCACAATTTAAGGCACAAAAAAATATGGAAAAGTATGGGGTACATATTGAAGCATGGGCTCCATTTGGAGAAGGAAGAAATGGATTATTTGAAAATGAAATACTTGTTAATATTGGGAAAAAATATAATAAGTCTGCCGCGCAAGTTATTCTTCGTTGGTTAATAGAGAGGGGAGTAATTATTGCTTGCAAATCTACTCACATTGACAGAATGGAACAAAACTTTAATGTATTTGATTTTGAACTTTCAGAGGAGGATATGGAAGAAATCAAAAAATTAGACTCAAATGATAGTTTATTCTTTGATCATCAAGATCCATCTATGGTGGAATGGTTTGACAAGATGGTGATTGAAAGAAGAGAGAATGATGATTGCCGTAAAGAGAAAAAAGGATGGGGAAATAATGAATAAGAAAGTGATTATAGGAATAATAGTGATGATTGTAATTGCAGTAGTAGGATTGGGAGGATATTTTTTATTCAACAATAATAAGAAGACAAATGAAATTAAAAAAACATCAAATAATTCGATGATAAATGACAATCAAGCTAATGAAACTACTAATGGTGGTACAACATCGAAAACACTTGTAGTATATTATTCCGCATCAGGTTCTACTAAAAAAGTTGCAGAAGAAATTACTAAGAACCTAAATGCAGATTTATTTGAAATTATACCAGAGGATGTTTATACAACAGAGGATTTAAATTGGAATAATGAAAATTCAAGGGTATCTAGAGAACATGATAATGAGTCTTTGAGAGATGTAAAATTAAAAACCACCAAAGTAGGTAATTGGGAAAGTTATGATACTATTTTGATTGGTTATCCAATTTGGTGGGGAACAAGTCATTATGTGCGACAAAATGAAAGCTTTTTAGTATAAGGGATTAAAGCCTATGAAAACTTTTTTATTCATTGATTTTTACACATTTTCATTTCACAAATAGACATAGTATAATGTTTATAAGAAATGGGAGTGTGATTTTTTTATGAAAAAAAGATACAACTCTCATAGATTATTATTTCCTATAATGGTATAATTATATTACTAGATATTCAAATTATAAATGTATGAAGGAAAGGAGAATTTTAATGGCAGATTTAGTTAAGAAAGATGAATATTATGATGATTTTT
>CATLBU010000002.1 GCA_949879835.1 uncultured Bacilli bacterium
CAAGGAATGTAAATAATCTAAATTCTCTTAATTGTTGTATTTTAAATGAGTGCATTACTCTTAGCAGAGAGTGCAGGAGTGATTACAGAATCCAAGTTACATTCTTGATAAAAAATATTTCTTTTCAAATGCCTTTAAATTTGTACTTATTTTATCTTAATATATTAGTCTATCATAAATGATCACACTTGTGGTACTTCATGATAAAATTCTTGTTCTACACATTTTGTAATAGTTGGCTCTACAATTGGTTGTTCTCCACAACAAGGATTTTGAGGCATACCAAATCCCATTCCAAATTGTCTATTAGAGCAACATCTGTTTGAAAACATTTTTATTCCCCCTTACCTAGTTTATCATATGTTGGATCCGACCTTTTGCACATGGAATTTGTCTACTTGCAAAATAATAATTTTATGATATAATATTTTGACAATGAGGTGAGTAAGATGGGAGAAATTATATGGGAACTAACCCTATTAGAAGTTTATCAATCAAATAAAAAAAAAGAATTATTAGCCCTTATCACTCAATTTCTAGCTGAGTTCCAATATCAACGTTTTCTTTCTAATTTATCTAATTATCAAATTTATAAAACTCAATTATTACAATTGATAAAAAATGATATCGATTATGACCTCCTTAATAACTATCCTATTTCTTTGATTCAGATTTTTGAAGAATACGAAGAAATTTGTTCTAAACATACTAGCAGGTTAATGTTCCCCAATCAGATAGTTTGTATTTATCCTTGCATTCGAATGGCAAAAGCAAGTAAAAGAATTCGCTGCCACTTCGATGGATCTACTATTTCAGAAAATGAATTATATTTATCTTACCGTCCATTACTCGATAACCTAGATACTAAAGAAAGATTTGTTTTAGAACACACAATTAAAGTAAATCCTATATACGAAGATATTCTTCCTAGTAATATTCAAGAATTAGAATTTTTATATGAACACTATCAGAATACAGATTTACCTAATCAATTTGATATCTATTTTGACGAATTTCGTTCAGGATATACTTTTTCTTTATTAAAACTTAAAAAGAAGAGATAAGCTCTTCTTTTAAAATGGCATTTTCATATTACCATTTTTTATCATTTTCATCATTTTTTTCATTTCTTCAAACTGTTTTAGCAAACGATTAATTTCTTCTATACTTCTTCCACTACCTCTTGAAATCCTTTGTTTTCTACTGGCTTTTAAAATGATGGGATTCTTTCGTTCTTCAGGAGTCATGGATAATATAATCGCTTCAATATGCGCCATATCCTTAGGATCTACTTTCACTTTGTTTAATCCCATTTTTTTTGCTCCAGGTAACATTTTAATAATATTTTCTAATGGTCCTAATTTTTTTATTTGATTGAGTGTCAATAAAAAATCTTCCAGATCAAATTTTCCCTTTTGCATTTTCTTAGCGGTTTTCATAGCCTCTTCTTCATCAATTACCGATTCTGCTTTTTCTACAATGGACATAATATCGCCCATACCAAGAATTCTAGTTGCCATTCTTTCAGGGTAAAATTCTTCTAATCCATCCATTTTTTCACTAACACCAATAAATTTAATTGGTACATTGGTTAGATGTCGAATAGAAAGAGCAGCTCCTCCTCTTGTATCTCCATCTAATTTTGTGAGGATGGCTCCAGTAAGTTTTAACTTATTATTAAAACCTTCAATTACATTAATAGCATCTTGTCCTGTCATACTATCAATTACAAGTAAAACTTCATCTGAATGGATGAATTCATGAATATTATTCAGCTCATCCATCAACTCCTCATCGATATGCAGACGTCCAGCTGTGTCGATTAAAACATAGTCAAATTGATTTTCTTTCGCATAGGAAATTGCATTTTTTGAAATTTCAACTGGATCATTTTTTCCTTCTTCATAGACTTCTATTCCTAGTTCTTTTCCTAGTTGCTTTAATTGTTCAATCGCTGCTGGTCGATACACATCACAGGCTACTAATAATGGCTTCTTTTTATGTTTTTTTCGAAGAAAATTAGCTATTTTAGCAATTGTGGTTGTTTTTCCACTTCCCTGAAGTCCTACTAACATTAAAGTAGCTGGATTTCCATTTAAATTTAAATCCTGTTTTTCTCCACCTAGTAATTCTACTAATTCATCTTTGACAATTTTTACAAACAGTTCTCCAGGTTTTAAGGATTTAGCAACTTCTTCTCCTAAGGCTTTTTCTTTAACACTAGCTATAAATTCTTTTACTACTTGATAATTAACATCGGCTTCTAGTAAGGCAAGTCTAATTTCTCTTGTCATTTCACTGATATTTTCTTCTGTTATTCTTCCATAACCTTTTATTTTTGTCACAACATTTTGTAATCTATCGCCTAAACTTTCAAACATTTTATCACCTTTTACTATTATATAATAAATTCATTTAAAAAGCTATGTTAATTCTCTTTTTTAATTATTAAAAAAAGAGTAAAATTCTTACTCCTATTCGCTGATTCCAAACTTTTCAATATACTCTTCATAAGATATCTGTTTATCTCTATATGTTCCATCTTGTTTTATTTCTATTAATCGATTACAAACACTTTCAATCATTTCTTGATCATAAGTAGCAATTACTACTACTCCCTTAAATTTCTCTAATCCTAGGTTAAGAGAATTAATGGATTCTATATCTAGATGGTTAGTTAGTTCATCTAAAAGTAAAACATTTCCTTTTTCTAACATAATTTTAGACATCATGACACGTACCTTTTCTCCACCAGATAATACATTTACAGTTTTTAATGATTCTTCTCCAGAAAACAGCATTCTTCCTAAAAAACCTCGAATAAAACTCTCATCTTTATTTTCAGAATAATTTCTAAGCCAATTTACAAGATCTATCTTTTCTTTAAAATATTCATCGTGATTTTTCGCAAAATAGCTCAAATTTACAGTAGACCCTATTTTTATTTCACCACTATCTGGTTGCAATTCACCAGCTAAGATTTTAAGAAGGGATGTTTTTGCTATTTCATTTCCTCCAATTAATGCAATCTTGTCATCTGGGTGAATTGTCAAGTTCAAATTTTTGATAACTGGTTCTCCATCTATACTATAATTGATTTTTTCTAAAGAAATTACTTCCTTTCCTAAAAATTTTTCGGGTTCAAAGCTGATATAAGGATATTTTCTAGTAGATGGTTTTATTTCATCTAAAACTATTTTTTCTAATGATTTTTTTCTTGAGGTTGCTTGCTTTGATTTAGAGGCATTCGCACTAAATCTAGCGATAAAATCTTGTAATTCTTTTATTTTTTCTTCTTTTCTTCGATTGGAATCACGCATTTGTTTTTGAATCAATTCACTGGATTTAAACCAAAAATCATAGTTTCCAATGAAAAGGGTAATTTTTTCATAATCAATATCTACCATGTGAGTACATACTTTATTTAGAAAATGACGATCATGAGATACTACTAAAATGGTATTTTTAAAATTAATTAAAAATTCTTCTAACCACATTTTACTTTTGGCATCTAATCCATTTGTTGGTTCATCTAAAAGCAGAATGTCTGGATTTCCAAACAAAGCTCTAGCTAGTAATACTTTTACTTTCTCTTTATCTTCTAAGTCTTTCATTTGTTTTTCTATATAAGAATTATCTAAACCCAATCCCGAGAGTAAAATTGCAGCATCGCTTTCTGCTTGCCACCCGTTTTTTTCCTCAAACTTGGCTTCTAATTCACCCGCTCGTATTCCATCTTCCACACTAAAATCGGGTTTCATATAAATTTCTTCTTTTTGTTTCATAATAGAATATAACTCGCTATCTCCAGAGATAATGGTGTTCATTACTGTATCATTATCAAATTCATTGTGATTTTGACGTAAAACCGAAATTCTTTCCCCTGGACCTATGGCTACTTCTCCTTTAGTAGATTCTACTTCTCCACTAATAATTTTTAGAAAAGTAGATTTTCCTGCTCCGTTTGCTCCAATAATGCCATAACAATTATCATCTTTAAATTCTAAGTTTACATTTTCAAATAAAGTTCTTGTTCCAAAGCGTAAACTCACATTATTTACCTTTAACATATAAACCTCCTAATTCTTATTTTATCATAATATCCTTTATAAGCATATATACACTATCATATTCTTTTAACGCATAGTTTTTTACTTCTTCAATTGCATTCTTAATTGCACATCCATGAAACCTTTTAATCATTTCGATATCTGTATGATCATCCCCGATTGTATAAATTTCAGTATTCTGAATTTTCTCTTTAGAAGCTATTTTGGATATTGCTTGATCTTTACTAGCTAAATTCGAAACAATTTCGATTGCTGCACTATCAGATATCAAAAATGAATGAATAAAAGATCCATATCGCTTATTTAATAACTGATTCAGTCTTAAAGCCTTTTCTTTATCCTCTAGTTTAAGGTGAATTTTTGTTATGTTTTGTTCTTGAATACTAACCTTAGATTTCAAACCAGAGTATGCAGACATCTCTTCCTGGTCATGTAAATTTAATAATTTTATTAATTCTTGTTTTATTTCTTCATGAATAAAATGGTTTTCTAAAATTTTATCTTCTTTTATAATGGTTGCTCCATGATTTAAAATAAGATAATGATATTTTAAGTTATATTTTTCTTTTACAATGTTAAAATCAGAATAAGACCTTCCTGTTGCCATTACAAATAAGTTTTCTTTCATAAATTTATCTACAAATTGATTGTTTTTTTGAACATCTTGATCATTTAAATAATAGGTTCTATCATAATCACTTACTAACATTTTCATAAATCCACCTAAACTAGTATATCAAAAAAAGTAGTATATAGCTACTATTTCTTATATATATTCTAAGAGCTGTTGAAATTCAGTATATCCACTTTCTGAATTTAAATGTCCACCATTAGAAATCATAATTTGATTTTCAGTAATTGCATCTGCAAATTCTTTTTCCTTTTCATATTTTACATAAGGATCATTATTAGAATAGAAACAAACAATATCTGTACAATAATTCTTTATATCTGATAAATTATCAAAATACATACTTTGATTCACTGCATCATAATCATCATTTATTCCCAAATAATGATTAAAGCCACATACAAATACTAATCTTCTTACTTTGATTTTGTTCTCTACTAAAAATTTACAAATAAATATTGGCGCAATTGAATGCGCAAATACAACTGTATTTTCATGAATAATATTTGCGTGGACATAAGTCTTTAAAAGATTAGACCAATTTTCATAATTTTGAAAACCTACTCCGGTTGGGAAATCTGGCGTATAAACTTCTAAATTTCTATTTTCTATCTCTTTTCTTAAATATGGAAACCAATTAACAAAAGGATTTCCAAAACTTCCATGAATTAATAAATAATTATTTTTCATTTTATTCCTTCTTTCTTTATTTCTTGTTTCTTGAGCTCCTATTTTGTAGTTCTGATTGTAGGGTATTTAATAATTCGATTCTTTTTAAATCCTTTGTTATTTTCTCTCTAGATGTTTCCCCAGAAATTTGATTTACAATAGGGATTTCTTCTACAACTTCTAACGTTTCTTTTAGTCCCTTGATTAAATCTAAAAGACGTTGCCTTCTAGATTTAGGGATTGTTTGATTGATAATACTTTCAAAAATATCAGGATCTAATGGATATTTTATAGGATTCATTAGGTGTTCAATCCTTCTTACTTTATAAATGCTCTTAATGAGAGCATTATCGGAAATTGTCTTCCTACCTAAATCTAAAAATTCTTCATATATTTTAGATACCGTATCATCATCTAATGCAGTTTTCTGATTACATAGTCCTTCTAAATAATCGTTCTTTAATTTTTTTGAGATAATAGCAATTCTCTCTAGCAATACTTTATGAAAATCAGATTTAATAGAATCTGGTATTCCTTGTTGAGTCATCTTATCTAGCCTTTTTTTATAATCATAGATATATTTCACAATATTATCTTGACTCCTATCTCCAAAAAGTTCATAATCTCTTTTCTTTTTAATATAACAAGAAATTTCAAATGGAACCAAAGCAAATCCATAATTATTTAGATATTCAGTGTCTTCTTCATTCCTTTTGTAAGACGCTGTTATGTCCATATCATATATTCCATGAATGTTATATTTATTATCATTTAAATAAATTAAATTAGATACATGTGTAGATTTCCCATTTTTTTGCCAAATAATTGCTTCATTTTCAATATTTAAAGCTGTACATATAGAACTCACAAGGTTAAAATATCCTTCACAAACAATATAATTTCCTTTTACTATCTTATAAAAATCACGACTTTCATTACTAGAATGACTTTCGTTTTCCCTATAGATTTTTTCTCTAATAGAGTCAAAGATAAAAAGTAATTGTTCTAAAGGAGAAAAATCATATTGTTTAATAATTTTAACTATTCTTTCTATAATTTCATAGACATCTTTTAATTCTTTTTGTGTTAGTTTGGAGTGCCGATTATATTTATCAAGAAATCGAATATTTTTATTAAAGGTTACTTCGCTTAAGATTTTTACTAGTTTGTGATCTGGAATTTTCATAACATCTATTACAACTCCATCTGGAAAATACTGATTAATTAAATAGTATTCATTCAAATTAGAATAGTCAATTTCAATTACAATCTTATTTTTTAAAACTTCTGTATTTAATCCTTTTTCTAGTGCTACCAAGACTGTCTCAATTTCTGGATTATCTTCATCCTTTATTACTTCAATTGTCTTCCTATTAAATGGCAAATTAATATCTTTTAAAGATTTTATGGCTAAAAAATATTCATGATCTATATAAGCTAGAAATCCATTATAATTAGGATTTTTTGGAGTAAATTTTGATGAAAGCATGATCTCTAATTTTTTCACTAGCATAAACCTCCCAACTTCATAAAGATTATATCATTTATTTATTGAATAATCTATTTTTTTAAGTAAATACTTCGTATACTTTTAATTCATTAAAAAATTACACTTCATTTAAAGTGTAATTTCCTTTTTTCTATTTTTTACTAATGCCATTTTTCTCTAAGAAACTTGCATAGTCATCATATTCAGAATATCCGATATGACTATCTACAATTTTATTATCTTTTACTAATAAGACAGTTGGAGTAGCACCATAGTTCTCATCAAAGAAATCCTTATCTAATTCCATAATTTTTTCTTGACCTTGTTCATCTACTTCTGAGATATCTAAATATAATGTTTCATAATCATATTCTTCTTGTGCTTTTTGTAAATTTGGCAAAAATTGAACACAATATCCACATGTTGCTCTTCCCATATAGATCACTTTTAAATCCTTTGATTTAAATGCATCTACAACACCATCTGCATCAATACTAGTAAACATACTGACATCATAGTCTTCACTAGAAGTATCTTCTGTTTCTGATTCTTCTGTTGAGTTATTTACTGTTCCATTGACCACAATTGTGATAATGGTATTGAGTGCTAAAAGAATAATAATTACATATAGGCATTTTAAAATTTTATTCATCATTTCTTTTGTTTCCATTTTCTTCCTCCTACTATATAAACATATCAAATTTTTGTTTATTTTTCAATACTTTTCTTATATTTATACTTGAATATCTTCCAATTTTACGCTGACTAACTTACTAACCCCAGATTCTTGCATTGTTATTCCATATAGAACATTGGCAAATTCCATTGTCTTTTTTTTATGAGTAATTAAAATAAATTGCGTTTCTTCCTTGAGATTTGTTAAATATTCCCCAAAGGCCGTTACATTTACTTCATCTAAGGCTGCTTCTACTTCATCTAAAATACAAAATGGAACTGGTCTTGATTTTAGAATGGCAAATAATAAGCTAATCGCTGTAAATGTTTTTTCACCACCTGATAAAAGAGAAATACTTGTTAATTTTTTGCCTGGAGGAGAGGCAATTATCTCAATTCCTGTTTCTAACAAATTATCTGGTTCTGTTAATTTTAACTCTGCCTTTCCGCCTTTAAATAGTTCCTTAAACGTTTGAGAAAAGTTTGTTTGAATCAACTGAAATGTTGTTTTAAATTCTTCTTTCATAATTTGATCCATTTCTTCAATGATTTCTAATAAAGTATTTTGGGCTTTTATTAAATCATCTTTTTGGCTGTGTAAAAACTCATATCGCTCATTTACTGTTTGATATTCTTCAATTGCTTGAACATTTACTGGTCCTAACTCATGAATCTCTTTCTTTAATTCATTAACAAGGATTCTAGCTTCCTCTTCTTCTATTTCTAATTCATATAATTCAGAAGCTTTTTCATATGTTAAATGATAAACTTCGTTTAAAGTATTTAATAGGTGGTCTAATTTTACATCCATCCTGGTTACTTGGATTTCTAGTTCCTTTAATTCTTTATTTTTGGTATTGAATAAGCTATTTTCACGTTTTAAAGAAAATTCAAATTCTTCTAGTTTCGAGTTTATATCATCTCTTTTTCGACTAATCTCTTTTAAGTCAACCTCTAATTTATTTCTTATTTCTAACTGCTGATAATATTTGGTTAAAAGAGTTTGTTCTTCTTTATTTAAATTATTATCTAAGATGCTATTTGTTCCTTGCAATTCATTTAGAACAGACTTATATTTTTCTTTTTGTTCCTCTAGTTGTGATTGTTTACTTGCTTTATTAGATTTATCAATTGTTACTTGTTTTTGAACTTCGTAAATTTTATCCTCTAATTGTTTTAATCGATAATCATTTTCATTTATTTTATTTTCTAATTCTTTAATTTCTTTGACTGTATAATCTAATGTTTTTAATTGATTTTCTAATTCATATTTTTCCGTAATTACATTTCTATTTTTTACTCTACTTCCACCAGTTAATGATCCACCAACATGGATTAAATTTCCATCTTGAGTAACAATACGATAACGATGATTTATTCTTTTACTAATTCTATTTGCATTTTCAATATTATCTACTACAATAACATTTCCTAATTGATTTTCAATAATATTTTGATATTTTGAATCAAAGCGTACTAAGTTTGAGGCAATATCTATAAAACCTGTTTCTTTTTCAATTACAGATTTTGTTTGTCCATCTATGTATTTTGGCTGAATAATATTTAATGGAAAAAAAGTAACTCTTCCTAAATTGTTATGTTTTAAATAGTCAATTGCTTCCTTTGCAATTTTTTCACTGTCTACTACGACATAAGAGGCGGCAGCTCCTAAAATAGTACTAATAGCTACCATATCTTTTTCTTCACATTCTATTAATGATCCTATAATATTATGAATACCCGTTAATTTTGGATTTGATAAAACGCTTTTTACAGAGTTTGGTAAGGTACTGTTATGATCAATGGATTCTCGTAAATAATCTATTTTATCCTCTAAATTATTTTTAACACGAATTTTTTGTGTTAATTCCTTCTCTAGTGTAGTCTTACGGTCATTCAACTTCTTTTTTTGGTTCTCATAATCCATTAATTCTTGTTCTACTTTTGTAAGTCTATCTTCTAGACTTTTTAACTCATGTTCCATTAAATGAATATTTTTTTCTAATTTTAATTCTTCGTCTTTTAATGCTACTAACTGACTATGTAATTTACTATCCTCTACTTCATATTTTTTTCTTTCTAGTAAGATATTTTTTTCACTATTAATTTTTTCTACTTCTTGTGTCTTTTCTAAAAGTTGTTGTTGTACTCTATTTAATTTTTCATTATACTGATTTCGCTTTGTTTTTAATTCCTCAATTTCTACTTCATTTTGATTATTGGTAGTAGAGATGGTTAATAATTCCTCATTGATATCTTCTATTTTTCTTTTATTTACTTGATATTCAAAATTAATATTAGTTATATCAGTTGTAATCAAAGCTACCTCTATTTTTTGCAATTTCTCTTGTTTTTCTTGATAAATTAATGCCTTATCGTGTTGTTCTTTTAAAGGTCCTACTCGAGTATCCAATTCATTTATAATATCATTTACTCGGTTCATATTGTCATGTGTTCGCTCTAATTTTCGAAAAGCCTCTTTTTTTCTAGTTTTATATTTTAATACCCCTGAGGCTTCTTCAAAAATAATACGTCGATCAGTAGGTTTACTACTGATAATTTCTTCTATTTTCCCTTGTGAAATAATATTGAAACTTTCCTTTGCAATCCCACTATCCATTAATAAATCTGTAACGTCTTTTAAACGACATTTTTCATTATTGATTAGATATTCATTTGTTCCATCTTTATATACTCTTCTTTTAATTGATACCTCTTCATAAGAAATGTTTAAGTATTTATCAGAGTTATCAAAAATTAGATTCACTGTTGCGACATTCATTGGTTTTCTAGATTTACTTCCCGAGAAAATAACATCTGCCATATTGCCTTCTCCACGAAGGGATTTAATAGATTGTTCACCAAGTACCCAACGAACAGCATCAACAACATTACTTTTTCCACTTCCATTTGGTCCAACAATTCCAGTTACTGTTTTTGGAAGTTCGATTTCTATTTTATCCGCAAATGATTTAAATCCGCTTGCTTCAATTCTCTTTAAATACATATTACCACTCTTTCATGAATCTTTTATATTATACTATATTTGAAGGAAATAAAGCAAATAAAAAGGTTCATTTTAGAACCATTACATTATATTTTCTACTTGCTATTTACAAGTATATCCTAGTTTTTCAATTTCTTTTTTTACCGCCTCATAGGTAGAATCTGATGAATCAACCGATATTATATCTGTTATACTATTTAATTTATCTGAGACTTTTACTGTGATTGTATTATCATTTGAACTAATGCTTGCCTTCCCACCATTTTTATTCACTTCATCTATATTCTCTTTCATTTCATTTTCTACAGAGCTATAAGCTAAATCCATATATTCCTTATTATCACCTAAATTATATTGAAACTCTAAATTATAATCTTTAGCCTTATTATCCACATATCTTATAACAATTTCTCCATGGAATATCATCCCACTATCTTCTTCATAATAATTACAAGTTAGTTTTTTTGTATCTTTATGTGAGATAAAACCGCTTATAAATATAAAAACTATAAAAAGTCCAATTGCCATTCCTATACTTGTTCCACCTTTTTGACTACATATAGAGATCCAATTATTTTCATTATATGAAGTAGAATTCATTTTTACTTTTTGAATAAATTTTTTTGCCTGTATCATATACAATTTATTAAAACAAAATCCATTCAATACCATAAGTATTAAATTTATAATAAAACTTGGAATAGGTATATAGCTCCATAGTATTATAAGAATACATTCCATCGCCCCTAAAATATACATTTTTCTATAAAAAATATATCCCCATGCCAAGAAAAAAGCTGGTAAAGAAAATTTTTGATTCATAATTTTTTGATAATTAGGTCCAATATAAGCAATTAATAATTTTTCGTCTTGTGAAATATTCCGATTACTCAATATATTATTCATATTTTCTACTTGTTGCATCATGTTTCTATCTGTTTTTTTATTATAAAGAATAACTACTAAAATAATACTTGGAATAAAGGTAAATGCTGGCAAAGTTTGTAATACTGTTAGGGATTGCATAAATGTATCATTTACTTCTATCCCCAACATTTGGAATATGAATTTTAACATACTGATTATAAAAAATAATAGAAAATTAACTACAATAATCATCCAGTAAGGTTTTTTCGTTTCAACAGTTGAATAATTTACAGGATATATATTATTAGTTAAATTAGGTTCATTTGGGGATTGATTAGGCATATTAACGGGATTATTATTCACTGAATTTATAGGATTCCCACAGTTCTTACAAAATTGATTTTTCTCTTCATTAAATTGTCCACATTTACTACAATACATATTCTCTTTCTCCTTCTCTATGAATTATAAAAAGCTAATTAATTATTCTTTGCTTTTTTATATCGTTTTAAACTAATCATTCCAATAAATGAGATCATTATAAAGCTAATTGAAATAGGTAATATAGGATCTCCTGTATTAGGATTTTTTACAGTTCCCTTTTTTTGTTCATTGGAAGAAGTTGTTTTTGTTTCTGTGGTTGTTGATGTATTCTTTATTTGATCAAAAGTATAAATTTGATAATCATAGTCTGTGGTTTGTCCACTTACTACTTTTGCCCAAACAATAACATTTGTTTTTTCGTTTACATTATTCATAGTAAACTGAAAAGTTCCATTTGGAATTGAAACCCATTTAGAATCATCATATTGTTTTATTTTCTTCTCTTGCTCATCATAAGCATTATTTTTTTCTACAGCTTTTTGATATAAATCATTTTGCTCTATAATACACTGTTGATAATCAACTGAATCTTTTCCGTTTTTTATCTCAAGATCTCTACATTCTACATTTTTATCATCATACGCATCGTAAAGTTTTCTTGCCTCCTCGTAGATAGAATTCAAATCATCTACTACTTGCATTTCGTCATTTGATAGAGTTGTATACTGATAGTATAATCCGTCATATTTTTCAGTGCCACTAACAGTAAGTTTCACCTCTTGATTTAAATATATCATACTAGGAAAATTTATGTCTATATGTGCTTCCTCCGCATGGACATTCAATATTCCTAAACAACAAACAGCTATCAACATTCCGATTTTTTTCTTCATTTGTGTCCTCCTATTCTGCTTTTACTATAACAAAAAGCAGATAATAAAAAAACATGATATATATTATAAAATATCATATTTTCTTTCATTTTGTCTTATTTTACATTGCTTTGTCGAAATTTATCTATTCTTTTTGGCACTTTTCACAATAGTAAGTTCCTCGGCCTCCAACTTTCACTTTAATAATCTTATTTTTACAGTTTGGACAAATATCTTGTTCATGAACCAATAATTCATTTTGAAATCCCCCATGGACTCCTTCCCTGGATTCATATGTTCTGATAGTTGTTCCACCTAACTTTATTGCCTTCTGTAAAACTTGCTTTGTATAATCAATTATATTTTGAAGTTGCTTTTTGGTTAATTCACTTGCTTTTGTTAAAGGGTGAATTCTACTTAAAAATAAAATCTCATCTGCATATATATTTCCAATTCCTACGATAATAGATTGATCTAAAATAACTGTTTTGATTGGTAAATTTTTCTTATGGTACTTTTCTTTTAAATAAGTTGTATTTAAATGTTCATCCCATGGCTCTAATCCTAATTCATTAAGAGGTTTTTGATCATATATTTTATCCTTTTCAATTAAATGCATTCTTCCAAATTTACGAGTATCCATATATCTTAACTCTCTATTATCATCTAGAACAATGGATACATGTTCATGCTTTTCTACATTATCATTTATTTTTCTGATATGGTATCTGCCTTCCATTCGAAGGTGACTAAGCAAATAGTAGTTATCTAATTCAAACATTAACCATTTTCCTCTTCTTTTAATATCACAAATCATTTGCCCAATTATTTGTTTTTGAAACTCTTCAGGTGTAGGATATTCAATAATACGTGGATAAAGAATATGAACATTCATAATTTTTCGATGGAGTATTTCTTTTTTCAACACTTCTTTTACAGTCTCTACTTCTGGTAATTCTGGCATGCTGTCACCTCTTTCATTATACAAATTAAATATGTATTTCTTCTAGTTTTTTACGTTATTTTCATAAATTACGTTTGCTACTCTAAAATAATTTCATCTGTTCATTACCCTTTCTTTCTCCTTTATATGCCTTTATAATATCGTCCATATTATATAGGATTCCATATTTTGTACACTCATCGGTAAATACTTTATACAGCTTTTTATAATTTGGGGTAACACAATTATATCTATCTTTAAAATATTGAATATATTTTTCTTTCAGACCAATGAAGTGTTGATCTAATTTATCAAAATAATAATCTCTTTGGTTTTCTCTTAAAGTCATCCCCATATAAGTATGAATAAATTTCGCACCAAATTTACTACCTAGTCTCACTAGTTCTTTTATATCTTCCTCTTTATCAGTAATAAATGGTAAAACGGGATTCATCATGATACCTGTAAATATACCGTTATCAGATAACTTCTTAATAGCTTGCAATCTTTTAGATGATACACATACATTGGGTTCTATTATCTTTGATAATTTATCATTTGGAGTAGTTATAGTAAACTTTATAATAACATTATTTTTAGAATTTATTTCTTTTAATAAATCTATGTCCCTTAAAATTAAATCACTTTTAGTATCAATAGATATTCCGAATCCATATTTTGATATAAGTTTTAATGCCTTTCTTGTTTGTTCATATTTTAATTCATTGGGATTATAAGTATCAGACATAGCTCCAATACCAATAACGCCTTTTTCCCGCTTTTTAGATAATTCCTTTTCTAAAATATATAAGGCTTTCTCTTTTCCCCTGACTAGATCAAAGTTATCTATATGATAACAATTACTTCTGCTATCGCAATAAATACATCTATGGGAGCATCCTTTGTATAAATTCATATTATAATCTACACCATACCAAGTGCTTCCATATTTTACTTTTGAAAGTATAGTTTTGGTCTCAACAAATTCCATTCCAATCCTCCATTAATTCTTCAATGCTTCTTTTACAGTTCCTAATTCTAATGTACCAGATCTCTTTCTCATTTTAACACATTCTTTTTAAAAAGACTTGTGTTTTTTTAAATTCATGATATAATTTTAATATTCAAGTGGGAGGCTAAGTTATGATACAGTTAAAGAATAAAGGGCAATTGATTGTTTTATCTGGTCCTAGTGGTTGTGGAAAAAATACGATCTGTAATGCATTATTAAAAAGAAATCAAAATTTATGGCTTTCTATTTCCTGTACTTCTAGGGAACCTAGGGGCACAGAACAAGACGGAAAAGATTATTTCTTTCTAACAACGAAAGAATTTGAAAAAAAAATTGAACAGAATGATTTTTTAGAATATGCGGAATATAATGGTAATTATTATGGAACCCCTAAATCGAAAATTCAAGAATATTTAAATCAAGGAATTGATGTAATATTAGAAATCGAAGTACAAGGTGCTTTAAAAGTAAAAGAGAAAATAAAAGATGCGCTATTTATTTTTATTATGCCCCCTAGTATGCAGGAGTTAAAAAGGAGACTCGAAAATAGAGGTACTGAAAATGAATCAAAAATCATGAACCGTTTTCGCATTGCTTATCAAGAAATCAATGAAGTATCTAAATACAATTATGTTGTTGTTAATGATGATGTAGATCTTGCTGTAGAAAAAGTAAACGCAATTATTACTGCAGAAAGATGTCGGGTGGATAGAATTGAAGATGTCTATTTAAATTCCGAAGAAGAGGAAATTCACGAATTTTTAATGGATAAAGAATTTGATAATCATGATATTTCTATTTAAAAGAAATATCTTTTTATTTGGGACAAAAATTATAATCTCACTATAAAATTCTTTATTTATAAACGTTTGCGACATTTTTTTGTTCTAGCGGTTCATTTAGAAACAAAAAAGATCTTTTTACAGATCTTATAATTTTAAATTCTTTTTACCTTTCTTTTTAATTCTAAAGTTTGAGTATCTTTTTGGTTAGAATCAGGATTGACTGTTTTAGTCTCATTACAACAAAAAGCCAAATCATCAACAACTGCATCAATTCCTTTTCCTGTCATTGGAATAATACTAATTATGGGCATTTCTTCAGGTTTACAATTTAAAAATTGTGAGGTTTCTTCTCTTTTGGAAAGTCCAAGAATTATATCATTTTCTTTTATATACTCGCTAAATCTTTCATAAAATTTTTTCATATTTTTTACCTTCTTACCTTATAAATAATATCAATTTGTTTTTAAAACATTTTAACATAAAAATATTAAAATATCAATTTGTCTATTTTTGTATTGAAAAAAAAGAGAAATTCTTCTCTTAATTTAACATATCTTGAATTTGTTTTAATAAATCTAAATCTGGTTCTTTCCCTTTACTAAAGAATGTAGATAAAAGTGTTTTTTGATAAGATCGTATATTACCAATATCATGGGAAATTCCTTGAATCTTCAAAGCCTTTACTTCAATATCATCTAGTATTTGCGCAAGAGCATCTACAAATTGATATTCCCCCTTAGAAGTTATTTTATTTTGTATATTTTCTCCAATCTGATCAAACACATAATGATTAATCACCCATAATCCAAAGTTTCCATAACACTTTCCATCATCCATTAATAAATGTTCTTTTGCATATTTTAACGTTGGTTTCTCAACTAATTTCTTGACAGATATTTTTGTTTTATCTTCATCTTCCCATTTTCCTGTTAGAATACCAACATTTTCTATTTCATCATCAGCGATAGCGCCTACTGCGATAATATTTCTTTGTACTTCATCATAATAATTTAACATTTGTTCTATACAAGATTGATTAGTATTAGAAGTATAATAAGTATCCCCTAAAATCATTAAAACGGGATCATTACTGGCAAATTCCTTACAGAGATAAACAGCATGCCCAAATCCCTTTTGTTCTTCTTGAACAATATATTTTATTTTTTCACCAATTCTTAAAATATTAAATTCGTATTCTTGTGTTTTTTTATCCAATTTACTCAAATTTTCATCTTGTAATGATTTCTTAAAGAATGCATCAAATTGTTCTTTATCGTCTCGTCCAATTACTAAGCAGATTTCTTCAATCCCGCTTGCGTCTAATTCTTCAACCAACTTTAAAATAATTGGTTTCATAATTCCACCATCATTAATTGGCATAAAAGCCTTTTTAATTGCTCTACTAATTGGATATAATCTAGTTCCAAAACCAGCTACTGGTATAATTGCTTTTTTTATTTTATGAGTGGCACGAATATTATATTTAAAAGCTTTCATTTTGAAATTTTCTTTTAAATAGGTAATGATTTTATCTTGATCAGTGGAATTTTTCGCTAGTATTTGAACACTTCCATCTCCTCCTGATCCAATTCCCCTTACACCGTATGATAACTCTTTTATTTTAAAATCATGCATTACTTTGTGTAATAAAGGTGCCTTATATTCATCACAAATAGGAATTCCAGCCTGATCAATTAGGGCTTGACTTTGTTGAAATATTTTACCGATTTCTTCTAAATTTCCTTGTTCAATCGCCTCTTGCATACGATTTACTAACACCTTATTTTCTTCTCCTAACATGGAATGGACAGCTTGTTGTTCTTTTGTTTTAGCAAAAGGATAACAACTACGTAAGGAATTTAATATCTTTCTCGTATCCTTATTTCCATTTAAATCAGCGATTACTAAATTTAAAGTCTTTTTTACAAATATTGGAGAAATAGAAATACAGTTTTCATAAAAGACCATTTTAGATAATTGATTGGCCCCTTTTACGATTATTTGATCTAGTCTTCCACATTTTGATAAAGCCAAATGTTCTCCATGATAAGCATCTAGCATCAATTCATTATCACTTAAATTCAAATAATAAATTTTATCAAATGCTTTTGCTATTAAAATACAAATAGCAGCACTTGAGGAAAGTCCTTTTTTTATTGGTAACGTGTTATATTTAATATCAACATAAATTCCCGACACATTGTATTTTCTTAACATGTGTAGACACATTCCACAGATATAGGAATAAAAACTTTGCGACACAGCATTTTTTTCTAATTCTTCTTCATCCATTTCACATTCAAAATAATAATCATCCATATGAAATCTAAGTTTGTTATAACGTTTAATAGTAGCATAAATTCCTTTATCAATAGCGGTTGCAATGGAACGACCTGGTAAAATAGATTTATTCTCATCTTTATATTCTACTGTCCAATCGCTTAACTCCCCAACTAGACTAATTCTTCCAGGGACAAATAGATTAATTTCTTTCTCTGTATTATACATAAGCATACCTCTTCTATCATTTGTTTATCCCTATCTTATTCTCTATTTATTATATTACCATAATTTAACTACTATTTCAACACTAAAGACTTTCTTTTTGTTGTTATTTTTATAGTATTTAAATCTGGGGTAACTAAGATATCCTTCCTATTTCTTTTTTTATTATTCAATTGATCAATTTCACTTAAAGGAAATATGTCAGAAAGTAATGTTCCGATCTTAAAAGGTATTACCACTTTTTTTGTTTTATTTTTAATCTCTACATATTTTTCTGTAGGTTTATCATGATATTTTAAAATTTTGTGTAGTTGTATAATTATTTCCATAGGTTTTATCATGATTTGATGATTTAATATATATTTTCTGTTTTCTTTTTTTTGAATATAGTTTTTTATTTTTTCCTCTTTCTTTTGTGTTATGAAAGAAAATTTAGTCAATATAAAGATATTTGGATATGTCCCAATATAAGTTTCAAATTGTTTTCTTATTTGTCTATTATTTTTAGATATTACGATGTAACATGTTTTAATCTGATATGATTCCATTAAATAGTCTATCGTTTCTAAAATTTCTGGGAGTTCTCTTTTTATCCATTTTTGGTTAAAAAAAATGGTATTCATTTCTACTTCTATAATGAATGTTTTTCCATGAATAGATTCTGTAAAAAAATCTTGAGTTAAATCTAATAATCCTGTTTCTAAGATTAAATTTTCATATGATTCATTCTCATTAGAATAAATGTCTTTTCTTTCTAATCTTTCTTGGTAATCATTTTCTACTTGAACACATTTTATTTTTTGATGATTCCAAGTATATTTTTCCTTTATTCCTATCACTTTCCCACTAATAGGAGAGAATACATAGATGGATCCTTCTTTTTCTTTTGCAATTTTCATGCCCTTTAAAACATAATCATTTTTTTTTACTAATGTTGTAATATTTTGATTTTCTCCAATTATTAGTGGAATGTATATATACTTTGGTTGATTCCAATCTTTTTTTTGCATATATTCACCTACTTTTATTTTATTATATAATAAAAAATGCGCAAAAAAAGTCTTAATACCGTAGCATTAAGAACTTTTTTATTTAATCATAAAACTGACACCCTTTCTTTCATTTTTGACGATAATTTTATAATCACATAAAGATACTGATTTTTTAATGATAGAAAGACCTAATCCGAATTCTCCTTGAATACCTTTTTTGTAGGGAGTAAAAATGTCATCTAAGATATTTTCATCAATAGAGTTTCCATCATTGTAAAATGTAATACTATGATTCTTTAATGTGATTTTAATTGTTTTATTAGCATATCGAATAAAATTTTGAAAGAAGTTATCGATGATGGTTTCCCAAATATCAGTTGTACCTCGATATATAGTGGTTTTATCTTTTATTATCAATTTCCATTCCAAATCGGAACGATGAAATTTAAATTTTTTCATCGATTGTTTTAAAATGGGAATAATATCTACTTGTTCTTTAGAAATATTGTTCATTTCCTTTAAATAATCTAATTTGTTTAAGTATAGTAGGGAGTGTACTTTTAATTCTAAGTTCTCAATTTGTTTCTTTATTACTTTTTTCGTTTGGGTTATATCAATCATATCATCTTCATAGGCTTCTATATATGATTTCATAACTGTAATAGGAGTTTTAAAGTCGTGAGAAATGTTTTGATACATCTGATTTTTATATTCTTCTTCTTTTATTAGATGTAGATGCATATTATCTATAGCATCTGATAAAACTTTTAATTCATCATCAAAATGATACTGATATTTTGTCTCATAGTCTTCACTATCAATATGATCTATTTTTCTTTTCAAGTATTCTATTTTTGTTACTAGTCTTCTCGACCAAAAAATTAAAAGAGTTGCAATAATTAGTAAGGTTGTTAATAACACTGGAATAATTTTGGATAAAATACTTGTTTTGATATTAGAGACATGTTGATCACTAGTTAGTGAAATCTTAATTTCTTGTTCATTATATGAAGTATAATAATAATATTTTTTACCTTGATATACAAATTTTCCATATTTTTTATTGATATTTTTTAATATTTTTTTAGGAGTAGTATTAATAATTTTTAAAAAGTTTTTAGAAATAATTGTATAATCATCTTTGATATATATATAGGCAATATCATCTTCTATTTTATTATCTTCTATGTCATCATTGATAAAAATTAATGGTTGCTTTAAATAAGCATAAATATTTTTTTCATAGATTGGTATAAGAAGACGTGGAAGTAAAAAGTATAAACTAACTAAAACGATAATAAAGATTAAAATAATAATCGATAATAATTGTTTATCTAAATCTTTTTTTAATAGTTTCATGTTAATCGATATCCAAATCCATAGATTGTATTGATATTTAGTTTCGGCATTTTTTTTCTAAGTCTACGTACTAAATCATCAACAACACGATCACTTCCAAAATATTCATCTCCCCATACTTTATTTAATATATCTTCTCTACTAAAAGAATAATTACTATTTTCTAATAATAGAATTAATAAATCATATTCTAGAGTGGTTAAAGAGATCACTTTTTTACCTTGATATACCAATCTTTTTTCTTTATCAATTATATATTGTCCATACGTAAGTTTTGCATCTATTTTTGTATAGACTCTTTTTATAATGTTATTTACTCTTAAAACTAGTTCTTTTGGAGAATAAGGTTTGATAATATAGTCATCACTTCCTAGTTCTAAGCCAATAATTCTATCTAAATCCTGATCTCTGGCTGAAGTAAAAATTACTGGAACTTCTGGGTTTATTTTTTTTACTTCCTTTAAAATATCATATCCACTGATAGAATCTCCAAGCATAATATCTAAAATCCATAACTGGATATCGTGATTGATACTTTCTAATGCTTGTTTTCCATTATAACAAGAAAGTACTTCATAGCCTTCCTTCTCTAAATAGGATTTTATAAGGCTGTGCAGATTTTTTTCATCTTCTACAAAACAAATTTTATACATAAGAACACCTCATATAACATTATAACATATTTATTCTGTTACTTTCTTTTTTCTATCGCCTCCTTATCTTGTTTTCATTATATAATTTAATTATGTTTATAATTTGATAAAATTATGGGAAATTATGGTAAAGAAAAAAACTCTGGTTAGAGTTAGTTACACTTTCTTAAATAATAGTTAGTTCTTTTTTCTTCCCCTAAGGTGGAAAATCTTCCATGTCCAGGATATATTTTTATAGTATCTGGATACTTACTAATTTTAAGCAGGCTATTTTCCATTTCTTTCATACTTCCTGTTTCCAAATCTGTTCTACCAATGGTTCCTTGAAACAGAAAATCCCCTGTAAACATGAAATTATATTCATAAAAATAAAGACTAATAGAATCACTTTTATGGCCTGGCGTATAAATTACTTCAAAGTTATAGCCGTCCAGTTGATATCTTTTTTCTTCTAAATTATTTATATCATAAATAGGGACATTATAATTTTTAGACAGTTCTTCTAATGCACCTATATGATCAAAATGATAATGTGTTACGATGATAAATTTTAATTCTTGGTTTCCTATTTCCTGAGCAATTTTATCATATTCATCTCCTGGATCAATTACAATACAACCGTTTCCATTTGTCAAAATATAACAATTTGTCTCTAAATTTCCTACTTTAATATTTCTTATTTGCATGTTTCCATCTCCAATATTTCTCGCACTGGGCGATATGTCTTGCGATATCCATCAATCAATCCATATTTTTGAATAGCTTCTAAATGTTTTTTTGTTGGATATCCTTTATGACTGGCATACCCATACTGGGGATACTGCTTATCTAATTCATACATCATTTGATCACGTGTCACCTTTGCAAGGACACTCGCAGCTGCAATACTAATACTTTTAGAATCTCCTTTAATAATAGAAGTAGAGGGTATTTCTAAATCGAGTGGCATGGCATCTACTAATATATGTTCGAGTGGAATTTGTTTTTTTACTTCCTCGATTGCTTCTATCATAGCTAGTTTCGTTGCTTCATAAATATTTACTTCATCTATCTTCTCAGGTGATACAATCCCAATTCCATAGCAAATACAATGCTCCTTGATATAATCATAAAATAAATTTCGCTTTTTCTCGCTTAATTTTTTAGAGTCAGTTAATCCCTCTAAAACAAAATCTTTTGGCAATACACAACAACATGCTACTACGGGACCTATGAGTGGTCCTCTTCCCACTTCATCCACTCCCCCAATATATTGAATTTTTTGTTGATATAATTCTTGTTCATATTTCCATAAATTCATATCATCACCTATTTTATTATACACCAAACCATTTTTATTGCATATACTTAAATTAGATAGGAGAGTGTGTTATGAAAAAAGATAGAAATTGTGGCGGAAGTCCATATCCAGTTTATCCACCTTACCCTGGGATGAATATGTTACCAGGAATTCCAACCATGCCAAATATGAATATGGGAATGTACAATCCTATTTCCTATACGACTACTGATAATGGTGTGAGTTCTAATACTATAGAGCAACAAATGAATAATTTGGAACAACAAATTAACTTATTAGATAAGCGTATTACAAATTTGGAAAATATGTATAATAATAATTCTGGATCCTATAACAATAAATATAATAGTTCTAATTATCAAATGATGTAAAAAAATCAAGGGAAACCTTGATTTTATATTTCATCTTTTAAATATTCTTCAATCTTGTCATTAGATATTCCTGAAGCTAAAGATACTTGATCTAGTCCAAAATCATCTACAATTAAGCCAATAATAGATTGTAAGGATTTCACTTTTGTTTTATAAGTTAATATGGTTTTTCTAAGAACTTGAACTTCTGTTTGAAGATCCTCGATTTGTTCTTCTCTCTCTGTCAATCTATCTTTATATCTTGTTAACAATTCTCTACTTTCTCTTTCCAGATTACTATATTTCATTTTTAGGACATCTAAATTTTTTACTTTATTTTGGTATTCCAAAATTTTTTTATTATGGTTAAACATATCTTTTTCTAGTTGTTCGAAGAGATTATTTCGTTCATCTGACTCTTTTTTTATCACTTCTGTTATTTTATTATTCTCCACAATATCATCCCCATTAAATTATCCTAAGCTAATTGTACCATATCTATACAAATAATCATAGAAAGAATTAAAAAAAACAGTAAATTTTACTGTTTTCTCCTATTAAATGATTGCCATCATCACAATAATGACAATTACTGCTATTAGGGCAATTAATAAATATTTCCAAATATTTTTTAGCCATTCTTTATAGGATATGTCAAAATATTTAAGTCCAGCTATTAAAATCACGCTAGTTGGAGCAATCAACATAACAAGACCATGAATAGACTGAAGTATCATTCCAACAAAAGCATAATCTTTTGTTAATGTACTGATTGGTTCATATAAAGCATTTAATAAATATGGAAAATCATTATAAATAACACTTCCAATTATTGATGCAAAACCAAAAGTTAAAACATTAAATCCTTTTGTCATAGATATAAAGAAGTTAGCAATTGGAGCAAAAATAGTATTACCAGTACTGCTGCTATTGATAATTAAGAATAAAATATTGGCAATAATTACATAAACAGCCACTGGAACCATTTGTTTTACGCCATCTACAAATCCTTCAAAGGCATCATTTAATTTAATGTTGTATAACCATTTTATTAATAAAATAGCAATGATAATCAACATACAGAATTCTGCATTTGTCCAATTTCCCATAGCTTCAATATTACCTAGAATATTTGCAAAAAGTGGATATCCATTTAATTCAAATTTCGTAATAGAATCATAAATATCTGTGAAGAATGTAACTCCTAAGCAATTTGCCCAGTTAAACATTCCAACTAATGATACAACTACTAATAAAGCAAAAATAACAATTAAAGCTGTTGGGTTTTTCTTTTTGTCCACATTTTTTTCATATAAAGGAATGATTCCATCCTCTTTTTCTTCTGTTTTCTTTTTTGTTTCTGATTTTGTAGTTTTCTTGGTTGTTTTTTTCTTTTCTAATGAAGCAGTTTTTATCACAAAAACAGTAAAAGAGATTAACATAAGAACGAGCAATGAAAGTCTAAACCAAATAGAATCATTGATTTTATTTTGGAAGAAATAAATAATATATCCATTAATATTAAATCCATATGTAGATCCAATACTTCCAATTAAAATAGATCCTACTGTTGATAACATAGCTGTTATTTTATTATATCCTAACAATATAATAACAGCTGCAAAGAATGGTACTAGAATAAATAAAGGTAGTACAAGGCCTGTTAAAGATGATAAAATTCCTAATACTAAAATACTAATAATTAAGAAATTTTTTTCTTTTCCTTTAAATTTTTTAGTAATTCCTTCTACAATATTTGAATAAACACCTGTTTTATTCATTACTCCATAGAGTCCTCCGATTAAAAGTACTACTAATACGCTTAATACAAAGATTGAAGTAGTAGCTGTTGCAATTGGATATTTTACCAAATCAAATAAGCCAACTGGTTCTGTCGCATTTGCAGTTACTTCTTTTCCAGAGAATACTCCTGCTGGAATTAACCAAGTAAGTATTACATAAATACCTAAAACAATTCCTATAGCTTTTAATATGTCCTTCTTTTTCATATATACCTCCCATATCATTATAGCAAATAATTTAGATTATATAAAGATTTTTGGTGTTTTTTTCCAAATTTTGTTCTTTTTTACCAATATTTTTTCAAAATCAGTTATAATATTTTTATGGATGTGATATTATGAATCTTTTTGAATATACTAATTCTAATAAGCGATATTATACACTTGATTATTTCTACAAGCAGAAATTTGGATGTAAAGTATTTAAAGTTAGTTTAAATGCAGGATTTAGTTGTCCAAATATCGATGGAACAGTTGGTAGGGGCGGATGTATTTATTGTTCCAAATTAGGTAGTGGTGATTTTGCTGGAAGTGAGCAAGATGATCTCATAAAGCAATTTTATAAGATAAAAGATAAACTTCATCAGAAATGGAAAACCGCTAAATATATTGGATATTTTCAGGCCCATACCAATACTTATGCGGATGTTTCTGTTTTAAAAGAAAAATATGAATCTATTTTAAAAATTGGTAACGTTGTTGGACTTTCTATTGCAACAAGGCCAGATTCTATTAGTGAAGAATGTCTTTCCTATTTAGAAGAATTAAATACAAGAACATTTTTAACTGTTGAGTTAGGCCTTCAAACTATCCACGAGAAAACTTCCAAGTTTATTAATCGATGCCACACTTTAGAATGTTTTGAAGAATGTGTTAAAAAATTACGTTCTAAAAATATTCATGTTGTTATTCATATTATCAATGGTCTTCCTTATGAAACGAAAGATATGATGTTAGATACTATTCGTTATTTAAATCATTTAGATATTCAAGGAATTAAAATTCATATGTTACATATTTTAAAAAATACAAAGTTAGGAATAATTTATCGAGAAAATCCCTTTCCTATATTATCAAAAAAAGAATATGTTCAGATTGTATGTGATCAATTAGAGATTCTCAAAAAAAATATAATTATTCACCGTATTACTGGTGATCCAAATGCAGAGGATTTGATAGAACCAAAGTGGTTAACTAAAAAATTTGGAGTTATGAATGAAATTGATAAAGAGTTAGCTAGGAGAAATACTTTTCAAGGATTTCAACAAAGTATTTTAAATAAAGTTCAGCAAATTATTATTTCTAATGTAAAAGATAAGGATATTGTTATTGATGCTACTATTGGAAACGGAAAAGATACTTTATTTTTAGGAAAAATTGTTTCTAAAGGGAAAATATTTGGTTTTGATATTCAGTCACAAGCTATCAGGAATACAGAACAATTGCTTTTATCTCATGATATCCATAATTATACTTTATTTCAAACTGGACACGAAAATATGAAACAAATACTTAAAAATTACGTAAATAAAATTAGTTTAGTTGTATTTAATTTGGGATTTCTTCCAAAAGGAAATAAAACAATTACTACAAATTATAAAACTAGTATTTCAGCAATCAAAGACGCAATGTCCCTTTTAAATGAAAAAGGGATGGTTCTGATTACAGTTTATCCTGGTCATCCAGAAGGAAAAAAAGAAAGTACAGAAATTAAAAAGTTCTTAAAAAATGAAAGAATTAATTTTAAAGAATTTCATAATGATAATCAAGAAATTTCTCCCTATTTAATTGAAATCAAAAAAATGAGTAAATAAAACTCATTTTTTAGTCTAAATGATTTCCGCAAATAAAACAAACTTTTGCATCTCTCCTTATCTTATTTTGACATTTTGGACAAATACGATATTCATCCTCTTGACTTGGTCTTGAATTTTCTATTACTTGAGATTGCATGTTTGGTACTTCTGTCATTTGTGATGCATTCATTTGATTCATCATTTCCATTTGTGGATTTACGTTTGGTACTTCTGCCATCTGTGGTGCATTCATTTGATTCATCATTTCCATTTGTGGGTTTCCATTTGATACTTCTGCCATCTGTGGTGTATTCATTTGGTTCATCATATCTACTTGTGGGTTTCCATTTGATACTTCTGCCATCTGTGGTGTATTCATCTGATTCATCATATCTACTTGTGGGTTTCCATTTGATACTTCTGTCATCTGTGCTGCATTCATTTGATTCATCATATCTACTTGTGGGTTTCCATTTGATACTTCTGTCATCTGTGGTGTATTCATCTGATTCATCATATCTACTTGTGGATTTATATTTGGTACTTCTGTCATTTGTGGTGTATTCATCTGATTCATCATATCTACTTGTGGATTTATATTTGGTACTTCTGTCATTTGTGGTGTATTCATTTGGTTCATCATATCTACTTGTGGATTTATATTTGGTACTTCTGTCATCTGTGGTGTATTCATTTGAAGGTCTACCATTCCAATTGGTTGGCTTTGGACAGTCACATTAGGCATATCGGATTGCATATTTGAAAAATTACTATTGGTATTTGATAATCTTTTCCTTGTTTTTGCTAACAAAAGAGGAATTCCTATAATTGGGAGAATTGCAAATACAATTGCCATAACTTTACTCTTTTCTAATTCTGTAGCAAAATGTACACCAATTTTATATAAAATCCAAATATTAATAATTGGAATCAATAATAACAAAATATGAAAAACAGAATAATCTGCAATTTTTAGCAAGACAATATAATTATAAATAGGAATTAAAGCTTTCCATTTTTTTTCATTGAATCTAGCAAATAGAATCATTAATTCTACTGTGAAGATTATATAAATCACTCCACCTACAACCAAGGGAATCATTAAATTTAAACTAGATTGAGAGGATTTTCCCATTTGTGTTTCCTCTCGTTCAATTTGTCCATCATATCCTTGAACAATAACATCTTTATCAACATATAAATAGGTAACCTGTAAATTATTCTCTAAATTAATTGTTTTTATATTGTTATCTTCAAAATCTAAATAAGTAACACCTGCTAATTTTTCTATCCCCTTAGTAGATGATATTTGATATGAAATACAAGTTAGATTTGGTAATATAGATAATTCTTGATCAGTTGCTATATACTGTTCAGCTACTCGATTATTTACTCCATTGATTTGTTGTTCATTTAAATTATCAATAACACAAGTATAAAATTGATCATCATCAAATGACGTATTTAATGGTTGTGCTAATACATGGCTACTTGAAAAAACAAGCAAAAATATTAATATATGCAAAGTCCTTTTTAAATTTCTCATATTCTAATTCTCCCATCTTATTCTAGTAATAGTTTATACTATTTCAAATGATAAATCAAACATATTTTAAAATATTTACTTTATTATTTACTTTTTATAGTCATAAATTATAAATAATATAAATTTTCTATTATCGTTTTTCTTTGTATTCATAATGTTTCAATAAAGAAAAGGAAGTCTATTTCATCTTCCTTCTTAATTCTATACCATTTTTTTCACACAAACCTTCTAGTTGCAATTGAATATCTTGCTTAGTAGTAATTCCATAAAGATTCAAAATCACATTAGAACTGTAATCCATAAAATGATTAATGTATAATTCTTTAAAATATTTATCTCTTGATTGTTCTCTTGCTTTAATTTCTTCTAAGCTACTTCCCCTTTTTATTAAAGAATTTCTCCATTGATCCAACTCTGTATCACTATAACCACGATAAATGAAATAGCAAACAACGTTTCCGTCATAATCCTTTAACATCCGTAGATAATTTTGATAGTTGGGGCAAACTACAATAGGCGTTTTTCCCTTTTGTAACACACAATCTAAGTCATTTTTTAAAATGCCATACCATTTTCCAGGTTCTACTCCCTCATAGTAATAATCAGTCTGCTTTATGATATCGATTGGTACTGAAAAAATAGAAGAAATCGAATTATTTTCTTTTTCTCTAGCTTCTCTTGATATAAGTCTTTTTACAACCTCCAAAGAATCATATTCAGCTGCTGCTTCTAAAACAAAGTCCTTTCCTGATCCACTATCTCCTACCAGTAAAATTATCTTATTCATTTTATTTTTCCTTCCTTTTTTGTTATATATTTATTATATAATAAAATAAATATATAATCAAAGAAATATAATGTAAATAAAGAGTGTAATTAAAAAAAACATGTATTCATTTAACACATGTTTCTTTTTTGATTTACTAAACTATAACACTTTGAATTGGTTATTCATACTATTTTTTCTCCCTATTTTAAACTGTCAGTCCATGTTTTAATGTCAGAACTTGATGTCTCAGAACGAAAACGATGTCCATCTAACCATTTTCCTCCATTTGTTTCACCTTCTAATAATTTACCACTTTGGCCTAAGCCACTTGATGCTGAAGTACAAAAGGGAATTACTGTTTTTCCATTAAAATCATTGGCTTTAACAAAAGTATCTACTGGCCATGCTGCAATCCCCCACCACACAAGTATTTATGTGCGACAAATTTTCACTTAAAAATTTATTCTTATTTATAAATACTTGCAATTTATAATATCTCAATTTTTATGATTAAGTGTTGTCACATATTTACTTAAATATTTATCTCTGTTTTTTGAATTATATTGCATGATAAATCTTGGATGTTCTAAAGCAATAATCTTATCAAAAAATTTATACTGTTCATTAATTTTTGTTAAAAATTTAAAATTTTCTCCACTTCCTATGCAAAAGCATACGGACGTATCAATGCCAAAATCAATATATCTTTTTAAAGAATCAACAATAAAGTTGTACAAAGCATTTTTTAATTTTTTATTTTCATAATAATTTGAATTAACTTCATTTTCCTTTTTACTTATGTTTACTATACCTAACGGACATACAAAATTCATAAAAAAGTCACTATAAAACTTTTCACAACCACCATATTGTTCCATAACATCATATAAAAAATCAGAAGATGTTTTATTTATATAAAAATTATCAATCTTAATACCTGTTTCTTTATAAAGATGATTTGCATCTTCAAATGGAATACCTGTTGTTGCTGTCCCTTTTCTTGCTGGAGAACTACCAAGTATTAAATATCTTTTATTATTGTCATTATAATATTTCTTATAAAATGTATTCGTTATCTTTTTTATTTTCTCTTTATTTTTACCATTAAATGGATTACTAATTGTATAATTATCAAATAAGTCTAAAGACATATTTGATAACCATTCATTAAATTCTAAAACACTATCTGAAAAAGTTTTTTGCTTATCCATATTATCAACAACCTTTTTCTACTTCCAAACTCTATCCAAATTAATCTTTTCTTTATCTTTAAAAGCTTCTAAAAGATCAATATTATATGAATTACATATTGCAAGTAAATATATAAATACATCTGCTATTTCATGCTTTAAACAAGAGCCATATTCCTTTTTTATGTCCATATCCATATTTTTTTCTGTTTTTCTAATTTCTTTTGCCAATTCTCCAACTTCCTCAGTTAAATAGCAAAACAATTCTAAAGGTGTATTGTTAAATCCATTTGTTTGCATCATTTTAGTAATATATTCTTGAATCTCATTTAAATTGCTATTAGCATTTATCTTATTAAATTCATCAACTAATTTTTCTTTTTGCATTTTCTAATACCTCTTTTTAAATTGTCGCACTAGTAGTCCGACAATTTATTCATTCCTATTTTCTCCAACCATAATCGATATTTCTTTAAGTTTATTCTCAAGCAATCTTTTATCAATAAGTTTTAATTTATATTCTGCAACCATTGTTGGTGACATTGTCCTGCTCATTGCATATTCAACTACCTTTTCATCTTTATCTGCACATAAAATTATTCCAACACTTGGATTTTCATTTTCTTTTCGCTCTTGTCTATCTAAGGCCTCTAAATAAAAATCCATTTTAGATACATATTCGGGTTTAAATTTTCCTACTTTTAATTCAAAGGCTACTAAGCAAGATAAATCACGATTATAAAATAGAAGATCTATGAAGAAGTCTTCATTTCCTACTTGTACTCTATATTCTTCGCCTACAAAAGTAAATGACTTACCTATCTCTAAAATAAAGTTTTTTAAATTTTTTATAATTGCTTTTCTTAAATCTATCTCCGAAAATTCAGAAGGCAAATCTAAAAATTCTAATGAATATAGATCAAGTAATTTTGCATTAGGGTAATCATCTTCATCAACAGTTTTAGTTACAGATGGCAATGCTTTCCCGTCTGATAGCATATATCTCTCATAATAACTACTAGAAAGTTGTCTGTCTAATTCCGCTTTGGAGTAATTATTTTTCAAAGACATTTTTACATAAAATTCTCGCTCTTCTCTTGTTTTTGATCTCGACATTATAAGTATGTTATTAGTCCAATTTAATTGTCGGGCTAATGGAGCGACAATTTCATCATCCTTATATAATTCATAAAATTGTTTCATTCGGTATATTCCACTTCTATCAAAACCTTTTAAAGTTGGACACTTTTCTTTTATGAATAATACTAAATTATCAACAACCTTACTTCCCCATTTATTATTTTCTATTTGATTGCTAACAAATTTTCCAACATCCCAATATAATGCCATAAGTTCATCATTCACTTTTCTATAAGC
>CATLBU010000003.1 GCA_949879835.1 uncultured Bacilli bacterium
CAGATATCGTGCAGGGTATCCCTCTCCTCCCCCTCATAGCGAAAACTTACATGGTCAAATACAATTTCCGGCGCAATTTCCTTATCCACTGAGAGATTCTTGTTTCCATCCACATCCGGATATTCCAGGTATTCTCTCAGATCACAGAAGCGAAGGCTGGTATGGCGCATCTGATTCCACTTGTTTAAAATATTTCCTATCCACTCGGCAAACGAGGAGATGGCGGCAAAATAGAGAACAAACTGATCAACACGGATTTTTCCCGCCCAGGTCATGGAAATCAAAACTGCATACGCCGTGCCGTCCCGCAAAAGAATCACCACCAGATCGGCAAGATGTGAGAGATATTCCCGAAAGATTCGTCTTTTATCCCATACCATATAGTTCCTGGAAAGTAGCTGATACATTTGTCTCATCCAACCCGCCATCCCATAGATTCGGATATCCTTCGCCACGGCAAAATTCGCAGTTTTCCCCTGCACATAATCCAGTTTTCGGTCAATTTCCATCCAATTTTTCCGGTTTACATACTCCCATTTCTGGTATGCTCTCACACAAAACCAGTTGACCGCCGGGGCAAGTGTTAAAAATACAAGCAGCCACGGACTGACAAAGGAAACCACCGTGCCAAAAAGAAGATAGCAGAGAATGCTCTCGGCAAAATCCCAGGCGTGTTTTGTCATATCCCTTAGGGGCTGAACTCCATCCCACATTTCCGTTGCCTGTTTTGCCCGCTCCCGCAGATCGCGCATCTCTTTTTTCTCATAAATCTGATAGAAACATCCCATCGATTTCTTGTTTAATTCATAGGCAATCTGGCAGCGGTATGGGGTTTCCTTCGCGTCCATCAGGCGGTCAAATACCGTCTTTAGGATGGTCGCAAGAAAAATAATAAATAACACCCCTCCAACTCTTACTGCGGCGTGGGAAAATCCTCTGTTTCCCGTGACCTCAGCGACGACAAGGGACGGCAGATAGATCCCCAAAAAAGCCAGTCCGACATTGAGCGGCACACGAAGCATCTGCATATAAAATACCGCCGGTGCATAATTTAGTTGTTTCCGAATACTCCAACAAATATTACTTCCTATAGAAGCGTAGGGGATAATTTTTTCTGGTCTCCTCATACAAATCACTCCTTTCCTTTGGCAAATCACCTTTTTCAACATTATACCATGTTCTTCGAATATGCTGCCTCCGGCGGATGTGCATAATTCGCCAAGGTAATTGTCCTCCCGTTGGTCGGACGGCGAATTAGCACTGGTATAATGTCTGATGACATTATACCATATTGCTCCGATATGTTCTCATTTGTGCACGAATCGTTTTCTGGTGTACACGAATTGCAGGAAAAATAAAAAAGCAGAAATCGTCCCTTTTTTATTCTAAGGAACTTTTTCTGCTTTTTATCCAAGATAAAATTAAAAATCTGTGCTACTCTTCTTCCTCTGTGGTTTTTAACCTCTTCATCTTTTCCTCGTAAGCCACCAAAAGTTTTTTCTCATTGCGAAATGCCTCCGCCAACAACTGCATCTGCATTTCTGTACAATCCGTTAGCTGCTGATCAATCTCTCGCAAGATCAGTGCGCATAATTCCCCTTTTGCACAGACCTTTTCTGTCAGCAATTCCCCCGGTCTGACCTCCAATGCATTTACAAGATTCACTAATACCGGCAGACTAAACTTAGTCTTTCCAGTTTCAATATCACTCATATAAGGCACCGAGACCTCAATCTTTTCCGCAAGCTTTGCTTGGGATAATTCGCGCTCCTCCCGGTACTTTTTTATTCTTTTTCCAATTTCTTTATAATTAGGTTCCATGAGATATTTCCTCCACTCTAATTCTATTGGAAATCCTCATAAAACAAAATAAAGTATCCCAAAATTTTCAAAAAATCTTGTTCAACTTTTACAAAATTCTATATTCTCACACCTAAATTATCACCTAAAATATTAGTTTCTAAAACAAGTTGAGAAGCGATCACATAAAATCAAAACCACTCCCCAACTTGTTTAAATTTATTTTCCAAATTAGTAAAAATTTATAATGTAAATAAACAAAAAATTATAACAAAAAAACTAACTATTGATATTATAATTCAATTGTTAGCAAAAGTCAATAGCTAAATTCAAAAAAATTGGAGGTGATACTATGGAATTACAAAAACTACAAAGGACAACATTAACGATGAAAGAAGCAGCAGAATATTTAGGAATTTCTTATTGGTTAATTAATCAACTAGTAAGAAGAAAACAAATACCATGCTCAAAAGTTGGTGGAAAATATTTATTTAGAGTACAAGCACTAGATGAATATTTAGAAAATATGGAACAGCAATCTATAAGTTAGGTTGTAAGGAAAGTGGGGAAAGGAGGATATGTATAATTTACAATGGTTAAAACTAGAAATTAAAATATTTTCAAACAGGAAAATTCAAATACTTCTAAATCTTCCAGAAGGAGACACCTCGTTTAGAGTATGGATGCAGTTAATTGCATTATCAGTTGAATGTAATAACAAAGGAAGATTAGAAATAGGAGAAAATAATCCAATGACAATTCAAAATTTTTCAAAGATTATGGGAAAATCTAATAAAAAAATTGAAATAATTTTGAAAAAGTTTTTATTTGGTATGACGTTATGTCTACTAGCTGTTCTATCAACTACTGGATGTGGTCAAGAAACTACGAAAAAAGTTAAAGACTCTAATCAAGAAAAAGTAGAAGAAAAAAAATTAAAAGGAAAATGTTCTGCCGTAGAATGTATTCAAAAAATTACACCAGAAAATACAGTAGAAGAAGTAAATGAAATTATTGGAATAGATGGTGTATTAAAAAATGAAAATTCTCGAGAATACGAATATGATTTAGGAAATGATGAAAAAATCACCTTGAAATTTTCTTCTGATAATACTTCTACTATCGTTGCAGATTTTGACAAAAATGATGTGGCTGATAAAAAAGTAGATTTATCAAATTTAGAGGATTTAAAACCAAAAGTAAATGCTGGAATCACTTATGATAATTTCAAAAAAGAAATTGGTGATGTAGATGGAGTACTAATAGAGAAATCAAAAACAAGTGTTAAATACATGTGGGTATCTAAAAAAGGTGGAAATGTAAGAGCATCTTTTAGAACAAGTGATAACATGTGTAGATTCTTTACAGGAATTGGCGATAGAACAAGCAACTAAAACACATTTGTGTTTTTTTATTTGACTTTTAATTGACAATCGTTATTTTTAAAATACTTTTTTTAGGTTATAATAATATAAGGAGGGATACTTATGAAAAATAAAGTCGTAATTATTGGATGTGGAAATGTAGGAATGAGTTATGCATATGCTCTTGTAAACCAAAAAACAAGTGTAAATGAACTTGTTTTAATTGATATTAATCAAGATCGTGCTATTGGAGAAGCAATGGATTTAAACCATGGTATATCCTTTGCTCCTAATAAAATTGATATAAAAGCAGGTTCCTATGAAGATTGCAAGGATGCTACTATCGTCTGTATTGCTGCAGGAGCAAATCAAAAACCAGGAGAAACAAGAATGGATTTAATTCACAAAAATGATTCTATTTTTAAATCCATTGTAGAAAATGTAATGAAAAGTGGATTTCAAGGTATTTTTTTAGTAGCTACAAATCCGTTAGATGTTATGACCTATGTAACATGGAAATACTCTAAAATGGATTCCAGTAAAATCATTGGAAGCGGAACAAGTCTTGATACTTCCAGACTTCGTTTTATGATTGGAGATCGCCTAAATATCAGTCCAAAAAGTGTTCATGCCTATATTATTGGTGAACATGGTGATTCTGAATTTGCGCCATTTTCAAATGCTACTATTGGACTTCAGGATATTCATAATTTCTTATCAGATGAAGAATTAAACAATATTTGTTTAGATGTCAAAAATGCTGCTTATGAAATTATTAATCGTAAGAATGCTACCTATTATGGAATTGGAATGTGTCTTGTTCGTATTACAAACGCCATTTTAAATAATGAAAACAGTATTATTACCATTTCTACCTATGACCCAAATAATAATCTTTTTGTTAGCGTTCCTGCTATCATTAATAAAGATGGAGTACGCGAAAGGGTCTACGTTGAATTAAACGAAGAAGAAACTGCAAAATTACAAAATAGTATTGATATTATTAAAGAAGCTATTCAGGAAATATCATAAGCAATGATTATCTTTAGCAATACTAAAAAGCGCTAATCATAATTAACGCTTTTTTTATTAATATTTTGCCATTCTATTATTAAATGGAACACCTAACGCTGGAAAATTAATAACACTTCTTGGATTAATTGAATATGTATAATTCATTAGATTCCAAGCGCCTGCCCCTTTATAGTCAATTCCATAAAGACCAGTAGCCACCGTTAAGTGAAGATGAGCTCCTCCTGTACAACGATCATAAGAAGCGGTGCTGCCTCCACCTGAAGATCCAATTACAGTATTACTAGTAACATTTTGCCCTTCTGAAACATTAATAGATAATAAATGAGCATAAACACTGGTATAAGTTTTTCCATTAATCTTATGGTGTACAACAACCATATTTCCACCACAACTATATCGATGCATAATTAAAGCAACCTGGCCTGTTCCAATTGCGTAAACAGTATTTCCTTCACTTACTCCCATATCAATTCCTTCGTGGAAGGATTTTCCCATATAATATCTAGTTCCCCATTCACTGGTAACTCTTCCAGATACAAGTGGTCGATAAAAAGCTGTACCAGCAGGAAGTAACCCTCTACTACATTCTGTAATATCATCATTCGATTTACATCCCATTTTTTTATAATTATCTACAATTTTTTGTTGTGCTTTTACATCATCTGCCTGTGATACACTAACTGCCTTAATATCTTCCATTTCTTTTCCTAATTTAGAAAGTTCTCCAGTTAATTGTTGCTGTTTTTCACCTAAGGATACACGTTTACTTTGAATTTGTTTTTGTTTTTCTTTGTTATCGTTAATCATTTTATTAAATTCCGAAATTTTCGCATCATTATGATCAGAAAGTTGTTCTGTAACTGCCATACGATAAATAAAGCTTTCCCAATCGCTCGCTCCAGAGACATACTCTAAAGTAGCAGATTCCCCATTAGAAACTTGTAAATAACTAATAATCTCTTTTATTTCCTTTTCTGCATTAGAAATATTTGTATTCAATTTTTCTATTTCTTCATCTAAACTGGCAATATCTTTATAAGTTTGACTAATTTCATTTTTAATATTAGAAATATTTTTATTTACCGAATTAATTTCTGCTTGTGTTTGTGCTTTTTTAGCATTGGTATCTTTTAACTCGCTTTGACGTTTATTTAATTCCTTCTCTAAATCCCCTAATGTTTCTGCCTTTACTTCTGGTACATAAAACATTGGTGTTATTGTAATTACTAATACTGATAAACTCACAAATAATTTTTTCATTTACAATCACCTCTAACTTCTAAGCTCTTTTCTTACTCTCTTATATTCTGGATAATACTTACTGACTAAATTCCAAAAATCTTTGGAATGATTAAAGTGAATAAAATGGGACAATTCATGAACAATAACATAATCTAATTTTTCTAAATCATATTTCATCAATTCTGAATTCAACGTAACTGAATTATCACGAATATTACAAACACCCCATCTTGTTTTCATTTTTCTAATTTTTAATTTTGGAAAAGGTATATTTTCTTCAAATTGTTGATACCAATTGGTTAAATGGTTCATAAAGATCTCTTTCATATTTACTTGATACCATTTATGAAACATTTTCATATCAGTTGTATAAATTTTATGATGAATCATCTCTACCCTTTCTACCTTCATTAGTATTATATCATACTTTTCTCCTAAATAATAGAAGGTAGCCTCTTTTTCTTTTTGTGACTTTACTCGATTTAACATTTTTTGTAAAGAAGTATAATTTTCATCCAATAGTTTTTTTACCTGCTTCTTAGTAACGAAATAATTTGTTGTTACATAAATCTTCATATCCTCTTTTATTCTAATATAGGTGTTTTTATTATTCTTTTTCAAGATTACAACTTCTAATTTTTCTTGATCAATAGAGTACAACATCTTATCACCATTTTCATTTTACCATAAAAAAAAGGAATTTAAAATTCCTAAAAGCGGCCACCACCACCGCCTCCACCGAAGGATCCTCCTCCTCCAGAAAATCCTCCACCAAAACCTCCTGAAGAAGAATTAGAACTTTCAGCAATCCTTTGTGCATTCGCAGAAGATATAGCAGAATGGATAGAATTATCAATCTCTCTATTAAAAGTTGTTATAAAATGGATTCGATTATAATCATAAACTGGATCATAAGTATAACCAGGATTATTTTGAATTTCTCTCATCTTAATTTCCATCGTTTTGGCAAGTTTGCTAGCACAACCAAATACAACTGCATATACTAAGTATTTTTCCCATAAAGCAATTTCTGGTAACTCTCTTTCTTTAAAATTACCAAAATCATTCATAAATTTTTTAAGCCCGAGCCATTTATGATATTCTTCATTTCCTTCTTTTGTTCTTCGATAAAAACTAGAAAGATAGCAAAGGGTAATAATACTTAAAATCACTAGTATAACTCCAATCACCCCTAAAATAGAGCAAAGAGAAAAACCAATTATCAATGTCATTACACAATATACACTACATAATGTTTTAATTCCCTTATTATTTTCAAAAAAATTCATTTTCTCTGCTTCCTGTTTCGCTATTTGTTTCCATTTACTATATCGATTTAAAAAACTACTATAAGAATTCTTAGCAGATTTTTTTAACTCCTTTAAAGTGATATCTTTTTTATCATGAAATAAAAATTTAATAAGACTTAAATCCACTTCATTTAATCCTTCCTGATCTAATAATTCTAATTTAAAATTATCATTTCCTAATTCCTTAAAACCGATTTTCTTTTTATAAATTAGATT
Organism: uncultured Bacilli bacterium; assembly: GCA_949879835.1. Next base: position 6,968 of record CATLBU010000003.1, read on the forward strand.
TAAAATAGAAGCACTAAGTTCATTACTATCTATTCTTTTATGCATTAAATATCCTACATATTCTGGATCAATACTACTTGGAAAATCTCTGAAATATTCATTCGTAAAAAGGCTCTTATACTCTTTATCATATTTCCGATAAACATGAATAATCATAATCACTAATCCAATTATCAAACAAATGCCAAATACTTCAAATATTTTAATATTTCTTTGATGATTTCTATACTGTTCTCTGAGTTCATTAGCGTCATCTGCTTTTTGTTTTTCTACTGTTAGAATTTTATCTAAGGCATTTATATCGGTTATCTTTTGAGACTGATTTAAAACCTCTTTATCAAAAACAAAACGAATATCAAATGCTGTATTTGCTTCTACATCATGGATAGTTAATTTTATTTGGTTTTTATTAATATTTTGAGTTTCCCCCCATAAAGGTCCATGCCCCCAAGCACGAAGTTCCTTTTTATTTCCATTAATATTAATCAACATTTCTAAATTATGAATATATTCTCTTTGTTCATTTGAGAAAATATTAAATCCCACTTCTGCGATATCATTATGAACAATTCCCATGTTTTTAATAATATATTCTACATAAAATCCATTCTTATACTTAGATGGATTATATATTTTCAATACAGTTCCACTGGCTGTATCTGTTTTTTCATACACTCCATAATCACCACTAGAAGCATAAGATACTTCTTCAAAAACAGATCCTTCGTGCGTAAGATAATCAAAATTTACGTGATCATCAACAGATATTCCTTTCACAGATATAATTTCAATTGCATCGCCATTATAAATATCACTTCCATTAAAATCATTGGTATCTCCATGAAAGACTGGTGCAGAAGCGTTCTTATAATTGATAATTCTTTCATATCCATTGTACTGACCATTCAAAATAAATAATTCTTGTACTTTTACATCCCCATTTGTCATAACATCCATATTCATATAATAATTTTCAATTCCTTCTTTAGCGAAGATTCGAAAAGGGATGAATATCAAACAAGCAGTAATCAGATATTTTAAATATTTTTTCATAACAATCTCCCTACTATTCTTAAAAAAACTTACTTTCGTAAGTTCTAAAATTTCACTTCTGGTGCTTTTTTATCTTGCTCGTCAGCTTCAAAAAACTGATAAGGCTTAAATCCAAACATTCCTGCTATAATATTAGAAGGAAATCTTTCAATTCCATTTTGGTATTTCAAAACGGAATCATTATAAAATTGTCTAGAATATGTAATTTTATCTTCTGTATCTTTTAATTGATTTTGTAAATCCATGAAATTTGTATTTGCTTTTAGATCTGGATACGATTCTGTTACAGCAAGTAATCTACCTAAAGCTTGAGAAAGCTCTCCATTTGCTTGCATTGAAGACTCTGGTGTAGTCGCACTAACTGCTTTATTACGTGCTGAAATAACAGCATCTAAAGTTTCTTTTTCATGTGTTGCATAACCTTTTACAGTTTCTACTAAATTAGGAATTAAATCAGCTCTTCTTTTTAGAACAACATCAATTTGCGACCATTGATCTTTTACTCTATTTCTTAAAGTTACTAATTTATTGTAAGTACTAATTGCATAAATCAATATTAAAACAACAATTCCTAAAATAACCCATAATGCTATCATACTCTACCTCCTTATAATTCTATTATACAGAAATACCTATAAAAAAGAAATAAATTTGAATATATTTTTATAAAGTTTACACACTATTAAAGAAAGGACGATAGTATGAACGTAAATATTAGAGATTATATTAAAAATAATTTTAAGGACGCTAGCGCAAATGAAATAGAAGAATCGATTACCTCTTCTATTGAATCAAAAGAAGAAGTTGTCTTACCTGGACTGGGAGTATTGTTTGAAATTTTATGGCAAAATATTGAAAATAAAGAAAAAGACGATATACTCAGTGTATTAGTAAATCATATGTAAAAATCACTTCAAAAATGAAGTGATTTTTTATAGCCATACAGCAAACAATACTCCTAACATTGCAGATACAATTCCAAAAAACCAAAAAACTTTTACAATGTCCTTCTCATCCCATCCTAATTTTTCAAAGTGGTGGTGAAGAGGAGTCATTAGAAAGATTTTCTTTCCTTTCCACATAATTGATATTGTTTGAATAATGCATACTAATGTTTCAATAATAAATACAGAAGAAATAATGATGAAGGTAATTTCATGATTCGTAATAATCGCAATCGTTGCTAAGGTTGCTCCTAAAGACAAAGAGCCTGTATCTCCCATAAATATTTTAGCTGGATTAGTATTGAAGAATAAAAATCCAAGAAGAGAACCCACTAATATAAAACAGAAAACTGCAATTGCTGAAGATCCTGCCACCCATGTTGAATTCCAACTAATTAATCCAAATGCTAAAAAAGCAATCAAAGAAAGGCCTCCAGAAAGTCCATCTAATCCGTCTGTAATATTAACAGCATTACTACTTGCTACCAACATAAACAATAAGAAAATTCCATAAAACCATCCCATATGAATATGAATGTTTAAGGTATGAATATCTAAACTAGGACTATTCCCACTAGACATAAAAATATAAAAGAAGATAACAGCTATAAATAACTGACCAAATAATTTTTGAAGTTCTGTTAATCCAATATTATTTTTTCTTTTGATAATTAAATAATCATCTATAAATCCAAGTATTCCATAAGCAATAAATACAAATAAAATAATAAATAGATTATCACTAAATTCTATTTTCTTTAAAAAAAGTAAAATCAATACTGTAATAATGGTCGGAATTATAAAAATTAATCCTCCCATAGTTGGTGTTCCTTCTTTTTCCTTATGTTTTTCTTTTAAAAATACACTCACACTTTGTTTTACCTTTTTTGTTTTTAAAATTGGAATTAATATAAGTCCAAATAGGACAGATATAATAAAGCCAATCATCAAAGCAAGTATTGCTTTTGTTAAAACTAACACAAAATCATCTCCTTGTGTATTACTGAAGTTGATTTAAATATTCTAATACAACTTCTTTATCATTAAATGGGATTATTTGTCTATTTTTTCCAATAATTCCCTCTTCATGCCCCTTTCCAAGAATCAATAAAAGGTCATTATTCTTTAATCGTTGAATTGCTTTACAAATAGCTTCTTTTCGATCTAAACAAATCCCGTAATTACCAAATTCTGCATTTTTAAATGTGTCGTCTACAATTTGGTTTGGATCTTCATCATGAGGATCATCCGTTGTAAAAATAAAATAATCTGATAATTCACTAACTAATTTGCTCATTATTGGTCGTTTCATACGATCACGTTCCCCAGTACATCCAAATACTACATAAGTTTTTCCTTTTGTAAATTGTTTCATGGTTGTAATAATTTTTTCAATAGCATCTGGTGTATGAGCATAATCAATAACAATATTATTTGTATGGTATTTAATGATTTCTGCTCTACCCACAGGAGCATTTAATTGACCAGCAACCTCTATAATACTAGGATCAGAATATCCCATACATTTTAATAAACTAATGCACGCTACCATATTATAAATGTTATAATCTCCTAGTAATTTCATTGTTACAGAATATTCGCCCTTGTTATCTTTATATTTGAAAATAGTATGTTCACTACTTAATGTGTAGTCCATGATTTGTAAATCACTTATATTCTCTCCAAATGTAAAGTTTTGGTTGTGTTCTAATAAAAAATAATCTTTATAGAAATCATCATTATTAATGATAGCAATTCCATTTGGTTTTAATTTCTGAAATAATTTTTGCTTTGCTAAGGCATAATTCTCCATTGTTTTATGGAAATCTAAATGATCCTGGGTAAGATTTGTAAAAATGGCATAATCAAACTCCAAAGTTTCAATACGTCCATTGGCAAGCGCATGACTACTAATTTCTATTACTACGTTTTTGCACCCTTGATCATAAGCTTCTATAATTAAATCATACATATCACAAAGATCAACACTAGTATTTGGTAAATTTTTTATTTTTTTATTAATATAAAATCCCACTGTTCCAATATAAGCACATTTAGAGTCCAATTGATTTAAGGCATCATGAATTAACATTGCTGTAGTTGTTTTCCCATTAGTCCCTGTTATTCCTATAATATTCATTTTATCCAAAATTGGATTATAATATTCTTTTAAATATTGATTTAAATACACTCTGGTATTCTCAACTACCTGTGTTTCAACGGAATAGTTCCCATGTTCTACAATAACCTTTTTAGCTCCATTTTCAATTGCCTTTTCGACATATTGATGTCCATCATTGACTTCACAACGAACAGCTATAAAAGTATCACCTGGTTTTATTTTTCTAGAATCACTTTGGATATTTATCATATTACCACACTCTCTAAACATAATAATTTTACTATAAATTATATAATTAATCAAGAAAAACAAAAAAACAAGAATTATCTTGTTCTCGGACTTGACAGATCATGAACTACTTCATGATCAATTGCATAGGCCTGATCAATCGTTGCAAGCGCTTCTTCCATTCCTTTAAAATAAGAATTCTCTTTGGGAAGTCCAATCGTTTGAGGATCCATTACCATATTATCTTTTAATTGCTCACAAACTACTTCTGCCTTTCCCAATTTTTTAGCAGTATCATAAACCCTAAGTTGCACTTCTCTCATAAACTGTGGATCATCTTGATCATAACCACGATTCATTAAATTACATAAGTCTCCTAATGTCATACTTGAACACCTGCCTTTGTAAATCCTTGAATTAAGGAATCCACATCGTTTTCAAAATAAGCTTTAAAAATATATTCATTTCCTATTAAAATAGAAATTAAATTTGCTTCCACTGCTTGTTCTGGATAAACTAATAAATCACTAGAATTTCCAACTAAAAAATTCGCAATAATTTCTGTATATCCTACATTCAAAGCACGGAACCTATTTTCTACATTAAATCCTGTAAAATGATCACAAGCAGTAATAACATTTAAAAGTTCAAACATCAAAATATGTTTCATATCATACCCTTTATCAATTTCCGATGTATTTAAATAAATCGTATTCTCACGAAGATTATATTCAGATACTCTTGGATTAACAAATTTACTTCCCTTTATAATTTGAAGTGTTTTTAGTTTTTCGTTTAAGCGATCTAAAGAAACTTCAGGATACTTACTATTAAAAAGTAAAACTAATTCAAAAATATTCATTTTAACCTCTTTGGTTAAGTTTTTATTTTGATTTAGTGAATTTCTAATATCATCTACTGTTATCATTTTATCACCTATTATCATTTTACCATAGTTTTTTTATTTTGAACACTAAATTTTAAAATTTGTTGTAAATAAAAGTGCCATAACAGTTCCTAAAACCATTCCAACTAAAACCTCTAATGGTTTGTGCCCTAATTGTTCTTTTAATCGAATAAATCCCTTTTTTGGTTTCCCTTTGATAAAGGAATCAAAAATTAAGTTAATTGCCTCTGCCTGTTTACCACTTTCATAACGAAGACCCATTGCATCGTAAGAAATAATAAAAGTAAAAATTAAACAGGCAGCAAAAAGAGGACTATCAAATCCTAAATCAAATCCTATTAACATAGTAATAGAGGAGGAAAAAGAAGTGTGGCTACTTGGCATTCCTCCGCATCCATTAATTAACCTAGCAAAGTTTAACTTTCTTGTTTCTAGAGATTCAACGGTAAATTTTATAATTTGACAAACAACTAATGTCACAAAAGGACATACTAAATAAATGTAACGCTCCATACAAACACCTATCCTATATTTATTTTATTTAAATTGTGCAAAAAGGATTTACTTTTCAAGTATAATCCTGTATATTTATCATAATACTGATCTAGGAAATCATTGATTTCCTTTTTCACTTCAGGGCTAATTTCTAATTTAGATATTTTAGCAATATCGACATAATAAAACATTCTAATTAGTTTTATTGTTTTTTCACTAACTTTTTTTTCATTGGAATAACAGTTTTTACAGATATATCCTCCCTTATCTACAGATAAAGTTACAATCGATTTTTTAGAAGAACAAATACTACATTCATCCAAAACGGGCATAACTCCTAAATAATCTAAATACTTTAATTCTAATATATTAGAGATAACCATAGGATCATAGCCTTCATTTAGTTTTATCAAACTATTTTTAAATAATGAAAATATTCCATAATGATGACTTTGTTTCATTACTTGTTCTGATAAATCAGATAGAAAACTCGCATAACTAATCTTCATAATATCCTTTCGAATTTCTTTTAAAGAGTCTAGAATATCAACACTAATTAAAATAGATAATCCACTCTCCTTATAACGAATATTAAAAATACCATAGGTTAACTTTGTTGTAGCATTACGAAAGGGACTTTTTAATGTTTTTGCTCCTTTTGCAATTATTCCAAGTAAACCAAATTCCTCTGTAATAATCGTAATAATTTTACTAGTTTCACTATATGAGCGTTCTGCTACAACGATTCCTTCTATTTTTTTATCCATAAAATCCACTCTAATCTATTTGTTCAAATCGATATTCTTGATTGCAATCAGGATATTTTTCTTTGTCCACTTTTAAATTAAACATATCATAATCACGTGCCCAAATAATATGATCTCCATATAAAGCCTCATATATTACAATATCCTTTGATGTTTCACTATCCCTTGCAATCATTAATATTTTATATGTCTTTCCACTAAAATGTTTATACGTCTTTCCGATTGTTATTACCCTTTTCATCTTTTTTACTTCTTTCCTCTTCTTTATATTTCACATAATATTCAATTTTTCCTGTATTTTTAAATAAATCCCACAATAATTTTTTATTCATATAATCACCATCCTATTTCATAATGGCAATGTTTTCTTATTTTATTCATCTGAATTTAAAAATCATGAAATCCAAATTCTTGCAAGTATTTTTCTTTATCTCGCCATTTCTTAATGGTTTTTACATATAATTCTAAATAAACTTTTGTTTGTAATAGATTTTCAAGCTCTTTTCTTGCTCGAACACCAATCTCTTTTATTTTATTTCCTTTTGAACCAATAATAATCTTTTTTAGGGAATCTCGATCTACAATAATTGCGACATGAATGTGGTAAAGATTTTTATTTTTTTTCATGCTTTCTACAACACAAGTAAGAGAATGGGGAACTTCTTCCTTCGTTAATTCAAAAACTTTTTCTCTTACAATTTCAGCAATCGTAAAAGTAATTGGTTTATTTGTAATTTGATGCTCTTCGTAATATGGAATATCATCTTTTAAATATTTTTTTAATGTTTGAATGAAATCTTTTACATTATTGTTTTTCAATGCTGATAGGGGAATAATTTCAACGAATGGGTAAACATCTTTATATTCGTTTATTTTTAATAATATTTGATTATGTGTTAATTGATCAATCTTATTAATCACTAAAATTACAGGTTTATTAACTTCTTTTAATTTATCGATAATAAACTGATCCCCGCCACCAAAATCCTTTGTTCCATCTACTAGCATAGCAATCACATCAACATCGTTTATACTATAATAAACTTGTTCATTTAAATATTTTCCTAATTTATGAGTAGATTTATGCACGCCTGGTGTATCCACAAAAATAATTTGAGTATCCTTTTCATTATAAATGCCTTGAATTACATTTCTAGTAGTTTGCGGTTTATTAGAGGTAATTGCTATCTTTGTTCCAATAATACTATTTAATAACGTAGACTTACCAACATTAGGACGTCCTACAAAACTAACAAACCCACTTCTCATAATAAATCCTCTTCATCAAACGGAACAGGGCATAATTCCTCTACTGTGTATATTTTTTGATCTCCATGATGATTCATTAGAATAATTTTTTTATCTTTTTCAAAAAATTCTGAAATCACTTGTCGACATAAAAAACAGCAACTACTAATTTTAGGGCTATCTACCATTACGTATAGCCTATCAAAATCATACTGTTGATACCCAGAACTAATAGCGCTTAAAATAGCACTCCTTTCAGCACAGATTGTCGCACCATAAGAAGCATTTTCTACATTTACTCCACAAAATTCTTTCCCATCTTTCATCACTACAATACTAGCTACTCGAAAATGAGAATATGGACTATAACTATGGTTCATCAAATCAATTAGTTTTTGTTTCATCTCATCACCATCTCTACTATTTCATTGTACAAAAATATAGAATCAAAGTCAATTTATTAAATAAAATATAGAGTTTAAAAAAGATGGCTTTTAACCATACTTATAGCGATTCAAATATAAGACTTTATTATTCTTGTTATGATCATTATACCTTCTATTTTTAAGTCTATGATTCATTTTTTTAAAGGTTGATTTTATATTGTTTGATACAACTTGTTGCTTTGTAACCCATTTCGACTTTTTCTTTTTAGGATCATATTGTTCTTTTTTTATTTTTAAAACATAACATCCTATCTCTTTCTTATAGTTTAAACTAACAATTACTTTATGATCTAAAATATATTGTTTAAAATCATCCTGTCTAGGGAACAAATACTCATCAAAATCAAAAAATTTAAAACAATCACTATTTACAAATTCATTATCATAATATGTAAAATACCCAAAATATCCCCCTGTATGTTTATTTACACTAAACTGTAATTTTAGTCCTTTATAAAGACAATATCCTATAATATCCATAAATTGATATGGAGTTTTATCAAATGATAAAAATGGAATAAAATAATTTGGTACTTGATTCACGATAATACGCTCATTATTTTGGGTAAAAAAATAATAATTCCACCAATGAGAGAGATAAGACAAAAAATTAAAGTTGCCCCACTAGCAGTATCTTTTGCTATTTTAGCTAGTGGATGGAGTTTAGGAGATGCCAAATCCACTACTGCTTCAATTGCTGAATTGATAAGTTCTGTAGCCATAATAAGCCCTATTATTAAAATACAAAATAACCATTCTTGAGGACTCAAATTTAATAACATTCCTAAAATTAAAACAAGCACAGAACAAATAAAAATAATAATCATGTTATGTTCATATCGAATAGCATAAACAATGCCATCTATTGCATGAAAAAAACTCTTTTGATAGCGAGTCCAAGCACCCCCACTATCCTTATTTCGTAATACCTGCTTCATTTAAAATCAACTCCTGTTTTGAAAACATAGTCTTTTCTTCCTCTAAAGTCATATGATCATAACCCAATAAATGTAAAAAACCATGAACGGCTAAAAAACAAATCTCTCTTTGAAAACTATGTTGATACTCTTTTGATTGTTCTCTAGCTTTATCTACCGATATGTAAATATCTCCTAATAAACGATATTGGTCAAAATCAACCGTTTCATTATCCTCAAGGGCAAAAGTAATAACATCTGTTTCACGATCAATATGACGATAATTTTTATTCAATTCATGAATATAATGGTTATCTACTAAAATAACGTTAAATTCGATATTACTTAATCTCTCCTTTTGAATTGCAAGATTTAAAACTCTTTCTATTTCTGATATCTCTTTGATTTCTTTTTTTGTTTCATTAAAAATTTCAAACATACTAATTCGCTCCTAAAATGGTATAAATATAATAAAATATAAAACTTAAAATTGCAATGACTATTATATTATAAAAAATATTGTTTTTCAAGCGATGTGGCAAGCGATCTCGAAGAAAATAAATAAATCGATAGATATAAAATCCAAATAACCCTCCTAGTACATTTAACATAATATCATCTACATCAAATACTCTTCCTATTAATAATTGAGTAAATTCGATAGTACAAGAAACGAGTAAACTTAAATATAGAATAATTCTTTTTTTATCTAGTTTTAAAAAATAAGAGGTAAAAAAGCCATATGGCATAAACATAATCATATTTCCAACCACATTTCTAAAAAATCTTTCACTAAAAATTCGATAGCGAAACATTTCCTGAAATGGAATAAAATTAGAAGTAGACCAACTAACATCCTGAAAAGTTACCACATAGAAAAGACTCATAATATAAATCACAAAACCAAGTTTTAAAATTTCACGATATAAAATAAAACTTTCACGATTTTTTACTAAATATACAATTCTAATAGATGACAAAATAACTGTAATAATTACAAGCATTGGCCAAATATTTGCTAATATGTTTTTAATAGTAATATCAAACATCATCTCTTATTCTCCCTCTTTAATTTGAGTCTCCTCTGAAACAATTTCTTTTGTATCTGTAATATCTTCACATACACTAAAAAATATCTCTACTACTATTTTACTATCATTTTGTTCAACATTCAATTGTTTATAATCAATTATATATTCATTGTCATTTAATTTACCCTCAATTTGCGCTTTAGCGCGATCAATTGCTTTTTTGATAGCTTCCTCTTTTGTATACTTTTCATCAATAACTTTTGTTTCTGTTTGTTCTTGTTTTACTAGTTGAATAGGAAGAAGGTTATTTTTTAAAAGTATTTTTTCTTTTATATTCTTTGTTTTATAACGATTCCACTCTATACTAAAATATCGATTTAAAAATTTAATGGCATAGACTGTTTTATTTTTATTTAAAGAGATTGTCTCTTGATAGTGTAAAGGGTATTCTACCGTTGTTTTATACCAAACTTCTCCATATATTTTTCCATTTGCTCCAATTAAGTTTTTAGTAACTTCATTTAGTTGAATATCCCCTGTAATAACAACATCCCCCTTGTTAACATAATCATTTACATTCTTTACAATTTCTCCAGAGGAAGCATTAATTTTTTTTAAAATTGCAGATTTTTTAGCTACTATATTTTGTATTGGAATCGAATTTTTAGATTTAGTAATAATTCTTTCTTCTACCCTTACAATATATTTTGTTCCTTCTTCTTCTATTTCCAACCACTCTATTTGGTCCTTATACTTATTAAGAATTTTTTTCTTTATACTTTGAATAGAGGAATAACTTTTTTTTAAATGTTTCTCTTCTATTCCATATTCTTTTAATTCGTTTCTCAAAAGATTACGGATTTCTTTATTATTATGAACAATTTCAATTTTAAAAATCATATGTGTTAATAGCTGAAGGATAATATAGCCAATTATAATGGAAATGAATAAGTATTGATTTTTTTTGATGAGTTTTTTCAGTTTATCCAATCCAAATGTATCAATTTGTTCAATTTCATAAATCGTTTTTATTTCTTCTACTTTTTCTAAATCCTTTTTATATATTTTTAGAATTGCTTCGTTATAACGAACTATTTTCAGATCTAGTATCTCTATGTTTAATCGAATTACTTTTTTTAAAAATCGCTCTATGTTTTTTCCCTGAATTCTTATTTTCACAGAGCTTTTTAGTTGATTTATAAATTCATTTTTCAAAAAATCACCTTAATTCTACATTTTTTATTTTTCCTGTTATTAAAACCTCATCTACTAACAATTTAGATACTACTAACTTTTCTCCATTTACAACAATATTTCCTTTCTCATGGCGAATAATAATTTTATTAGAATCGAAATGCCCAATTTCCTTATAATTTGCGACATTTACACAATCCTCTAATATTGTAATCTTTAGCTCATCATCTAAAATATAATCTCGAAACCTATTTACAATTCCCATATTATCACCTATATAATCTTATTAAATTAATAGGGTATTTATGTGCAAACAAAAAAAGTCCAAAATCTTGAACTTTTTTATAATCATGGCATTAATTCATCTGGCAAATCTGGAGTATCTGGCACATTCGGTTCCTGTTCTTTTGTACAAACACCATCTATTTTCTCATAACCTGGTTTACATAAACAAGTCGCGCCATCAGCTCCTAATTCCTCATTTGTTCCACATGTTATTTGTTTTTTTGTACAAACTCCATTTACTTTTTCATAACCTGGTTTACATAAGCAGGTTACTCCGTCGGCACCTAATTCTTCATTTTCTTTGCATGTTATTGTTTTTTTAGGAGTCTCTTTAATAGTATCGTCTTTCCTTGTACAGACTCCATTCACCTTTGAATACCCATTTTTACATACACAACTGACTCCATCAGCTCCTAATTCTTCATTTGTTCCACATGTTTTTGTATCGGATTTTCTTTTTGAAGATGAATCGTAACTTTGCATTCTACCAGTTAATCCTTGTCCAATTACTTCTTGTTCATACTCCTGATCAATTCGAAAACTAAAATTCTTAATAATTTCTGGATCTTCTAATCCTAAATTAATCTTCATAGCACTGATTACAGCTTCTAAACTTTCATCAGATAAAACGTAATTATATAGATCTAAGCCAGTTCCTGGATCATAAATATAAGCATCTTTTCCACTTAAATATAATCGTTGAATTCCAAGTAGGTCTTCTACTTCTCCTCCACTACTTTTTACAATGATATCTTTTCCTATATTATATAGTGATAAAATTTCATTTCTAGTCATATTTGTTTCCATACTGTTACTAACAGTATCTAACAACTTATAAACTGTATCAATATTTCGAACCTGTTTCATTTTATTCATCAGTGCCCTAACAACTGTTTGCTGGTTCTGACCTCTAATGAAATCATTGCTTGTATAATTACTATATTTTGCGCCGCAATAGGCAGGCCAAGGATGTCGATTTCGAGAAAAGGCTAAAGCTTTTTCTCCATCTAATGTTTGAAATCCTTTATCAATATAAACTGTTCCATTTCCAAACTCACGATTACTATTCTGTTCACATAACGAATAAGGAACATCCACATCTACTCCACCCAATGTATCTACTAGTTTTACAACTCCTTTAAAGTTGATTTTTACATAATAATCAATATCAATTCCTGTAAAGTTTTCGATTGTTTTTATCATACAATCTTGTCCATACCATGCAGCATGAGTAATTTTATTTTTTCTCTGTCCAGCAAAACACATAATAGGAACATAAGAATCACGCGGTATACTAAGCATTGTTGTATTTAATGTGGTTGGATTAAAAGTAATCAACATTAATGAGTCTCCATTAAAACTACTACTTGCGAGATTTTCATTTTCAGAATCTACACCCATTAAAAGAATTGTAAAGGGGCGATTTAAAGTTGTGCTTTTTTTAGACTTAGAAGAATTTTTCTTTACTTTTTTTTCTTTTGTATAAATGATTTTTGTATCTTCACTTAAATGACTTAATTCCGCTTCCTCTACATTTTGAAACATTACAGTATAATTCGTTGGAAGAAGCGCATATTCTATTTCATTATCATATAATCCCTTTAATAATGAAATGTAACTTTCATACTCCAGTATTTCGTTACTTAATTTTTGTTCTTTTATAATTTCTTTTGGAATTACATATCCATCAATACTAGTATCATCTGCAAGCATTCCAATTTTTCCATCTTTTACTTTACTAATATCATCTATTTTATTATCAGATAGTGTAATAAGACTACTTGAATAAGTCGTAGAATCAGTGGTCATATTTCCTATAATATTATAAGTCTTAATAATATAAAAAGCCCCTACACATAAAATAGTTGCATAAACAATCGTAACTGGAATGAAAATTCCATATTTACTTTTCTGTTTTTTAACTGTTCCTTTATAGCAAATGAAGAAAATAATCCAAATAATTACAAGAGCTATTGCAATTAATAATCGCAGACGATTCTCTATGTTGTTTAACAGAGCAATTGCATAAAGTAAATATCCAGTAGCAAATGTATTCATTAAAAATGTTATCACTACTATTAACGCTTTTAGTTTATTTGTTTTAAAAAGTTGGAATAATCCTTTCATGAAATACCTCCTAGTATATTAACAATAACCATTATACATCTTTTTATGAAATTAGACAAGATGATTTTTGGATAGGTAACATACAATTTTATTCTTTTTCTTTATTTTTCTATAAAGAATCAACATTTAATAAAAATGGAATAAAATATATTGTAAAATATTTATATTTTTGATATAATTATTTTGTTATTTGGGTCTATAGCCAAGTGGTAAGGCGTGGGACTGCAACTCCCTGATCGTTGGTTCAAATCCGACTAGGCCCTCCATAGTGAAATCTGCTCGAACTTTTCGAGTTTTAATAAATAACTAATTCAGAAATGGATTAGTTTTTTTGTTATTTAGAAAACTATCCTGCTTTAAAAAGAAAAGATGAAACTATGGTAAATATTATTAAGGAAGAATTAATGATAGAAGAATCATTAAAAAAGAAAATTGAATTTATTTGTGATTTTGCAAAAGTAAAACCTACTATTATTAGAAAACTTCCTGCGCTATTCCTAAATGAATTTTATGACTTGGCATAAACAACAACTCCTTTGATTAAATATGTCTATGAATAAAATTATCTTTATTTGATAATTCATTAAATTTACTTATAAATTCATCACTGAAACTATTTAAATCATATAGATCAATACCAAACGATTCTAATACATTTTGAAATGACATATTTTTTGCATTCTCTAAATAATTATTGTAAAATTTACATTTTTGTGCATAATCTAAGTTCATACCATTAAATTTTTCCACAAAACAATATGCATAAATAAACCTACTTTCATTTGACAAATGTTTACCATTTTCTAAATCATAATTTTGTTTACCTATATAATCGTGTACTAAATCATCACCTGGATAATATTCATTAACAAATTTGTCTATCTTTGAAACTACTTCATTCTTATTTAAGCCCATAGAATTAACTAACTCATTAATAAAATCTTCATCAATATCTTTTATTCCTCTAGCTTTCATAAAATTTTTAAATTCTAATTCATCTATTGCTCTATATGATAGAAAGACAGCTGACCTATATTTATTATATTTAATATTATCAATATCATTATCATTCAAAATTCTGATAGCACTATCTGGCTTTTTTTCTTTTATTTGCAAATTATTATTTTTTAAATAATCTAAAAATATATCTTCAGTTAATTCAGATTCAATTTCTGCAAATGAATCTATTTTATTATCACTACTAATTTTACAATTATCATCCAAACTTGAAATACCATGACTAATCTCGTGAGCTAAAGTAACTAAAGATTGCAAATCATTTTTATAATAAAGTTTTATTCCATCTGTGCTAGTTACAGACCTTTGCTTATCACTGGGTACATTATCATTATATTGAATAAAGTTAGTATGTGATAACACAAATTCAACTTTAGTGCTTAAATTAGGATTTATACTTAAGAAAAAGTTTCTAACTATATTCTTCATATATTCAATATCAATATTTGGAATTTCATAATCACTCATACTATTTTTTGAAATAAAATTTCCGTCTACGTTTTTGACAATATTATGTGATATACCTAATAAAATATCATTTTCTGATACTGAATACTCATTATCATTTAATAATAAACTATATATTTGATTATAATCCCAATATTTATTATTTTTTACGAATTGATACTTATAATTCAATTTACTTATTGCTTCATTTAATTCCATATTTTCATTTCCATTTTCATATTTAAAATCACTTTTAGCACCAGAAGTAGTACCAAACATTACTTTTACATACTTTGACATTTGTATTCACCAACTAATCAAGTTTAATATTTTCAATATTAATTACTTTATTATTATCAAATTCAATTTTATAAACACTAGGATTTTTAGGGGTTCCATTTAAAATAATATTATCTTTATATCTAATATCAAATGTTTTACCGTCAAAAGTAAATGTATCACAAATAGTTTTTAAATATGATAATAGAATAATACCATGCATAACTATTGCAATTTTATTACTATCATTATTTAATAAATCATTTATAAATGATTTAAATCTAGTATCTAATTCATTTAAAGATTCTCCATCTTCAATTTTTAGATTTTTATTTTCAAAAGAATTTTTAGTAAAATCTTTGGGCAATTCACTTAAACAACCAATACCGAATTTCCTTTCATTTATTCTTTTGTCTAATTTAATTTTTAAATTATTACTTTCTGCTAAATACTTTGTAGTTTCTATTGCACGAGATGAATTACTAGCATATATTTCATTAATACCTTTTAATTCATTTACATTACACAATTTCTTTGCATTTTCTTCTCCTAGTGGAGATAATATCATATTTCTATTATATTCTTCCCATAATACGTTATCACGATCAGAATAATTATCTATTTCAACAAATGGTGCTGAATGTCTTATCAAGTATATAGTTTTCATAAAATCACGTACCTTTCTTATATGATTATATCATTAATTTAATTTTTTCCATAATAATTTGAGTTTAGGTAAAACAAAAAGAATAGAAACTGCAAATTCTTTAATAAGATATCACATAATAATCAAATATTATCATTTTAGATTAAATTAATATAAGGATTATTTTTTAACAAGCACTAGTTTTTCTTCACTATTAATAGAGGTATTATTCTTCATAGTCTGTAAAAATTCTAAATTATTTGCTGCTATATGCATATTTTTATCATTATAAACTACTCCACCAGCCTTTTCTACAATAAACTCTCCTGGTATGTAATCCCATGAAGTATCCCATACAAAATTTGTTGCACTTAATTTTCCAGCCGCCACCCATGCAAAGTTGACAGCCGCACAGAAAAAATCACGACAATGCATGCTAATTTCCTTCATCTTAAATTGACCATTTATCTTTCCAGGACCCTCAACAGTATAAATTCCTCTATGTATATCCCATGAATTAACAGATATTGGTTTATCATTTAAAAATGCTCCATTTTCATCAGCATAATAAAGTTCATTTAATCTTGGTAAGTAGATTACTGCAGCACAAGTTTTTTTATTCTTTATACAGGCTACCTGAATTCCCCATAAGGGAATACCGTGAGCAAAATTAATAGTTCCATCAAGTGGATCTATTATAAAACAATTATCTGTCAGATTCTCCTTATTATAAGTTTCTTCGCTAACAATAGAAAAATCAGAATAATTCTCTTTTATCTTATAAATCATATAATTTTCTATTTCTAAATCAAAATCAGTTACTAAGTCTCCATTTTCATCCTTTACTCTTATTTCAAACTCGTCGTTGATTAGTTTACTTGCACCTTTCACTAATTCTATTAAAAACTTTAATTCCTTTGTCATTTTAAATCCTCCATAATTTAAAAAATATCAATCAAAAACTATAATTGATATTTTTTATTATTTTAATCATTTTTTTGTTTTATCTAACATCTCGCTAACAGTTGTACCTAATGTAGCTAAGTTTTGTAACTCCGACGGAATAATAATTTTTGTTGCTTGCCCATTTGCAATATTACCAAGTGCTTCTAAACTTTTTAAAGTAAGGACTGTATTATCTGCTTTTGCTTCTTTCAAAAGCCTAATCCCATCTGCTTCTGCCTGTTTTAACTTTAACATAGCTTCTGCTTCTCCCTCAGCGATTCTAATTTGGGATTCTTTATCCGCTTCGGCCCTTAATATAGCACTTTCTTTTTCACCTTCGGCAATTAAAATGCTAGATTTTTTTTCACCTTCTGCCTGTAATATCTTCTCACGACGCTCACGTTCTGCACGCATTTGCTTCTCCATCGCTTCTTGAATATCACGAGGTGGAATAATATTTTTAACTTCCACTCTATTTACTTTAATTCCCCAAGGATCTGTGGCTTCATCCAAAATAGAACGCATTTTAGAATTAATAATATCTCTAGATGTTAACGTTTGATCTAATTCTAATTCTCCAATTAAATTACGAAGGGTTGTTGCTGTTAGGTTTTCGATTGCACTAATTGGATTTTCTACCCCATATGTATATAACTTTGCATCAGTTATTTGATAATAAACAACTGTATCAATTTGCATCGTTACATTATCCTTAGTAATGACTGGTTGTGGAGCAAAATCTTTTACAATTTCTTTTAATGTAACTGCATTAGCAATCCTGTCAATAAAAGGAATCTTTACATGTAAACCATTTCCCCATGTTTTATAATATGACCCTAAACGTTCTAATACATAACTTTTTGCCTGTGGCACAATCTTAATGTTGGGGATAACAAAAATAATTACTAATATAAAAATAATAAATAAAAAACTCATAATCTTAATCCTCCCATTTCTCTACTTTTAGTTTTACACCATCTATGTCTAGTATTTTAACAATACTATTTACTTGAATCATCTCATTAGAAATTGCTGTCCATCTTTTACCATCTACCCTTACTTCTCCAGCCTTTGTTTTTGTAATCTTTTCTGTAACAATTCCTTGCATTCCAACTACTCGGTCCAAATTTGTTTTATAATTTTTAGGTTTAATAACTTTATTAAGCCAAGATCTCGTTGTAACTAATAAAATAATTCCTAAAATTACAAATACTCCAAATTGAATTAAAAAATTATCTATAAAGAAAGATAAGACTAAGGATACAAGTGCACTTGCTACAAACCATATTGTAACCAAGTTAATAGTTATTACTTCTATAAATCCTAATAAAATAATAATAAATAGCCAAGCATAAAACATAATATCACCCACTTAAAGTATACTATTTTTATTTTAAAAATACAACAAAAAAAGAAGATTTCTCTTCTTGTTATTGTCCTTTCTTTGTGTAAGCTGATCCCTTTTCTGGAGAACCTTCTGCTTGTGTTTCACCAAAATTTACAACTTCGTTCATTTTTTGCATGAGTTCTGTATATTGATTAAACTGTGTTTGAACTGCAGATAGCTCTGTTTTCATATCAGTAACTTCTGCACTTAAAGAAGATACTTTCTCCTCCAATTGTTGATTTTCTAGTTGCAACTTACGATTTTTATCTTTTTCTTGTTGAAGTTCTTCTTCTAATTGACTATCTTTATCTGAACCTTTTGATTTCAATTCTTCATTCTCTTGTTTCAGATCTTGATTTTCTTGTTCTAAATTCTCGTTTTTTTCTTTCAAAACTTCAATTTCTTGTTTTAAAGCATCGTTTTCCTTTGCTTTTGTTTTGATACTATTCTTTTCCAACTGTATATTTTTGTTTGCCTCTTTAATTTTTTTATTAGCTTCTTCTTTGGTAAAGTTTAACATATCTTCAAGTTCTGTTGTATAAGCTTCCGTGTCCTCTTTCTGTTGTTGATATTGTTTTATAAAAAGATTAAAAGCTGTTTGTAAATTTTCTATAGGATCTACTACTTCTTCCTTTTGGGTTCCTGTTATTCCACCAGAAGATTCGGTATCTAAATTGTCTGTAGTTGTATTTGAATTACTATTTTTAAAACCAGGAAATATAGATTTTTTTTCTTCTGCTTTTTTCTCTTTCTCTTCTTTAGTTTGTTCCAAAACTTCTAATTTCTTTTCTTTTTTATCTATATTAGCTTGTATTTTATCTTTTCTCTTACCAAGAGTCTCTATATCTCTTATAACTTTATCATGGTTAACTAGATATTTTTTATATTCAGATAATTCTAATGGGGGTTCTTTACTTGTTATATCAGTAGCAATATTTTTAACAGATTGATTTAATTCTTCAATTTGCTGATTCAATGAAGAAATCTCATCATTTTTGTCTTCAATCTCTTTTCTCGTTGATTCAATTTTAGAGTCTAAAAAAGCAGGTTTTCTAAGTTTATATATTTTCTGCATAATACCGCAACTAGTTGTACTTACACTACTTTTTCTTGCATTGCCAAAAGGAGATCTTATTGGTTTCTTCAATAAAGTAATAAATTCATATTTCATTATTCAACTGTCTCCTTTCCATTAACAACAACATGTCTCATAACTTCTTTTACCATTGACCATTCTTGATCATCTACTATATTTTCTATTTTATATCCAGATTCCGTTTCAATTAATATCGCACTATAAATAACCATATTATTCATATCCTTTTCATTAAGTGTATAAATAATATAATTTTTTGATGGTGTTCCTGCTTTAAAACACATAACAACTTCTGCTTCTTGCTCTTTTCCTGTTTCATCTATAAAAGTAATAAACTCTTTCTCTTCGTTTTTCATGGTCTCCTCCTAACCTATTATCTATAATATCATAACATAAATATATATCTTTTTCAACGAAAATTAAAAATATTTATCCATTAAAAAAATTTTCTCCAGTTTTTAAAAATTTATTAATCGCCAAAACTAGAAAAAATTAGCTTCGATGGATTAGCTTCGTGCAGCTCCATCTACACTTAAAACAACACCTGTAATATAATCTGCCATATCACTTGCTAGAAAAAGAAAAGCATTCGCAATATCTCTTGGTTCTCCAATTCTTCCAAGAGGAATGGACTCGATCAATGGTCTTATCATTTCATCAGAAAGAGATGCTACCATATCTGTATTAGTAATACCAGGAGCAACTGCATTTACTCTAATTCCATAAGGTGCAAGCTCTCTAGCCAAAGATTTTGTAAATCCATTCACAGCAAATTTACTAGTGGGATATCCTACTCCCGAAGGTTGTCCGTAAATACTAACCATAGAACTAGTATTCAATATTACTCCTTTATGGTTTTTTTTCATATAAGGAATAACCGCTTTCGATACATTAAACATAGCATTTACATTTAAATCCATAACATTCTCAAACTCTTCTAAAGAGGTCTCCTCTATTTTTTTATTTGCTGATATTCCTGCATTATTAATTAAAATATCAATATGCCCATACTGATGATGAATATCCGCTATCGCCTGGTTTATTTCCTCTAAATTATTTAAATCTGGATAATATCCTTCTACTTCTATTTTTTCCTTTTTCAACGTTTGAATAGCCTTATCAACCGTTTCCTTTCTAGATCCAAAAAGGATTACCTCAGCATGATTTTCTTTAAAAACTCTAACCGTTTCTAGACCAATTCCTCTAGTTCCCCCAGTAATAATAACAACTTTATTTTCTAAATTCAAATTACTCATCTCCCTATCCTTTATTTTACTTTCTCTCAAACATATCTTTATCCACTCCACATGCAGGACATCGAAAATCATTTGGGAGTGTTTCACCATAATATACATACCCACATACACTGCAAATCCAAACAGTTTGATTTTTCTGAGTAGTTACTTTTAATAAATCATCTTTATGTTCTTGATAATAGGCATATGTCATAGGTATCTGCTCTTTCAATACATCTGCCTCTATCATTTTACCAATAAATAATGTATGTGTGTTCGTATTGATAGTATCTACAACTTCGCATACTATATATCCCAAAGAATCTTCGACAACTGGCACCCCTTCTACTTCAAATGTAGATACTTGATCATATTTATTAATATTCCTCATAGAATTTAAACCAAATATTTTGATAATATCTGGATTTATATCTTCTCCAATAACGGATAATGCAAATCGTTGGTTTTTTACTAGTAACTCATTGGTATAATTACTTTTCATAACTGCTACCGATATATAAGGATTATCCCCTGCACTTACTTGAGATACTGCATCTACAATACATCCCCCACCATTTGTAGTTAAAACATACATTCCCTGTGATATTTTTCTGGTAATTTTTTTATTTTTCAATTTCCATTCCTCCCCTTTACTTTACTATGATTTATAATTCAAATCTATCTTCTTCATCTAGTAAACCTATTCTATTACTACATAAAAGTATATCACAAAATTCAATATTATAAAACTTTTGTGTTTTTCTCCCTTAATATGAAAATAAAAAAGACAAAACTGTCTTTTATTTGGTTTGGTCATTCATGTAATTATTTGCTAACCTTTTAAGCTGATAGGATACTCCTATTTTTTCTATTTGTTTAGAATCGAAATCAGATTCAGTTAATTTGCTCCAATCATTTTGATAATGTTCTAACAGTAGCTTTCCAGCTTCATAGGTTGTTAAAGGGGAATCTGTATATTCTAAAAAGGAATGGCCTGGAATATAAAAATAATTGTTATGGAATAATTCCTGATTTGAAATGTGAATCACGTTATCAATAGAGCATACTTCTTTATCCACTAAACTATAATCAGATTGTATAATTGGACCCACAAATTGTGAAAAAAGTATCAAACTTTGGTCTATATTTTGGATGTTTAAATGGATAAAGGATTTATATATTTTCAATATTTGAAGATCACGAGGATCACAAAAATTTGCATTGTCCAAATTTTTTAATTTCTCTAAATAATTCTTAGTAATCATTTCATTCGATAAATGGGAAATTTCAATTGTTCCCAACTTTAATTGTTCCAAAACATATTGTAACTTACCCTCTAAATCAATTAAAGTATTTAAATCTAGATTCTCTTCTGCTTCTTCTGAAAAAAATAAAGAAAAAATTTTTCTCATTTTAGTAACCGATGATAAATTTAGATAATCTTTTGATATCATCAATTGTCGTAAACTATGACATCTCTGTAACAAATTTTCTAACTCATTTATCTCCTCAAAATTCAATCCTGTATCTTTATCTAAAGTCTTTCTACAAGTCCAACAATAGTTCATTCTACTACTTTGATTACCACATATTAAACATTTCATATTT
>CATLBU010000004.1 GCA_949879835.1 uncultured Bacilli bacterium
ATAAACTTTTAAAAGAGGTGTAAAGATGAGTTTAGAAGATAAAGAAGAATATTATAATATTATTTATGAAATATTAGCTAATGACGAATTTCAAAAAAGAAAAGAATATAAACATCATGGAGATATTTCTGTTTATGAACATTCATTGGCTGTTTCAAAATATGCCTATATTATTGCAAAAAAATTAGGATATGATTATAAGAGTGCTGCAATAGGTGGATTATTACACGATTTTTATGATCAACCTTGGCAAGATAATCAAGAAAAAAAAACGTTCTTTCAACAACATGGATTTATACATGCAAAGCAGGCATTAAATAATAGTAAGAAAATTTTTCCAGAATTAATGAATAAGAGAATCAAAAATATAATTGAAAGACATATGTTTCCATTAAATAAAATCCCTCCTAAATATATAGAAAGTTGGATTGTTAATTTATGTGATAAATATGTATCTTTAGAAGTAATAAAAGAACCAAAAAAGATTCCTCTACTTTTTGGCTTTAAGAAAGGAATATCAGAATGGAAGATACAATAGCAGCAATATCAACGGCTCAAGGAGTTGGAGCTATTTCTATCATTCGAATAAGCGGAAAAGATAGTATAAATATTGTTAATAAAATAGTTAAAAAGAAAAATTTAAACCAAGTGAATACTCATACAATAAATTATAATCATATAATAGAAAATAATGAAATTATTGATGAAGTATTAATTTCTATTATGAAAGCGCCAAAAACATTTACAACAGAAAATGTAGTTGAAATCAATTGTCATGGAGGAATTGCGACAACAAATAAGATATTAGAATTATTAGTATTAAATGGCTGCCGCTTAGCAGAACCAGGTGAGTTTACAAAACGGGCATTTTTAAATGGAAGAATTGACTTATTGAAAGCAGAAAGCATTATGGATTTGATAGAAGCTAAAACAGAAAATTCAATGAAATTATCTGTGTCTCAATTAAAAGGATCAACTTCTAAATTAATCCAAAATTTACGAAACAAAATTATTAAGATTTTAGCAAATATAGCTGTGAATATTGATTATCCAGAATATGAAGATATAGAAGAGTTAACAATATCAGATTTAAAAATAAAAATACAAGAAATATCTTTAGAAATTAATAAGATATTAAAAGATAGTAAGAATAGCAAAATTATCAAAGAAGGTATAGATGTTGCTATTATTGGAAAACCAAATGTTGGAAAGAGTAGTCTATTAAATAAATTGCTAGAAGAAGAAAAGGCAATTGTTACGGATATAGAAGGAACAACTCGTGATATAGTAGAAGGAAAATTAAATTTAAATGGTTTTATATTAAATATTATTGATACCGCAGGAATTAGAGACACAACTGATACAGTGGAAAAAATAGGAGTAGAAAAGAGTCTTCAATTAATAGAAAAGACAGATTTAATATTATTTCTACTTGATAATCATACTGATTTAAACGAAGATGAAAAAATTATTTTAGAAAAAATTAGGAATAAAAATCACATTATTATTATTAATAAAATGGATTTAGATTCAAAAATAAAGATTCAAGATGAAAATATAATACGAATGAGTATTATTAATAATGTTGGAATTTCCGATTTAAAAGAAAAAATTAATCAATTATTTCAATTTGATCAAATAGAACAACAAGATATGACATATTTAACAAACGCAAGAAGTATCGCACTATTAAAACAAGCAAATGAAAAAATATCGGAAATTCAATCAAATATTAATCAAAATATACCTATTAGTATTTTAGAAATTGATTTAAGAGAAGTATGGGAAATACTGGGAAATATTATTGGGGAGTTTTATCAAGAAGAATTAATTGACCAATTATTCTCTCAATTTTGCTTAGGAAAATGATTTTTTCTTTTTTTAAATTGATATATTTTTGTATCCAATTTATATTTATCTTTTTCAATTTCTACAAATTTTTGTTTTTTCTCTTGATAAAGCATTTGATTTTTTAAACTTAATTGATCAAAATCATAAGCCATATAAGTAAATATCTCCTCCATTTTATTCTTTAAAATAATAGGAAGGGTAGAGATTTTATAAAACTCTTCTTCTTGTTCTATTAAATAATTAGGTCTTTCATCAGGAATAACATATTGAATATCTTTTAAAAATATAACGTTAATTTCTTTATTTATAGTTCATCACTCCTTCTATTTTAATATATGAGAAGATAGATCAAAAAATGAAATGAATATTGTTTTATATATGAATAAATAGTATAATATAAAGGATTTAAAAGGATGTGTTATTGATGAAATATGAAGTTATTGTAGTAGGTGGAGGGCATGCTGGATGTGAAGCTAGCCTCGCTACAGCACGATTAGGACATAAAACTTTATTATTAACAGGAAATATTAAAAATATAGCGGATATGCCCTGCAATCCATCAATAGGAGGAAGTGCGAAAGGAATTGTTGTTCGTGAAATTGATGCTCTAGGTGGAGAAATGGGAAAAAATGCTGATAAATCTTTATTACAAATAAAAATGCTAAATCAAAAAAAAGGCCCAGCAATTCAATCTTTGCGTGCCCAAGCTGATAAAATAACATATCCACAAAACATGTTGAAAACTTTGAATGAAACCAAAAATTTAGAAATTGAAGAATCTTTAGTAGAAAATTTAATTATTGAAAATAATAAGATTCAAGGAGTTATTTTAGAAGATAATAAGAGAATTTATTCTAAAGCTGTCATTTTAACAACAGGAACTTATTTAAAATCAGATATTTTAGTAGGAGATACTAGAAGAAGAGAAGGTCCACATGGTGAAAGACCAAGTAATCATTTAAGTGATAATTTAAAAAAATTAGGGTTCAAAATTAAAAGATTAAAGACAGGAACACCACCAAGAATTAAAAAGGATACAATTGATTTTAATAAAATAAAAGAAGAAAATGGTGATTTGGAACCTTTAACTTTTAATTTTGATTTTCCACCAATCTATAAAGTAGAGAATCAAGTTCCTTGTCATTTAATTTATACAAATCATCAAACACATCAAATTATAAAAGATAATTTATCAAAGTCTAGTATGTATGGGGGATTAGATGATATAGAAGGAGTTGGACCAAGATATTGTCCATCTATTGAAGATAAAATTGTAAGATTTAAAGAAAAAGAGAGACACCAATTATTTTTAGAACCAGAAAGTATGTATTATGACGATATATATTTACAAGGATTTTCTACTAGTATGCCATATGATATTCAAGAACAAATGGTCCATAGTTTAATAGGATTAGAAAAAGCAGAAATATTAAAATATGCCTATGCTATTGAATATGATGCTATTTATCCAAATCAATTAAAGCAAACTTTAGAAACAAAGATGATAGAAAATTTATATACAGCTGGACAAATTAATGGAACCAGTGGATATGAAGAAGCAGCTTGTCAAGGTTTAATGGCGGGAATCAATGTATCGTTAAAATTAAGAGGAAAAAAACCATTAATTTTAAAAAGGAATGAAGCATACATTGGTGTATTAATAGATGATTTAATCACAAAAGGAATTAGAGATCCATATAGATTATTAACATCTAGAGCAGAATATAGACTTTTACTAAGACATGATAATGCAGATTTACGTCTTCGAAAATATGGCTATCAAGTAGGATTAATCAACAAGGATCAATATTCTAAACTTCAAAAGAAAGAAAGAAATATTGAAAAATTAATCAATCTATTAAAAATAACAAAAATAACTCCTAAAAAGGAAATTAATGAATATTTAGAAAAGAATAATAGTACTTCTATTAAAGATGGAATTAGTTTGCACCAATTATTAAAAAGACCAGAGTTAACTTTGAAGCAACTATCAAAATTTATAGAACTAGATACATATACAAAAGAAGAACAAGAACAAGCAGAAATTCAAATAAAGTATGAAGGATATATCAACAAAGCCAATCGTGAAGCAGAAAAAATGAATCAATTAGAAAATAAATTAATACCTGATGATATTAATTATGACTATATTAAAAATATAGCAAGTGAAGCACGTCAAAAATTGAAAGAAGTCCATCCAACTTCTTTAGGACAAGCCAAGAGAATTAGTGGAGTAAACCCAGCAGATATATCTATTTTAATGATTTATTTAAAAAAGGAGTATTATAATGACCGAACAAGAATTTCTAATTGAATTAGAAAAATTAAATATAAGATTAACAGAAACTCAAAAAGACCAATTGAATCAATATTTTGAATTATTAATTAATTGGAACCAGAAGATAAATTTAACTTCTATTGTCAAAAAAAATGAAGTATACTTAAAACATTATTATGATAGTGCTACTATAGTAAAAATAATAGATTTAAATAAACCTTACTTTTTATGTGATATTGGTAGTGGTGCTGGTTTTCCAGGAATGATATTAAAAATATTATTTCCCAATTTAAAAATAACATTAGTAGATTCTTTAAAAAAACGTATTACTTTTTTACAAGAAGTAATTCATGAATTGAATTTAAAAGATATACAAGCGGTTCATAGCAGAGCAGAGGAATATGCAAAGGAGCATATAGAAAAGTTTGATATAGTAACAGCTAGGGCAGTAGCACATTTAAATATCTTATTAGAATTGGCTATTCCAATGATAAAAAATCAAGGTTATTTTATTGCCATGAAAGCAAATGTAGAAGAAGAAGTACAAGAAAGTAAAAATGCATTAAAAATTTTAAATTCTAAAATTCATGATAAAATAGAATTCATATTACCAATTGAAAATAGTAAAAGAACATTGATTAAAATAGAAAAATTAAAAACATGTCCTGGGAAATATCCAAGGAAGTATAGTGACATTAAAAAAAATAGATTATAAATCTTTTTTTAGTTTTTTGAAAAAATAATTGAATTATTTCCCAAACTATAGTATCATAGAAGATGAAGAATAAAGAGGTGGATTATATGAATATGGAAAAAGAGGTATTAACTCTTAATATAGAAGATATTTTACCAAATCGCTTTCAACCTAGAATTAAATTTAAAGAAGAAAACATCAATGAATTAGCCGAGTCAATTAAAGAGCATGGAGTAATTCAACCAATCGTAGTGCGTAAAATAAGTGATAAATATGAAATTATAGCAGGAGAACGAAGATATAAAGCTAGTATTTTAGCAGGAAAAACAACAATCCCCGCAATTATTACGGATTTAGATGATAAAAATAGTGCAGAGGTTGCTTTAATTGAGAATGTCCAAAGGCAAAATTTAACACCAATTGAAGAAGCAATTTCTTATAAAAAAATATTAGATATGGGATATATCAGTCAAACAGATCTAGCAGAAAAATTAGGAAAAACGCAATCAACGATTGCCAATAAATTACGTTTATTAAATTTAGAAGAAGAGGTACAAGAAGCTTTATTAAATGAAAAAATATCTGAACGACATGCAAGATCTTTATTAAAATTAAAAAAGAATCAACAGGTCGGAATGCTAAATCGAATAATTCATGAACGAATGACGGTAAGAAAAACAGATGAAGCTATTCAAAAAATGTTAGAAGACGAGAATAATAGGCAAGAAACCTTAAATAATAATCCACAAAAAAATTCAATCTCTGAAAAAAATATTTCATCTCCTCCAAAAAAGGAACAAAAAGAACCAGAAATAGAAATATTAGATTTTGATATAGATGAAGATAAATCAAGTGATATAACGGAAGAAAAATTAGAGAAAACAATGGAACTTCCAATAATTAATATAGAAAAGGAACAAAGTAATATGAATAATAACGAATTTAATATACCAACATCTCCAATTATAGAGACAGAAAATAACAATATAAATAATAATTTAACAAATACAAATGTACAACCAACTCAAATGAATAATTCAATGGACATAAATTCAATTGTTGATAATCAATCAATACCATCTTCTATGGCAAATCAACAAATGAATAACAATTTCAATAATTTTACTTCAATAGAACAACCAACAACTGTAGAGATTCCAGGATTTCAAGGATCTTTCTTAAATGAAAATAATAATCCACAACCACAACCATTGAATAGTCCACAATCTATACAACTGCCAATTGAAGAGAATTCATCAACAGAATCATCATCTGGGGGTAAATTTTTCAATATGTTTAATATGAATAATCAAGATACAGTAGATGATATAGAGAATCAACAAGTAAATATGAACTTTAATGAAAAACCAGCACCTTCTAATCCATTTGATTTACAGTTTAATAATAATACGAATATAGAAAACTCTGTAAATGAACAGAATAATTATTCTCAAACAGATAATAATAATGATTTTATGAATTTTCAAAATTTAGCACCATCACAAGAAAGTGATATAAATACTAATTTCCAAAATAATTCTTCACAATCAGAGAAAATCAATTCAATCAATAACATGAATCCAATTAATAATTCAAATAATAATTCAGGAATGTCAAATGATCCATTTGAAAATAAGTTAAATCCATATAGTTTAAATGATGATCAACAATTCACTAATATTAGTGATATATCAAATACTGTAAATAATAGTATTACAAATCAAGTTCCAATTTCACCAGTAACTTCTATTGAAAATAGTTTTATTAATCCAACCCCAGTATCCAATCAAAATATTCAACCACAAGAAAATGGTGATTTAAGAATGGTTATAAATACAATTAGAGATTGTGCTTCCAACATAGAAAAATATGGATTTCATATTGACGTAGAAGAATTGGATTTTGAAAATATGTATCAAGTAATTTTTAAAATTGACAAACAATAACTGAATGATTTCAGTTTTTTTATAACTAAATTGAAATGATATTCATATTTGTTTATTTTAATTCATTATCCAATAAAAAATAACTATTTAAATCTATTTTGAAATTCATATAAATAGTTATATTATAATAAGAAAATTACATTATTATTTTGCTTAGCATAACATAATATATAGATAAGATTTAGAAAATAAATCTTCTTTTAAGTATGCAGAACTAAAAATGACAATAAAAATGTAAATATGTATTATTAATTTACATTTTTACTTGAAAAATTTTAGAAAAAGAGATAATATCATATTGTAAAATACGCTTTAGTATAGTATAGTAACCACTAAAAAAGGGGAGTATATTTTATGAAAATAAATAAATTTAAATATAATCAAAAATATAAATTTTTATTTATAGGTCTAATTTTATTCTTTTTAATATTTATGGTGGGATTAAGTACTAAATCTAATAAAAAGAGTATAGAATTATTAAAAAAATCTAACAATTCTATAACATCTAATAGAGATGATATAATATATCTATCAGATTTAGACTTCATTACTGAAAATAATTGGTCTTATAATGGATGGTCTGGCCACGAAATTCAAAAAGATAAAAATCAAGATGGTGGAACGTTAAGTCTTATGATAGATAATGAAAAACGTTATTTCACTAAGGGTGTCAGTATTCATGGAAAAGGTCAGACAACTTATGATATTTCAAAATTTTCAACAGAATTTTCTCGTTTTATTGCTAAAATTGGTGTAGATGCAACAAGAGGAAATAATGGATTAATTTGGATTCAAATTTTGGTATCAAATAATGGAACAGATTGGGTATCTTTATTAAAAACGTGCAATATGAATGGAAGTACAAATGCGGTAGATGTAGATGTAAATATTGCTGGATATAAATATTTGAGAATATATGTAGATCCAGTTGGAAGTAATGCTTCTGATCACGGTACAATTGCAAATGCAAGGTTAGTAAAATCGAATTTTGATAAAGATTCTGTTGCATATGAAAAAATCAAAACAAATCAATATTATGATGAAATTCTTAGCAAAAATGATGTCTCATATAACTATAAAAATAATTATAGGCAAATACTTGAAAGAGAATTTGTAAAAAAAATAGGTTATTGGAACATTCAAGAACTTGCAGAACATACTAATGGTATGGTTCAGACATTGGAATGGATTTTAAGTAAAAACGAGATTCTTGAACAAATTATTGAAGTTGGAGAAATTTCTAATTCGATTACTTTCATGAATGTGTTAAATGATTTATATATAAAAAATAAACAGGATTTAAATACTGAAAATGGATATGTTTATCAAAAAATGATGATTGCTCTTGCAGCAGCATATTCAACTGACAGAATTATATCTCCTTTAGCATTTTCCTTTCAATCCCCAACATATGATTATGTGGAACGTTTTAATATCATGAAACAATTTTTTGATAGTAATCAATTAAGGAGGGTTAAAACCAATGCTTTACAAGGTGAATTTGTAAAGAATGATTGGTTTAAAGATTATCATGTAGAGTTAATGCGTATGGTTATGCAAGATGGCACAAATAATGGTGATCTTGTATGGCTTAATGGTTTTACTAATGAAAAACAGAGTATAAGCTTTTATATGATAGGCTACGTTTCACCAGCGTATACACAAGATAAATTTTATGATGAAGCCAATAAAGAAACATATAACCAGAGATTTTATTTAACTAAATATGGAGTTCCATATGGACTTACAAATGGCGTTAAAGTTCCAAGATATTGGATGATTTTTGCAAATGGTGGAATTTGTTGGAATGCCTCACGTGCTGGGCAAAGTATGTACCGTGTTAATGGTATTCCTGCCACTGGAGCTTACCAAGTAGGGCATGAATTATATATTCAATATTATCAAGATGAAAATGGAAATGGTTATTGGACACCAAGATATGGTAATTGGAGTGGAGCAGGAAGTACATGGGGTGGAGGAAATCCCTATCGATATATATTTAATTGGAATAATAAATCTTTTACTGACAAACACATTAGTGGTTCTAAGGTAGCATCAAGTACTGGTTATTTATATTTAGGACAGGATAATTTAAATCATTATGAAGAATATAAAAAATCATTGTATTATAATTTAACTGCTAATTCCTATGCTAATAATAATCAAAAATTAGATAGTTATTTTAAAGCTTTAGAAATAAATGAATTAAATTTGGATAGTTATGATAATATAGTTACTCTTTATAAGCAAATGAGTGATACAAATGAAGGTGGAACAATAACCTCTCATGATTGGTATAATTTAGCCCTTAAAATAATGGATGCGTATAAATATCATCCAGTACCAATGTTTGATTTAATAAAAGTAATAAGACCTTATTTAGAAGGTAGTGAGAGACTACACATTGATAGACTTGAAAAAGAAAATTTAGAAAAAGCAACAACAGTAACTGCTGATAAAACTATTCAAGTTGATGGTGTTAGAACACATGCTAGACAGCTTTTAAATAAAACACAACCAGATCCAATGACATTTTCATTTGATGGAGAAAATGCAGGAAAAATTGTAAAAAATCCAATGTATCAACTTGCATGGGGATATAGTTTAGATGGTGGAAAGACATTTACGGATTTTAAAATAGACGATGAAATTACGTTAACTTCAGAAGAAATAGCTAAAATTACTGCTGAGAATGATATTATAATTAATTTTATGGGGTTGAGTTATACATTTAAAATCGATATTACTGAAGGAACAATGAGTAGTAATTTATTTGCAAACGATTTAGAAAATCGAGTTGTAGGTATTGATTTAACTTATGAATGGCGAAATAATGCGAATGACCCATGGACATCATATAAAGATGCATCGCCAGATAATACTGGAGATAAAACATTATATGTTAGAAGAAAAGCTATTGGAACACAACTTGCAACTGATAGTGTAACTTACACATTTACAGAGGATAATCAACCAAATACAAGAAAATATGTACCAGTATCGCATTTAAGTATATATGATGTATCAACAGAAGCAACAAATAATCAAGGATCAGCAATCTATGCTATAGATGGAAATTATAATACAAGATGGCATAGTGCATGGAACGGAACAGATACAGAAAGATTTATAACAATCAAATTAGATAAACCAAGATACGTATCTGCAGTGGAATTTGTCCCAGCTGGTGGTGGAAATGGAAGAATTTATGATGGTACAATCTGGGGAAGTTATGATGGTGAAAATTGGGAAAAACTATCAGAAATGGAAAATATTACATATCCACAACAAGCCACTACTAATGAACAAGCGATTCTTTATACTAAGAACTTCGAAATATCAGATTCTAAAGAAGTACAATATATAAAGATAGTTGCAGATAGAACAAATGGAAATTGGTTTACAGCACGTGCTTTTAATATTTATCAAGATTTAACAAAAAGTCCTCGTCCAACGGCAGGAATTGGATACAGTGAAACAGAACCAACTACTAAAAATGTTATAGCAAGATTAGTAAATCCAAGTACAAATATTACTATAACAAATAATAATGGTAGTGATACTTATACTTTTACTGAAAATGGTGAATTTACATTTGAATTTGAAGATGAAAAAGGTACTAAAGGTACAAGTACTGCTAAGGTGGATTGGATCGATAGAGAAAAACCAACTGCTACTATTGAATATAATACTACATCTTTTACCAATCAAACAGTAGTAGCAACTCTAAAGCCAAGTGAAGATGTTATAGTTACCAATAATGGTGAATATAGAGTAAATGAAGACAGAAAAATTATTGATAAGGACGGCAATATCATTGATGGTTATACAGTAGATGATGATGGGAATGTTAAAGATAGTAATGGTAATTTTATTACCAATATCAATACATTTACATATGAATTTTTATCAAATGGTGAATTTACATTTGAGTTTATGGATAAAGCTGGTAACAAAGGTAGTGCTATCGCTAAAGTTACATGGATTGATTATGATATTCCAAATGCAACTTTATCATATAATATTCAAAATAAAACAAACAAGAATGTTACAGTAACAGCTGAATTTGATGAGGATGTGATTGTTACTAATAATGGAGGAAACCATTCATATACTTTTGATAAGAATGGCGAGTTTACATTCGAATTTAAAGATAGAGCTGGAAATAAAAATAGTATAACAGCTAAAGTGGATTGGATTGATAAAGTAGTCCCAACCGCTCAATTAAAATATGAAAAAATTGGAAATAAAATGATTGTTAAAGTAATAAATCCTAGTAAAAATATTACATTTAAAAATGGAAATGGAACCTATGAATTTGATAAAAATGGTTCTTATGATATTTATTTCTTTGATGAAGTAGGAAATATGGGAAGAGTAACAGCAATTATTAAAGGTTTAAAAGAAGATCTTCATAATAGTAGCACAGGTAATAACAGTAACAAAGAAAATAATGAAGGAAACAATAAATCTGACAATAGAGTAACCAACAATAATAGAAAACAACAATCTGAAACAAGTACGAGTATCAATAATGATAATCCTACATCCCAAAATACAATTACTACTAAAAATAACGAAAACTCATCAGATGAATTTATTGATTCCGATGAAGAAAAGAAAGTAATAAATGAAGATTCTAAATTAAATATGACAGAAGTAGAGAATGAAAAGAATAAGAAACCATTATCAAAAGGTATTTATATTCTGATTGTTGCAATTGTCGCTATTTTAGGAGTTACTATTATAGGTATTTTTACTGCCCACAAAAGAAAATAGAAAACTGAATGATTTCAGTTTTTTTGATTAATAAATTAAGATAATTTTATATTTTTTTGATTGTGAATTTTTTAGGTAGATGAATATGGATTACTATTTAATTAATATTTTTGTTCATAATTTCATTGTGTACTTGAGCTTTACAGTAAAATAATATAAAATAATATTAGAAAGGAGTAAGAGTATAATGAGAAAAATTAGTATGGTATTTTTAGGAGTAGCTGCCACTATTTTAGTAACAAGTTGTGGAAATAAAGAAAATGAATTAATTTGTACCAATATCCAAACGGAAGATGGTATGAAAATAGAGCAAACAATTTCTATGATCTTCAAAAATGATAAAATTAACCACGTAAAAATGGATGTTAATAGTAAAATTACTGATGATGAAGTAAAGGAAAATTGGACAGCATTTACTCAAGCTATGGATAGTCAAAATGAAGAAACAGAAAAAGATGGCGTTAGTTTAAAAGTAAGTAAAGATGATAAAAAATATGAATATAAAGTAACATTAGATGTTGATTTAGAAAAAGCTGATAAAGACACCTTAAAAACTTATGGATTAACTGACTTGTCAAATGATGATAGTACTTTAAAGGATAATAAAAAAACTGCAGAATCAGAAGGATTTACCTGTAAAGTCCAATAGAAGATTTAAAGTCTATATTTTAAAATTATGGACTTTTTTAATGGAAATATATGTTATATGGAAATAAGAAAACTCTTATGTTTAATTGTGTTCTTATGAAATAAATGTTAGAATAGTTTCATAAGAAATATTTGATTTATTTTTATTAATACATGTTAATTAACTAAATAAGAATTTTTAAAATTTGTAGGAGGAAATTATGTTTCAATTAGAATCAAAATATAAACCAAGTGGAGATCAACCACAAGCAATAGAAAAATTAGTAAAGGGAATTGAAAATAAAGAAAAATATCAAGTATTATTAGGAGCAACAGGGACAGGAAAAACCTTTACGATTGCTAATGTTATAGAGAAGATAAATAAACCAACATTAGTTCTTGCACATAATAAAACTTTGGCAGGTCAACTCTATACAGAATTAAAAGAATTATTTCCTAAAAATAAAGTTTGCTTTTTTATTTCTTATTTTGATTATTACCAACCAGAGGCATATATAGCAAAAACGGATACCTATATAGAGAAAGATTCTTCTATTAATGATGAAATTGATGAATTAAGACATGATGCAACAAGTGCTTTATTAAATAGAAAAGATGTTATAGTCGTCGCTTCTGTATCTTGTATTTATGGAATTGGAGAAATTGAAGAATATCGAAAAAAGATGTTAACGATATCAGAAAATGATAAAGTAGATCGAGATTCTATTATGTATAAATTAATTGAAATGTTATATGAAAGAAATGATTATGATTTTAAACGAGGAACATTTAGAGTAAGAGGAGATGTATTAGAAGTAATTCCAGCAGGTGTTCACGATAAAGGAATAAGAATTGAATTTTTTGGAGATGAAGTAGAGAGAATAAGTGAATTTGATACGTTAACAGGAACTATTTTAAAAAATAAAAAAACAGTATCTATTTTTCCAGCAAGTCACTTTGTAACAAGTGATGATAAATTAAAACAAGCAATTAAAAATATCGAAATAGAATTACAAGAACAATTAGAAAAATTTAAAGAACAGAATAAATTATTAGAATATCAACGTTTAATGGAACGAACAAATTATGATTTAGAAATGTTATCAGAAACTGGATTTTGTAGGGGAGTAGAAAATTATTCTAGGCAATTAGCTTTAAAAGAAGCAGGAGCAATACCAACAACACTGATTGATTTCTTTGGGGAAGACTTTTTGATGGTGGTAGATGAATCCCATGTGACATTACCACAAATTCGAGGAATGTATAACGGTGATCATGCTAGAAAACAAATGCTAGTAGATTATGGATTTCGTTTACCAAGTGCTTTAGATAATAGACCTCTACGGTTTGAAGAATTTGAAAATAAAATAAAACAAATAATTTGCGTATCAGCTACACCAGGCGATTATGAATTAGAAAAAACCAACCATAAATTTATTGAACAAATTATTCGCCCAACTGGTTTATTGGATCCAATAATTGAAGTTAGAAAAACAGAAAACCAAATAGATGATTTGGTAAAAGAAATTTATATTTGTAAGGAGAAACAAGAGCGAGTTTTAATAACAACATTAACCATCCGTATGGCAGAAGAATTAACTGAATATTTAAAAAATATTGATATTAAAGTAGCTTATTTACATAGTGAAGTAAAAACATTAGAGCGACTAAAAATTATCCAAAACTTACGAACTGGAATTTACGATGTATTAGTTGGAATCAATTTATTAAGGGAGGGACTAGATATTCCAGAAGTTAGCTTAGTAGCAATAATGGATGCAGATAAGCAAGGATTCTTACGTAGTAATCGAAGTTTAATTCAAACAATTGGTCGAGCAGCCAGAAATCAAAATGGAAAAGTTATTATGTATGCAGATGAAGTAAGTCAATCTATGGAAAGTGCTATTAAAGAAACAGAAAGAAGAAGAAAAATACAAATAGAATATAATGTAAAACATAATATTACCCCAACAACAATCAAAAAAGATATTAAGGAAGTGATCAGTAATGAAGTAAAAGAAGAAACTAATCACAAAATGACGAAGAAGGAAAGATTAAAATATATAGAGAGAATAGAAAAAGAAATGAAAGACGCTGCAAAAAATTTGGATTTTGAACGTGCGATGGAATT
Organism: uncultured Bacilli bacterium; assembly: GCA_949879835.1. The sequence goes on from CATLBU010000004.1 coordinate 14,307, forward strand.
AAGAGATATTCTGTTTGAAATGCAAGAAGAAAAGAAAATTGTCGAATAAAATAAGATAAGAAAAAATAGAAATATGTTATAATGAGACCAGGAGGAAATTCATGAAAGGAAGCAATTCAAAAATTAAAAAATTATGTTTACAATTTTTCGAATGGGTTATCTATATGATTGGCTATACCCTCATTTTAATCTCTATCTCTGTTATCTTTAAAAACACAATTCAGATTGATAATCGCTATTATGGAATTTATGCCTTATTAGCAGAAATTATAATATATATATTAAATAAAACTATAAAACCTTTAATAGTATGGTTAATGATTCCAATAACAGCTTTAAGTTTAGGAATCTTTTATCCATTTATTAATGTTTTTATATTAAAATTAGTAGACTTTATTATGGGAAGTCATTTTACCATTCATGGAATTTTTATGAGTTTCTTAATTGCTATATTGATTTCCTTAATGAATATATTAATGGAAAAACTAGTTTTAAAACCACTATTAGGAAAGGAATAAAAATATGAGTGCAATTTTTATATCGATTGGTCCAATTTCTATCTATTGGTATTCTATTATTTTATTGGTTGCTTTTTTAATAGGAGCTTTCTTAGCTATTAAAGAAGCAGAAAAATTTAATATTTCTAAAGATAAAATGTATAATATGTTTTTTTACTTAGTTCCAATTGTCTTAATAGGGGCAAGAGTATACTTTGTTTTGTTTCATCTAGATTATTATTTAAACGATATATTAGGAATCTTTAAAGTATGGGAAGGTGGACTTGCTATTCATGGAGGAATCATAGCAGGAATACTCTTTGTTTCACTCTACACAAAAAAAAATCATATGAAGACTTTAAAAATTATTGATATAATGGTAGTTAGTTTAATTTTAGGGCAAGCAATTGGTAGATGGGGAAACTTTTTTAATGGAGAAGCTCATGGTCCAATGACAACGTTAGCTTATTTAAAATCTTTACATTTACCACATTTTATAATAGAGGGAATGTATTTGCAAGGAGATTATTATCACCCCACTTTTTTATATGAATCAATCTGGTGCTTCGTTGGTTTCATTATTTTAATTCTGATTCGGAGAAAATTAAAAATAGGCCAAATAACAAGTATTTATTTAATTTGGTATGGAATAGGAAGATTCGCAATTGAAAGTTTAAGGACAGATAGTCTAATGTTATCAAGTATAAAAGTAGCTCAATTAGTATCAATTATTATGATTCTATCTGGAATTATATTATTCTATATTCAGAGAAAAGAAAAAAAATATAATGAGGGGAATGTCTATGGAAAAAAAATTTGATTGTACCATAATTGGCGCAGGTGTAGCTGGTATTACTGCTGCAATTTATTTAAAGAGATGGAATTTTAATATTATTTTACTGGAAAAAAATATGCCAGGTGGATCTATTAATAATACTTCTTCTATAGAAAATTATCCTGGATTCAAGACAATTAATGGATCTGAACTAGCAATGAATTTATATGACCAAATAAAAAAATTAGATATTCCATATCAATATGCTAATGTTAAAGAAATCAAAAAAGAAGAAGAACATTTCCTATTAAAAACAGATACAGAAGATATTATTACAGATAATATCATTATAGCAACAGGAAGAACACCAAAAATGTTAGGTTTAAAGAATGAAAAAAGTTTAATAGGAAATGGAATTAGTACTTGTGCAATATGTGATGGACCATTATATAAAGATAAAAATGTTTGTATTGTAGGGGGAGGAAATAGTGCTTTAGAGGAAAGTATTTATTTGTCAAAAATATGTAAAAATGTGACTATTATAAATAGAAGTGATCAATTAAGGGCGGATGTTTCCTTACAAAAAAGAATTCAAAATATTTCTAATATTCACGTGTGTTATAATTCTAAAATTATAGAGTTACAAAGTAAAGAAGGAAAATTATCTTCTATTATCATTCAAAATGAACAACAGAATTATACTTACGAATGCGATGGTTTATTTATTTATATTGGATTTGATCCAATATATCCTAAAATAGATAATTTAAAATTGGATAATAACTATATTGTAGTAAATAATAAAATGGAAACAAATATAAAAAATATCTATGCATGTGGTGATATTATAAAAAAAGATCTGTATCAAATTATTACAGCCGCATCAGAAGGCGCAATTGCAGCAAATAGTATAAAAATGAATTTTAATAAAAGCGAGTAAGCTTTTTTTATTTAAAAAAATATAGTATAATAAATATTAAGTAAGGAATGATACTATGTCCTATACAAGTATTGTCAAAAATGAAGTAAGTAAATTGAAAATGGAGAAAGCTGAAAATATTACAGAATTATCTTCTATTATTCGTAATATAGGGAAAATTAAAGATAATATTCAAGTAATAAGTGAAAATGCAAGTGTTGCTCGTCGAGTATTTTCTTTAATAAAAGAACTTTACTACTTCACTCCCAAAATTATCGTTCGACGTGGCTATAATTTTCATAAAAATTATATCTATATCATAGAAATTAATCAAAAAAAAGAAATCATTTTAAGTGATTTATCATTAATACAGGAAAATGATAATATTCCAAAAACATATATATATGCAGATGAATTTTTAATGAAAGCATATTTAAGAGGTCTTTTTTTAGCTTGTGGTAGTATTAATGATCCTAAAAAATCACAATATCATTTAGAATTTATTGTAGATACAGTGGAATATGCTAAATTTATCTCGAATTTGTTAAATGAATTCCATTTAAATAGCAAATATTTAAAAAGAGAAAGTAAATATATGATATATATTAAAGAAGCGGAAAAAATAAGCGATTTTTTAAAATTAATGAATGCCACAAATGCTCTATTTTATTATGAGGATATTAGAATATATCGTGAACGAAAAAATATGACCAATCGTTTAAATAATTGTGAGCAAGCGAACGTAGATAAAATAATAGAAACTGCTCATCAACAAATTAAAGATATCAATAAAATAAAAAAAATTGGTGGTTTAGATTTATTAGATGATAAAGTAAAAGAGGCAGCAATTTACCGTTTAAAATATCCAGAGGTTTCCCTAATAGAATTAAGTGAAATTATATCGTTAGAAACAGGTAAAAATATAAGTAAATCAGGATTATATCATAGATTTCAAAAAATAAAAAACCTAGCTGCCAAAATAAAGGAGGATTAAAATGTTTTTTAATAGAAAAAGAAAAGAAAAACAAACATCAGATGCAAGTGAATATAAAAGAGGATATAATGATGGATATTATCATGCAATATCGAAAACAGAAAGTAATGTTTCTTCCTTTAACAACAACATTAACTATATACGGGGATATGAATATGGTTATCGTGTAGGGACACAAGAAATAAAAATGAAAGAATTTCAAAATAGTAAAATGAAAAAAGAAAATAACACCATTTTGAATTCTTTAACACATCAAGTCTCTAATCAAAATGATAATCAACAGAATTCATTTCAAAATCCAAACATGTTTTCTAATTTTTATAATAAGAAGTTTTAAGAGGAAAACTCTTTTTTAAAATGGTTTAGACATCTATATTATTTTATAGTATAATGGAAAAGAGGTGGCCTATGCAGAAAATATTTTCAAAAATTACTGAACAAATTCAAAAGAATGATTCTGTTATTATTATCTCTCATAAGGGAATGGATCTAGATGCAATAGGTTCTTCTCTTTGTTTGTATAAAATTATTGAATCTTTTTCAAAAAAAGCTTTTATTTATTTAGATGATATCGAAAACAATCAAACTTTAAAAAAGAGTATAGAACTACTGAAAAAAAATGATATAGAAATTTCATTTATTACAGATTATGAAATGAATAAATTTTCTAAAGAAAATCCATTAATAATAGTTGTAGATACAAACAAAAAAGGATTATTAGGATATTCTAAATTAACGGATCAATTTCAAAAATTAATTGTGATTGATCATCATATTAAATCAGATGACACAATTCCAAATACAATTCTAACATATATAGATAATGATAAATCTAGCGCAACTGAAATTTTATATGAATATTTAGATGTATTAAAAATGAAAATAGAACCATCAATTGCGACCATAATGTTAGCAGGAATTGAAATTGATACAAATAGTTTTAATATTAAGACGCGGGCAAATACTTTTCGAACTGCCGCTTCTTTATTAGAAAATGGAGCAGACAATATCGAAAAACAAAAATTGCTAAAAGAAAATAAAGAGAATTATTGTAAAAGACAAGATTTTATTAAAAAAAGTTATATGATTAATGAAAACATGGCTCTTTGTATGATGGATGAAAATATTTATGAAAGATATCAATTAGCTTTAATTTCAGAAGATTTATTACAATTTGATGATGTAGAAGCATCTTTCACAATTGGTTTTGTCAGTAAAGAAAATATTGGTATCAGTGCACGGTCTATTGGAAAAATAGATGTAGAGAAGATTATGCGAATGTTAGGCGGGGGCGGACATCAAACGGATGCAGCTTGTCTTATAGAAAGTAAAAATTTGGAAGAAGTAAAAAAACAATTACTTCAAAAATTAAGGGTGATAAAATGAAAGTTATTTTTATGAAAGATGTAAAGGGACAAGGAAAGAAAAATGAAATAAAAGAAGTGGCAGATGGATATGGACAAAACTTTTTAATAAAAAAAGGATTTGCTGTATTGGCTACACAAAGTAATATTAAAAGATTAGACCAGGATTTATCAGAACAACGTTTAGAAGAGACTTTGCTAATAAAAGACATGGAATCTTTAAAACAACAATTAGAAAAAGAGAAATTCCTTTTTCATGTAAAAACAGGAAAAGCAGATATGATGTTTGGAACTATTTCCATAAAACAAATTAAAAGAGAACTAGATAACAAAGGATACCAAATAGATAAAAAACAAATAAAGTTAATGAATCCTATTACGAGTTTAGGATTTCATAATGTAAAAATAGAATTACATAAAAAAGTAGAAGCAACAATTAAAATACAAGTAGTAAAGTAGGTGATTGGGTGAACGAAAGAACAATGCCACATAATATAGAAGCAGAACAATCTGTTTTGGGTTCTATGTTTTTATCAAAATATGCACTTCAGAAATGTGTGGAATCGTTAGAAGCAAATCAATTCTTTTTAGATTCTCATCATAAAATATTTAATGTAATAAATGATTTGTCAGAAGAAGGAAAGCCTATTGATATTACTACAGTAACAGCGGAATTAGATAAAAGAAAAGAATTAAATCAAATTGGTGGAGTAGAATACATTGCAGAGATTACAAGTTTAGTTCCATCAGCTGCTAATGTAGATGAATATATTCGAATTGTATCCGAAAAATCAATTTTGAGAAAATTAATTGATACAGCAATCGAAATAGAATCGGATGGATATAAATCTGTTAATTCATTAGAAGATATTCTAGATAATGCAGAAAAGAAAATATTAAATGTCGTTAAGACAAGAAAAGGTTCAGAATTTAGAAGTATTCAAGATGTTTTATCTAAAACTCAGGAAGATCTCGAAAAATTATCCCAAAATAAAGGAGAGATAACAGGAATTCCAACAGGCTTTTATGACTTAGATAGAATTACATCTGGATTTCATGGTAACGAATTAATTATTCTTGCAGCAAGACCAGCAATGGGAAAAACAGCTTTTGCTTTAAATATTGCTACAAATATTGCTATTAACAGTAAGAAATCAGTAGCTTTATTTAATATGGAAATGGGTGCAGAACAATTAGCAACTAGGATGTTATCCTCTGTTGGACAAATAGAGGGTTATAAACTTCGAAATGGACGTTTAGAACATAATGACTGGAAAAGAATTAATGAAGCAATTAGTAGATTAGCTGATACCAATATTTTTATAGATGATACACCTGGAATGACTATTGGTGAAATTCGAGCTAAATGTCGACGTTTAGCATCTTCAGAAAAAGGGCTAGATATAGTAATTATTGATTATTTACAGTTAATTAGTGGATCTACTAAATATGCAGGAAATCGTCAACAAGAGATAGCAGAAATTTCTCGTTCATTAAAAACTTTAGCGATGGAATTAGAAATTCCTATCATTGCTTTGGCTCAACTTTCTCGTAGTGTAGAATCTAGGGACGACAAGCGACCAATTTTAAGTGATTTAAGAGAATCAGGATCTATAGAACAAGACGCAGATATTGTAGCTTTTCTATATCGTGATGATTATTATAATAAAGAAAGTGCTTATGATGAAAATACTAGTCGTAGTGAATTTATTATTGGAAAACACCGTAATGGTCCAACAACAACTATTGATTTACTTTTCAAAAGAAATACTAGTACATTTGTGAATTTTGTAGAAAAAGAAGAAAATTAGGTGAAAAGTATGAAGAAGATAATCGGAGAAATATTTATTATATTAATATCCATTTTGACAATTTATCTTTGCCTGGGATATAAAAAGGAAAGTAATTCCCAAAGTTTTTATAAAGTTTATTTAAATAACGAAGTTCTAGGTGTAATTGATTCTAAACAGAAATTAGAAAGTTATATTGACCAAAAAAATGGAGAGTATAAAAGAAAATATGGAACAAAAAAGATATATGCTCCAAATGGACTTGAGATAAGGAAAATATCTACTTATAATGAAAAAAGAAATTCCATTTCTTCCATTTATAATAAAATTGAAGAACAAGATTCTTTTACCATTATGGGCTATCAATTCAGTATTAAAAAAGGTGATAAAACGAAAAATATTTTCGTTACTAAAGAAAGTGTATTTAAAACTTCCTTAGAAAACACAATAAAAACATTTGTAGGAGAAGATAATTATAATGCATATAAAAACAAAACTCAAACAGAAATAGATACAACAGGAAGTATTATAGAGAATATATATGTATCAGACGATATCACAATTAAGAAGACTAAAATACCAGTTACAGAAACAATTTATACTAAAGAAGATGATTTGTCTAAATATCTTCTTTTCGGAACAACAAAAGATCAGGGAAAATATATTGTACAAGAGGGGGATACAATAGAGGAAGTGGCTTTTAATAATCAGATTAGTACTGAGGAGTTTTTAATATCAAATCCAACTTTTACAAGTTCAAAAAACTTATTATTTCCAGGTCAAGAAGTGGTAATTGGTTATACTAATCCTCAAGTGAATGTTGTAGTTGAAAAATATTCGGTAGAGGATAAAGAAGTAAAATATCAAACAGATTATCAATATGATGAAAATCGTCTGCAAGGCGATGATCAAATTATTCAAACTGGAGAAAATGGCTTAGAAAGAGTAAGACAAAAAATTCAAATCACAAATGGTCAAATCACAAATGTAAATACAGTAGAAAAAGAGGAATTAAAACCGAGCATTAATCAAATAATCATTATGGGAGAAAAAATTATTCCAAGTGTTGGTAGTACTAAAAATTGGCATTGGCCAACTAATAGTGGTTACACCATTTCCTCTGACTTTATTTATCGTATTAATCCAGTTACAGGACAACGTGAGCAACATGGTGCAATCGATATCTCAGGAACAGGATTAGGATCTCCAATCTATGCAGTTGCAAATGGTGTAGTATCGGAATCTACATCCAGAACCCAAGATGGAAATTATGTATGCATTAATCACAATAATGGATATTATACTTGTTATGCACATATGATGAAAAGAAATGCAACAGTAGGGCAAGTAGTAGAACGTGGTCAAGTTATTGGATATGTAGGAAAAACAGGATATGCAACAGGAGCTCATCTGCATTTTGAAGTATGGGTAGGAGGAGCTCCTTGGAGGGGCGGAAGAAGAATTAATCCATGGACGATGTTAAACCGTTAAAAGTATGTATTTTAAGTAGTGGTTCAAAAGGAAATTCCACCTTTATTCAAAGTGATACTACTAATTTGTTAATTGATATTGGAAGAAGTTGTGCTTATATTTCATCTAAATTGGAAGAAATCAATGTAAATCCAAATAATATTGATGCTATATTAATTACACATACTCATAATGATCATATTAGCGGATTAAAAGTGTTTGTTAAGAAGTATCATCCAAGAGTTTATTTGACAAAAAAGATGTATGAAGAGTTAGAAGATATGCTTCCTTTTGAAGATTGCATATTGATAGAGAAACCTTTTCATATCCAAGATCTTAGTATTGATTATATTAAAACTTCCCATGACACAAGTGATTCTAATGGATACATTATAAGAAAACAAGATCATTCAGTTGTCTATATAACAGATACTGGTTATATTCATCAAAAAAATGATCAAAAATTAAAAAATCACAGTCTCTATATTATGGAAAGTAATCATGATATAAAAATGTTAATGAATGGAAAATATCCTTATCACATCAAACAAAGAATCCAAGGGGATAGAGGACACTTGTCAAATGAGGATGCTTCTAAAAATTTATCAAAATATATTGGGGATAAAACCAAATGTGTTGTTTTAGCCCATTTAAGTCATGATAATAACACAGAAGAAAAGGCTTATACTACTTTGACTAATCAATTATTACATAATAACCAAGAAATAGAACAAATTATTATCGCAAAACAAGAGGAAAGGACAGAATTGATCGAAGTATGATTAAAATAATATGTGTTGGGAAAATAAAAGAAAAATATCTAAAGGATGCTATTCT
>CATLBU010000005.1 GCA_949879835.1 uncultured Bacilli bacterium
TAAGAATCTTTTTTATTCATTTCATTTAACATAAATACAGAAATAGATCTTTCTATGGTAACTGGTACCATACAAAAGAAAAATATATTGATTGAAAAACTTAAGAGAATGGTAATTATACAGTCTTTTATATCAAAAGAAAAAAGTTTTCTAAAAATATATAATAGGATAATTAGGATTATTGTCAAGATGCTTAAACTGCATAGTCCATAATATGTATAAATTGGTATCCAACTTCGAAGTGGAAGATGAAAGGTTAAAATAAATAGAATAGTAAATAATATAGTAATGCCTAATATTTTAAAGATTTTTGTTTTCATAGTTTTGCCTCCTTGGCTAAGTAATCAAAGAATATATTTGGCTGAGGATTGGTGATATAATTGAAATGTCCCTCTTCTAATTCTATGATTTCTTTTTCTTGTAAATCAGATTTTAAATGTCCCTGCTTTATTGCACAATCAATGTTTTTTATAATTTCAAAAAGAGGATTTATAGAAGCAATTATTAATACAATTAGTAAAATCAACTTTCTTTTTTGATTAGTATTCTTATCAAAAATAAATTCTATTATATGAATAAATAATGCAAAAATAAAAGGAATAGAAACTCGCATTACAAAATCAGCATGATTAACAAATGGAATGGCTAATAAATAAATGGTAATGATAATAATGCTTTTTAAATTTTTGTGTTGAAATATAAGAACTATATAACACAAGAATTCTAATAATACAAATAAAATATATCGAGCGCGAAAGAATGGAGAAATTGAATTGTTTAAAAGGGGAAATTCATTATTAGAAATAGCTACATTTGTTAGATAGTAAAATAAAAAAATAGGAAAAAGTAGAAAAATAGATAAAATATTTTGAATACTTAGATATTTTAGCAAGGTAAATTCTTTTTTCTGAATACTTTCTGTGATATCGAAAGTGATGAAGTATAATAAAATTCCAAGCATTGGAAAGGGTCCATATAATAATCCTGATATCATGAAAACAATTCTATTTTTATAATTTTTTTGATCGTAAAATAAACAGAAAATAATCATTGGAACAAGCATCTGGTTATATACCCAAAAAAGTAGAGAAGTAAAAGAAGAATACTGCCAATAATTAGCCCACCATTCAAATCCAATTAACCAATTGATTTCAGTAATTTTTTTATTAATGATGAAATTTCCAATAATATCTAATCCAGAAAAGAAAACAAAAAGAATTATAACAAAAATTATTTTTTTAAAAGATGTTTGTTTGGAAATTTTAATTAACCAGAAAAAAATTAATAGAATTCCAATTAGACACCAAATCCACAAAACAATATTTCCTACTAAAAAAGCTAAATTGGAATTTTGTGTAATAAAGAAAAAAATTTTACCAATAGAGGCGGGAATTAACCACTGTCCAATATAATAACATAGATGATAATTATTCATATAAGTTGTAGGCCAAGGTTTTAAAATTAAATCTTTTAAAACACTGTTTCTTGCAATATGATCCATCCATATAGAGGATTGATAAAAAAATTTTCCAATCCCTGATAAAAAACACCACAAAGCTCCAATACAAACAATTATAAAAATCATTTTTTTATTTAAATAAAAACAATTTTCTGTCTTATTTTTTTTAAAATACTGAAAAATAAAAAAAATAAGAAATAAAAAAATGGGAATTGAAAAATATAACCTTAACCAACCAAAAATAAAAATAATGACTGGTAATACGATATATAAAAGGGAAATATTTTTTAGATGTTTGATAGAAATATTCATATACTTACCTAACTTTATAGTATTATAATATCATAATTTTAAAATAAAATCTATGAAGAAATTGGTATTAAAATTTTGTTTTTAGGATATATATGTTAGAGTAATCTTTAAAAAAATGGTAAAATAAAAAGGCTGTTTATCGCTAATGGATATTCTTTTAAAAATTTAGAAAGTATGATATACTGATTTAGAAGTTAAAAAGGAGCAAAGATCCAATGGAAAATAAACAAAAGGCTAGGAAATTTTGTAAAGAGGTGAAAGAACTGGCTAAAAAATACAATCTTCCTTTTTTTGTTGTTACAGACGGGGCAAGTTGCACTTCTAATAATGGTTGTGAAGCTATTAAAAATGCTAGAGAAAGTCATATTCTTTGGGAACAAAAGCATAATTTTGATCCATATGAAGATTGGAGTAAATAACAAAAACAGAAGGAAATTTTGAATACTATGATATTAGGAAGTGTATTATGAACCAAGAATATTTTGATGTACTGGATGAGAATGGAAATTCAACAGGAAAGATAAAGATTAGAGTGGATGTACATAGGGATGGCAATTGGCACCGAGTGGTACATATTTGGATTATTAATGATCATCAAGAAATTCTGCTTCAAAAACGATGTGCAGATAAAGATTGTAATCCTAATATGTTAGATATATCTAGTGCGGGGCATTTACTAGCAGGTGAATCTTCTATAGAGGGAGCAATTCGTGAGATAAAAGAAGAGTTAAATATCGATATTCAGCCTAATGATTTGGAATTCATTGAGACCTTTCAAAAAGAAAAGGTTCATTCCTCTAATTTTATAAATAACGAGTTTTCTGATATGTATATATTAAGAACTAAATTAACACTTCATGATATGGTTTTTCAAAAAGAAGAGATATCAGAAATACATTTTGTACCATTTCAAGAATTTAAACAGATGGTAATTGATAAAAAATCTGATTTAGTATGGCGTGAGGAAGAGTTTAACACTTTATTTCGTATACTTGGAATATAATAGGACGGTGGAAGAATGCAATTAAAGGAGTTAAAAAAAGAATATGATCATTTACAACAAATTTATGGAGCGAAAGAGCTAGATTCTATTTATAATGGTGGATGTGATAATCATCCTAATATTTGTTTTGTTTTTATGAATCCAACGGGAAGAAATATTGCTTCTTCTAAAGATTGGAAAGGATTGAAATCTCCTTGGATAGGAACAAAAAATATTTGGGATTTATTTGAAAAGTTAGACTTATTGAATGAGAATATTTATAGAAAAATCAAGTCTATTAAGGGAAGTGAATGGACAGAAGAGTTTGCTAAGGAAGTATATGATGATGTAATAAAACATAAATATTTTATTACGAATTTAGGAAAATGCACACAAATTGATGCTCGAGAGCTTCCCGATTCTGTATATAAAGTATATTTAGATTTGTTAAAAAAAGAGTTGCATATTATTGATCCAAAAGTAATTATTTTATTTGGAAATCAGGTTAGTTCTATTGTTTTAGACGAAAAAATATCTGTTTCACAGGTAAGGAAAAAATGCTTTATTAAAAATATCTATGGAAAAGATTATAAATTTTATTCTGTTTATTATCCTGTTGGTAATGGAAGGTTTAATATAGATAAATCAATTGAAGATATTAAATGGATTATCAATCAAGAAATAGCAAATGAAATGATTGCTATGTAATAGTATAAAGAATGAAGATAATCAAATAGTTTTATTCCAAATAAAAAGTAAGGAATTATTTTGAAAAATAATCCTTACGAAATATTCAAAAAAATAGTTTTAAGGTTCTCTATGCCAGTTATCTGGATTTTTTTGATGGTTTAGAACTTTTTTTAGAATATATTCACTATTTTCTTGATTGGTAGATACTAATGTTCCATCATTATTGATTTCAAATAATTTTGTTAATGTATCGATTTGATCTTTTGTAGCATCATTTCCATAATATTTCGGATTTGGAATTACAGAATAATCAAAAAATTGATTTCTTTTATTAAATGATTCTATATGTTCTACTCTAGCAAAAAGAGCAAGTCCATAATAGTGTACTAGTATAGATCTTAAATAATATAAATTTCCTTTATCAGGGTGATTTTTGATATACTCTTCATATTCTTCTAATATATTTTTATGAAGTACATCTCTAGCTATGATAAGAGAAGAACTTTCTAATTGGTGAGATGGATTACATCCTGTATATCCTTTCGCAAGAACATAATCACCGTTTGGTAAAATAAAAGCGTTATTGTGAATAATTTTATTTTTTTGATTCTCTATATTTTTAGAAGAATAAATGGCTATTTTCCCCATAAATACTCCCTCCTTCTAATCATTATAATATGCTTTTGATATATTTTATCTGTTTGTTTTAAAACTTGTTCTCTTTCCTGATTATATTGTTGAATGATATTTTTGATTATTCCTTGTCCACTCGTTGCTAAAGAGGATTCTTTACAAAATAACTTATCTTCTAATATTTTTTGTAAGGAATCCATTAAGTCGTATTTTCTATAGTCAGAAAAAAGGCTAGGATTTATCTTAATTATACGTTTTTTACTAGATAAAAAGTCATCAAATGAAGATGTAGAAATTTTAATTAATTTTTCTCGTTTAATATGCAAGTATTCTAAGATATCATCTTTGGATATTTTTTGATAGGCATAAAAATAAGTTAACATATTAAATATTCTAATCCATTCTCCATAGAAACCATATCCTCCGCCATATATTGTTGTATCACATTTTTCAATTCTTTTATCAGCGTGTTTTTTTCTACTTTGAACAATAGAATTTTTATATAATAAGTCATTCATCGCAGGAGATGTTTTACACTCCACACTAATGATTTCTTCTTTTAATGGAAAAGACTCGACTAATTGTACAATTTGTTTAAATATATCAGAATTTATTATACTTCGGTAGTTTAAAACGATTTTTGAATTTTCTAATATAGTATTTTGAATGAATTGATATATTCTCTTATAAACATAATATTTATGATGTTTAAAATTGCTAGAAAAATATATGTATTGTTCTAAATTATGGGGATCGATTTGACAAGTATGTTGATTAAAATGAGAATTAGAAATGTATCCTTCAAATCGATAAAAATCGGTAAGATTTTCAAATTGATTGAATAAATCTTTATATAGGCTCATGTTATTTCCCCCTCTTGGCGCTTGGTTATTATATCATTTATTCTTTTTGGTGTAAATGAATAACGAGAAATTTATTAACATTATTTTTAAATGTTTAATAAATAAATTACAATATGAAATAAAAAAATTCCTAAAAGTAGGATATTTTTTAGGAATTCTTACTAGGAATGATCCTAAAATATATTTGAAGATGGAAGCAGTTATTATATAGACAATGATTATGCTTATGAAACAAGACTCAACATTTTTATTTTTCTAGAAAATGTAGACATGAAACAAAAGGTTTGAATGTTGAAAGTATAATTTAATTATGATATTATAATTAATATATTGATAGGAAAAGTGATAAAATGGAAATTTTGTTTGTAAGACATGGACAAACTGCTTGGAATAAAAAGAAAAAAATGCAAGGTAACGTTGATATTCCGTTAAGTGAAGAAGGAATTACCCATGCTGAAAAGATGGCAGAAAAACTAAAAGGGAAAAAAATTGATGTTGCATTTTGTTCTTCACTAAATAGAGCGAAACAGACGATGGAGATTATAAACAATCTAAGGGAAAAAGTTATACCAGTTATATATGAAGACGCTTTAATTGAAAGAGACTATGCATTATATGAGGGACGTAACAAAAAGACCTTTAACTATGATATTGTTTGGGATTATAGTAATCCATTAAATGTAGAAAATTTCTTTAAATTTGCGTGGCCAATCGTTTATTTTATTTTTGGAAAATTATTAAGAGCCTATAAAAATAAAACAGTTTTAATTGTTTCCCATGGAGGTGTTTCTAAGATATTTGAAATGCTTTTAAGTAAGAACTCATTATATCCAGAAGAAGTGGCTTCTTATCTTCCAGATAATAGCGAAATTATTATCTATAAAAGCTCTTCGAAAAATGATTTTCTATTTAATATAAATAGTCAGGAAAGAGATTTAACAAAGAAAGATTTTTTCTTTCAAGTTATAACGCCTAACGTTGTATCGCAATATTTTCCTAAATTAAATGTAGAAGATTTAATTGATAGTAACAGAATATCTAAGAATCCAAAAATACGTTATAGGGCAAGTATTATCTTTGCTCGGGAAGATGGAAAATATGCTATCGAATCATATCAAAATACCAAAGAAATAAAACTACCAGCTCGATCAATAGAACCTAATAGAAATATTTTACACCAGGTAAGGGAAATTTTATTACAAATGACAGGATATCTTGGTAATATTTCAGATTTTTATCATATCGGAGAGACCGTGGAAATAAAGCCAAGTGATCCTGTTGCTGAAGTTGTGTTTACAGAGATATATTATTTATCAAAGGGAGTATTAGTAGCGAATCCCCTTCCAGATAAAAAAGATGAAGAAGAAGGCTTCGAATTGAAATTTTATTTTTTAGATGAAGTTATTCAATTAATCAATAAGAGTTTATTAGAAGCAACATCGCTAGATAATGAATTTTATAGACCATTAATTACAAAAAAATCAATTGTTTTAAGAGATAAGTTGATTTTAGATTATTGGAAACAAAATCCTTATAAAAACTATAAGTAATTGTTAAGGGATTATGTATTTATCTCATTTCTTTTATAAGGTGGACAAGGATAAATCAAATAGTAATAAAAGAATTCAAGATGAAAATAATTAATCATCTTTTTTTGTGAATATATTATAGTATACAAAGAAACAATTTAATTTTATAATATTAAAACTCTAAAATGATACTAAAATGTGATATAATTTTATTAAGTTTTATAGTTAAGGGGAGAAAATAAATGAACCAAAAAATATATTTAGATAATAATGCAACAACGAAATGTGATGAAAAAGTTTTAGATGCTATGTTACCTTATTTAAGAGAACAATATGATAACCCTAGTAGTACTTATTCTTTTGAAAAAGACGTAAAGAATGAAATTATGAAAGTGAGAAAAAATATCGCACAGTTATTGCATGCTGAAGAAAATGAAATTATTTTTACAAGTTGTGCAAGTGAAAGTAATGTTACAGCTATTATGAATGCAATTAGAATGGATCTGAATAAAAAACATATCATTACAACGAAAGTAGAACATGCTTCTATTATGGAAACTATGAAATATCTTGAAAGCATAGGATATATGATTACCTATTTATCAGTTGATTCATATGGTAGAATAGATTTAGAAGAGCTTAAAAAGAGTATTACTGAAGATACTTGCCTAATTGCAGTAATGATGGCAAATAATGAACTTGGAAATATTTATCCGATTAAAGAAATTGGAAAAATTGCAAAAAAACATCATATCTTATTTCATTGTGATTCTGTTCAAGCAATCGGAAAAGTACCAATTGATGTTCAAGAGATGGATATTGATACCCTTTCTTTATCTGGTCATAAAATAAATGCTCCAAAAGGAATAGGGGCATTATATGTTCGAAGTGGAATTCCCTTTACCCCTCTAATTTTTGGACATCAGGAGAACAATCGGCGTGGTGGTACTGAAAATGTTGCCTATATAATAGGACTAGGAAAAGCAGTTGAATTATTATTAAAGGATAGAGAAACCAATGATCAATTAAAGCAATTAAGAGATTATATGGAAACAGAAATTCAGAATCATATTGATGGAGTTATGATTTATGGGGATTTCGATAATCGCCTTTTCAATACCTCAAGCATAGCATTTCAAGGTGTTCTAGCGGATGAATTGTTATTGATGCTAGAATCTTTTAATATTTATGTTTCAACTGGATCTGCTTGTAATTCCAAATTAGCTGAACCATCTCATGTATTAACTGCTTGTCATGCTAATTTAGAAGAATATAGTCCTATTCGAATTAGTTTAGGAAAATACAATACTAAAGAAGAAATTGATATTTTTGTAAAAAGGTTAATCAATATTGTAAGAATGTTGAGGAGGAAGAAATGATAAATTTTAGAAAGGCCAATATAAATGATGCTTCTGTTTATGCCAATTTGTTAAATCAATCTTGGAAAGATACATATGGAAAGTACGTTTCAATTGAGCACATTGATGATGAATTTAATGTAGAAAAACTTACAAATAACTTTGGAAATTATATCAAAGATACTTCATTTGAATTATATATGATAGAATATGAACAAGAGATAGTTGGAATTTTAGAATTAGGAAGCCCAGAAGATGATTATAAAGAAGGTATGCAAAAAATAGGAGAGTTTCGAACACTTCATATAAAAAAAGAATTTCAGGATTTGGGAATCGGAACAGAGGCAGAAGACTTTGCATGTAGTCGTTTAAAAGAATTAGGGTATTCTATTTGTTGCCTTTGGGTAAAAAAACAAAATAAAAAAGCGATAAAGTTTCATGAAAAAAATGGTTTTGTAAAAACAAATTATGTCTGTGAAGAGACAGTCGATGGTGCGCCATCATTTGTTATGGAAAAGGTTTTATAAAGGAGGAATAAAAATGAAATCATTACAAGAAATGTGGGGAGATTTAGAAAAATATCTTCAGGTAGAAAATGCTTTAGAACAAGGATTTTCTAATGGAAAGTATACAAAAATTTTAGCCAATTTTGCGAAAAATGTGACGGCTATTGATGTATCAAAAGAATTTATGAAGATTGCTAAAGAAAATCTGAAAGATTATAACAATATTCGTTTATTATTAATGGATGCAGAGCATATGCAATTTGAAGATAAAAGTTTTGATGTATTATTAAACACAAGTTTTCATGAATTTGATTTAAGTGGAGAAGTCTATAGTATAGATTTAGAATTAAAAAGAAGAATCTTACAAGAGATGATTCGTGTTAGTAATACAATTGTTTTTGTTGAACCAACAGAAAATGCGATTACCAATGAACTTTTTAAAGTATTTAATCCAAATGAGAATCATAGTGATAGAATCCAAAAATCAAATGAATTGATTGCAGAGGTTATGAGAGAAAATGGATATAGTTTGTTAGAAAGTGGCCTTACATTTAATGAAGATCAATTTGAATCTCAAAAGGAATTAGAGGAAGAAATGTTAGATTGGTGGGCAGATATTAAAGTACCAGCCAATTTAGAAGAAAAAGAAGAGATGATTCATCAAATCGATGAAATTTTAGAAAAAGCAGGAATGTTACCAAATTTAAAAGTTGTAGAGGATATTGGTTATAAAGTATATAGAAAGGAATTTTAAAATATGGCAGTATTAGTAAATTTTAAAATATGCGATAATGCGAAAGAATGTGGAGGAATTGAGGTTTGTCCAACAGGAGCATTGTCTTGGAATGAAGAAAAAGAAACCATTGAAATTGATAATAATAAATGTATTTCATGTGGTTTATGTGAAAAGGAATGTCCTATTGGAGCATTTAAAGTAGCAAGAACCAATGAAGAATATCAAAGGATGCAAAAAGAAATAGAAGATGATCCTAGGACAACGAAAGATTTGTTTGTTGATCGATATGGCGCAGTTGCAATATCAGATTTCTTTACGATTTCATTAGACGAGATTGATAAAAAAACAGAAAAGGATTGTATTACCCTCATTGAAGTATACAATCCAGATTTAGCAGAATGTTTATTAAAATCAATTCCAATCAAGGACTTAACAAAAGAACTTCCTAAAGATACTTTATATTACAAAACAGAAAGTAGTGAGAATATTAAAAAATATGATATTCAAAAATTACCGTCACTATTAATTTTTAAACATGGAAATTTATTAGGACATATAGATGGGTATTATACGACAGATCAAAAGAATGAACTAATTGAAAAATTAAATGAAGTGATTAGAGTATGAAAAATATTGTTCAATATAATGAAAAAGTAGAGGAATTTCATTTTGGCGGGAAAGCAAATTCTTTATTAAAATTAGTAAATAATAATATAACAGTCCCTAAATTTTTTATTCTTACATCAAATGCTTATCAAGAATTTTTAGATTTTAATAGTATTGATATTCATACATCCAATGATGAAATGAAAAAGAAAATTGATCATGCTAACCTTCCTAGTAATTTAATAGAAGAAGTAAACAGGATGTGGGATCAATATCAGTTTACAAAAGTTGCTGTGAGATCTTCTGCAACTAATGAGGATGGAAAAGAGAAATCCTTCGCAGGACAGTATGAATCATTTTTAAATGTAGAAAAAGATGGTTTAATGCATGCCATAAAGAATTGTTGGAAATCTTTATATGACGATAATGTTGTTTCTTATAACGATAATGGTCATTCTATTTCTATGAATATAATTATTCAAGATATGATTGCTGCTGAATATGCTGGTGTAGCTTTTTCACTAAATCCAACAATGAATAGTAAAAATTACTCAGTAATTGAAGCCATAGAAGGACTAGGAGAACAATTGGTTTCTGGGAGTGTTACTCCTTCCTATTTTATGGTAAGAAGACAAACAAGTAGATGTGATTCATCACTAGGAAACGTTAAACTATCTGAGCAATTAATTGCTAAGTTAGAATCTTGTGTATTAAATATAGAGAAAATTTTTGGAGTACCTGTTGATATAGAATGGTGTATTTTTGAGAATCATATTTATATTGTTCAAACAAGACCGATAACCGCTTTTAATTTTCAAAAAACTCCTTATAAAAAAGTGATTTCTAGAGAGAAATCTTTAATTGAAATAGAGATATATTATCAAGGAGAATATGAAGGTATAAAATCACTCACAAGAGATTTGTACTATTTTAAACCGCTATTTATCTATGATAAGGAAAAAGAGATTGTAAATATTTATTATAATGATACAGATTTAGAAGAAGAGCCAAGTAATATTTATTATTATATGGATTTAGATATCGATAAAATAAAAAGAATGTATGAAAAGGTACTAGATTCTTGTAAATATTTAAATGAAATGGTGGATACTGATAAAAACTTCGAATATAAAACTTTTATTGAAAATATGCTTATAATTTATCCCTTTACAAGTTTAGGAAATTTAGCTGGAAGATTTGAAAATATATCTTCTGAAATAAAATCCCTATTAGTTGATTTTAGAAATCATTATGATTATATTCTTTATAAGGCCGATGAATATTTATTAATGAAAGCGAAGAATCATTTACCAGAAGCATATAAAGAAGACTTAAAGTATTTGTTGATTCATGAAATTTTTGATAATCAATTACCATCTAAAAATATAGTAGAAGAAAGAAAAAAAGGTTATATTTATTTTAATGGTCAATTAGAATTGATGGAAGAATATAATGAGTGGTTAGAAAAAAATAATATTGCAATAGAAATGGAACAAGGACAAAATGTAGTAAAAGGAAATATTGCTTATAGTGGCATTGCAAAAGGAAAAGTATGTCAAGTATTTAAAAAAGAAGATTTTGAAAAATTTAAAGAAGGAGATATTTTAGTTACTACTATGACGACCCCTAAATTTACCCCAATATTGAAAAGCGCCGCTGCCATTGTAACAGATGAAGGTGGTATTACATGTCATGCTGCTATTATTGCTAGAGAATTAAAGGTCCCTTGTATTGTTGGTTGTAAAAATGCAACTTCAGTGTTAAGGGATGGAATGTTTGTTGAAGTAAATGCAGACTCTGGTATTGTAAATATAGTAGATTATGGATAATAATTATTAAAATACTCAGGTATGTTGGTATGCGTATCCAATTTACCTGTTTTTTCATTTATTTTACTAAAAAATTGTGATTCTTCAAGAGAATCTTTAATTTTAGAAAGTTGTAGTATTAAAAAAAGTAAAATATTATAGAATGAATTGTTATTTTATAGTATAATTTTATTGAATTTAATATTTGAAAGGGAAGTATCATAATGAAATTTTATATTGGTTCTGGAATGAAAAACTGTGAATTAGTAAATTACTATGCAAAGTTATTAAAAGAGAATGGGTGGCATCAAACCTACGATTGGGTAAAGAATGTTAATGATGATGTCTCTATAGAAGATATGATAGAATATGCAAAATTAGAAAGAGAAGGTATTATTGATTCTGATGTTGTTATTATATTACTACCAGCAGGAAGAGGTGCGCATATTGAGCTAGGAATGGCTTTAGCGCTACATAAAAAGATATTTTTATGTGCCGAAACGGAAGCTGAATTTGGTATTAAAAATACAGTTGCATTTTATGAATTATCGGATATTGTGAAATTAGTTGGAAATGCTGATGAAAATATAAAAGAAATTATAACTTTGTTTTGATATAATATTTTTTATAATAGGAGAGTTCGATTATGGGTTTAAAAGAAAAATTAAGCTATTTTATACAAGATTTTTTTATCCCCTCATTGACTGATAGGGATTATGAGTTTGAGGCAAATTTAGAGAATCATCCATTAGGCATGCAAAATGTTTATAGATTACATTATATAGATTACCATAGAATTGGTGAGAGATATGGTATGGGTCCTAATAATGTAGGTCGTATTGATTATTCATTTAAGCCTTTTATGTTGCCAGTTGGAATGAGTAGAGAAGATGCATTTAAGGTTTTATCCTACTTAACAGATTATATTGAAAAACAATTTGAGGTAGATCCATGTTCTCAAAAAAGTGTTGAAACGTTAAATGATGTATTAGATTTAGAAAGATTGGGATTTACTAGATTAAATATATATGTAGATCAAATAGAAACAGATATTATAGATTTATTTACAGTAACGGGAAGATTATTATTATTTAAACAAAGTGAATATTATTCAAAATATTTTGAATGGTATACTGAAAATGTAACATTAGAAGAAGTAAGCAACATATATGATCAATGTGGAATTGAATTTTATGATTTGATTGCTGAAAAAAGTCAGGGAAAATTGCTAGAAAAAATACACAGAAAAGATAAATATTGAAAATTATAATTAACACATTTTAAATCATATGGATATATAGTTATCTTTTTTAATCATTTATATCATTATTCTTTTCATGAATTTATAGAAATGCTATAATATTTCTGAGAAAGGAGATAGATAATTATGGACGAATTAATAGTTAAAACATATGACATTTCTTTACAAAACTATGAGTTAACTTGGAATCGGGCTATATTACAAGATCCCGATAAAAAGGATATTTATAGAAATCCCTCATTATCGTTATATACATCTATGGTTTATGCTTTTGCAAATCATTTGCCTTATTCAATGGATATTGAGCAACCAGAATATATTCCTGCTGATTTTTTAAATATGATGCCATATGATGTTGCAGAAAATAATTGGTTTAAGTGGGAAGATAGAAGAACATTTTTTAATTCAATGATCAGATGGAGAGATACATTTAAAACAGGGATGATACTACAAATGTGTAATGTATTTCAAAAAATGATATTAGGCCAGTTTCCTTCTGATTTTGATTTGAAAGAAGAAGATTATAGTGGTTGGGGAATTAATTTAATGACTGATAATGAAGAATATAATAGACGTTTTTTTGAAACATTAAAATCATTACCAGATTATTATAAAAAAATCATTTCTGCTGATAATAATGAAGCAAGAAGAAATGTATTGGATCAGATGTATACTGATATCATGTATAAAATTGCATCCCGTGCTGGTGGTTTTAAAGAAGAAGACTCTAAGGGGAATTTAATTAGGGAATCTAAAGGAAATGTTTTGGTAAGACCAGGTAACGATGTTAAAATGCTCGTATATTGGGAGAATATTACATTTCATGATGGAATTCCTTCCATTATTGAAGCAATAAAACAGGAACAATTTGAAAAATATATTAGTAACAAACCACAAGTTTTGGAGGAAGTGTCAGAAAATTTTTCTTCTATAAGAAGATTATAAAATTTTAGAATATGGAGAAAAAAATGATAAGGATAGATGAAAGTAAAATTTCGGTAGATAATTTTAATTATTTAACAGATAAAGTTGGTTGGGGGAATAGAGATATTAAAATTGTAGAAGAGGCGTTAAATAATACCTTATACTCTGTGAGTGTTTATGATGAAAATAAAATTATTGGATATGGAAGAATAATTGGCGATAAAACGATTTTTCTTTATGTTCAAGATATTATGGTTATTCCTGAATATCAAGGAAAGAAAATTGGTACTATGATTATGAATTCTCTTTTGAAAAAAATAAACGAATACAAACTTATCAACCCTAATATAAGAACTTATTTGGGTGCCTCTAAAGGGAAAGAAAAATTTTATAAAAAATTTGGATTTGAAACTAGATCAAATGCTGGTTTAGGAGATGGTATGATTTTAATTTGATATATAGAAAAAGGTGAAAAGTATGATAGAAGCAAATCCTGATAATTTAATAAGAATATTTGAAGAAAATAAAAATAAAAGAATTTGTGTGTTAGGGACTACTTGTACAGGAAAATCAACAATGATAAATGCTTTAAATATTGGTTTAGATATGGATAAAGAAATCTTTCCATTATTAACAAAAGAAGAAACAGATTATGTTTGCAGTACCCCTTGGACTGAAGAGATTGGTAAAAAAATGGATCAACTAGTGAGAGAAAAATTATCTATTAAACCAGGGTACCCGATGTTTGGTACAGTTCTATTAGAATGCGATTTGATTGTTTATTTATATATAAATGATGAAATTTTATTAGAAAGAACAGCTTTGAGAGATGTTGATTTTATGAATGCTAAGAATATGCAAAAGAAAATAGAAGATGAAATAAGAAATTCAAAAATAGAGACTATTACTTTGAAAATAAAAGAAAATAAGAAGAGGATATCTAGATGAAAGAAATATTTTTAAGTTTTAGACCTGAATATTTTAAACCATTATTATATGGAATTAAAAGGTATGAATATAGAAAAAGATTTTGTAATGACGAAACAAGAGCTTATTTATATTTAAGTGGTAAATCAAGACAGGTGATAGGAATTATGGAATTAGGTAAACCTATTCGTTTAGATCTTACTAGGGATAATTATTTAAAATATCCTCAGACTTTAAAACGAATAGATGAGTATATTTTAAATAAAGATATAAACGCTATTCCAATAAAGTCTTTAGCACTGTTTGATAATCCAATTAGTTTAGATGAGATTAGAAAGGTAATACCGGATTTTATGCCACCACAAATGTATTTCGTTTTAGATAATCATCCCAAATTAAAATCACTGTTAAAAAAGCAATCAATAAAAGAAAAACAATTTGTTCATAAGCATGATAAAATTTATTATGATAATTTAGCTATGTCTGTTGGAGAGTTAGAAAAAACTCCAGAATTTAAAAAATTACATGACAGTAATCAATATTTTGATAATATGAAATATTAATAAGTGTATCTTATACTAATCATGATCATGTATTTTATATGTGATTGTGATTTTTTAATTGTGTCTATCTTTTCTTAAAATAAAAAAAGAGTTTGATCTCTTCATAAATATTTACAAATTTTTTTGTGATTCGTAAGTTGATATAGATTCGAAAGGATTTACATATTGGTTAAATTGTTTAAAGGTTAGTCTATTTGGAATACCTGGTATTTCTACTAACTCTCTCATATTATTTTCATCATGTCTATCTACTTCTGTAGTGATAGCTTCTTCTATTGAAGTATATGAATGCCTTTTTTATTAGAATTTGTGTTTAAAATGCAATTCATCTTGAAGGATTACTATTTTTGAATCCTCTATAACATTGGTTTTTAATTCTTTTTCATTTGGATAATTTATAAGCTGTTTTAAAGAGTATATCATATCGTAGATAGCAAGTCTTTGAGCTAGGAAGGGGATATTAACTAATTCGGGATAATATCTTTCAATATATAGTTTTATATTTGTATAATCATTTGAATCGATATATTTCTCTGTTTCTTCGCTAGCAAATTTCCAAGGTTTTCTAACCATCCTAAAAAATATATCTAATTCAAAATCTCCTGGCGCAAACATGGATCTTTCAAAATCAATTAATTTTATTTTTCCGTTGTTATAGAATATATTATCAAAGTGTAAATCGTTATGAACGAGAACAAAGGTTTTACTTCGCAAATATTTTTCGTATTTTGAATATGCATGTTTGATAAGTTGTTCTTCTTCTTTGTTAAAAATATCAAGTTCCTTGATTTTAGCGTATAATAAAGAAAATTGTTTTTTATTATAATCAGCCCAATTATAACTTTGTCCAATCTTAGAATGCAATTGTTTCATTACTGCACATATTTGTTTTATTATTTCTTCCCTTTGCTCTTCAGAAAGTGTATGCCAAATGTTATATAGAGAAATTCCATCTACTTTTTCAATTATTTCGTAATAGTAGGGAACCTCTTTCTTTTCTACACTGGAATAATATAATTTTGGGATCGAACGACTTCCAGAATTTGAATTATAAAAATCTATTTCTTTTTTGAAATTTTCTTCATTTTTTATATTGGTACATATTTTAAGAATAAAAGAATCATTAATACTATAGATTGTATTTGTAAATCCTACATTTATTTTTGTTATACTTGGATTATTTCCAAATAAATTTATGTTTTTATGAATAATTGAATTAATAATTTTTTGCATAACCGAACCTCTATTCAGCATTATTTTATCATATTTGAGTATTATGTGGAAGGTAGCTCAAAAGCTTCTTTTAAATTAAAATAGGTATTGAATTAGCAGATATAAAAGAATTTAATGGTGTATATGAAATTACAGATAACAATGGATTTAAACTAATTAATAGTCAACCGATATGAGATTAATATACCACTATTTATATAATAAAAAAGAAAGTATCTCTTTGTAATGATAACTTTCTTTATTTAAAACATATTTTATTTTTCCTCTGTATCTTCCATATTTTTTGTGTTCTACCCAATGTATTTCTAAAAGGTGACCGTTTACTAAGGCGAATCCTTTCACTTTATACCATTCACTAGGTTTTCCACCATATTTATTTGCATATACATATGCGTTTCTAAATTTGGGCGCACTTCTCCCACCTGCAAATATAGAAACATAATAAATTTTCTGATTTGCAGGGAAGGTATACACTTTTCTTTTGTAAGTATATTTTATATCATATCCATATTGTATACCTTCATTTAGATTGAGCATATTATCCCTCATTTCTAAATTTGGGCACAAAAAAACCACGTAAAAAAACGTAGTTTAAATGCTAAAATATAAAAAAGGCCACAAAAAACCCATATATAAATTATATACTTTTTAAACTTTAAAGTAAATAAAATAAGGGATAGTCTAAAAAAATAATTTTACTAATTATTCACATATGGTATAATGAAATTATGAATATATATAGTTATAAGGAGATAAAAGAAAAATTTAAAAATGAATATAATATAAAGATTCAATTAAAGCGAAAAAAATTATTTAAAATTCAGAAAGGATTATATTCTGATACCCAAGAGGTTGATGAGTTAACTATTCTATTTAAAAAGTATTCAGGTTGTATATTAACTTTAGAAAGTGCTTTTTATTATTATGAATTAAGTAGTATTAAACCAAATAAAATCATTGTTGGGACTAGAAGGAATTTTACTAGAATAAATTTATATAATGTACATCAGATTTTTTATTCAAATACATATTTAGATGATAATGCGATCCATTATGTAAAAAATGGTATTGAAGTTAATGTATTTAGTAGGGAACGTCTTTTAGTAGAACTGATACGTAATAAAAATAAATTTTCAAAAGATTATTATGATGAGGTATATAGAAATTATTTAAGAATAAGTGATAGCTTAGATTCTGATTTAGTTTTAAAATATGCCAAAATGTATAGAAATAAAGAGGCAGAAAATTTCGCAAGAAAATACATTCATTATATAAGGAGTGATCAAGAAGAAGAATATGAGTACTATTTTAGTCATGACAAAAATAAAGTATATGCATATGGAGCAAGATTGCACCTTTATGGAGATAAATGCGAGTGCTGTAATAACAAGACTATTGGACTATTACAAGTGGTTTGCTACAAATGTGGTTGGTGGAACTCTTATTCTAAAACGGTTGATGAGAATGAAATAAATGACGAAAATGGAATGTCGTTAAATGCATATAGAATTCAATACGTAGAAAAGTTAAAGGAGAATCCAAATTATAATTGGGCAGAAATGAGAAATAGAACAGGACCTATAAGGAAAATTATTAAAAAGACTATAATAGATGAAGAAAAAAATATATGTTCATGTTGTGGGCATAACACCATTCATAGATGGTATGATCAATGTTATTATTGTGGTTGGGTTGCCGATTATGTGCAAGAAGATAAGAATTTGGATTCCGAGGATAATGGACCAAATAAATATCCACTTTGGTGGTACAAAGAGGACTATGAAATTTTTATTAAAAATAATCCAAATTATATTTATAAAGATAATCCTAAAGTTTTTGAAGATTTTTTAGAACGTGACATTGATTTAGAAGAAACAAAAAATTAATTGAATTAGGTATTTTAAAAGCTATGAAAGATTTCATAGCTTTTGTCTTGAATTTTTGGAAGTTATTAACTATTTAACATGTTCTGAAATCCAATTAAAGTATTTTTCTCTTTTCAAAATATACCATAAAATTTTAATTTCTTCAGTATATTATAATAAATATTCTAACTGTATTTATATCAGTGTCTTATATTGCCGTTATCTATATTGAACTCATATTAGTAGAAAACTTCAGTTTTTTGAATGACTATATAATGTGTATATTAAATTCTTTTCTGTTTTTAATTGACTCAGATAATCTAAGAGTGAAAAACCTATTATATTTTCTGAATAAATTTGTTTAATTTTTGGTAATTTACTTTCATTTATTTGGTTTTCGAACTCCTCCATATTGAACAATATAATATCCTTTTCAATTTTGCTAAACTGACTATGAATTTTTATAAGTACTTTTTTCATTTCTGGTAAGATAGTTGATTTTGAATGAAAAACAAGATAACAGAATTTATTATTTTCTTTTGATACACAACGCAATTCTATCATAGGATTTCTCAATTTTTGTTTACTTACACAATTTGCCATGTGAGAATACAAACTATTATGATCTATTAAATAAGATCCATAACTAATTACAACTTGCTTGGGCGTTATTAATATTACTGCAATTTTAGACTTTGATTCAAAAAAACTTACTAAATCAAATTCATTTGTCATATTTTTTAATCTTTCAATATTTACTAAATTTATTATATCTCCTTTTGCTCGTAATACTTCTTCTTTTGATAATGAGTATTTTTCATAATTTGATAAATTCATTTATATCAACCCCTCTCTAATGTATAATTTACGAATTTAAATTACAATCTTTTGCATAATATAAAACTTGCCATGTGTGATTGATTTATTAAAATTGGAGCAATTCAGCTACATTTTGTGAACTTTGTTCTCCTAAAAATTATATATGAATTATGATTGAATTTCAATGGGATATAGAAAAAGTATGCTTTAAGTAGTATAATTTTATTAGTAAAAGTGGAGGAAGTCATGAATAAAGATGAAATATTAAGAAAAGTAGATATTTTGTATATAATGTGGAAACAAGGTAGTCTTGGTGGAGAGTTTATGCCAGAAGATGAAAATCCCCATTTAGAAAAAGATTCGATACAAAATTATTTATATTTTACATTGCCTATGGCTCTAAACTATCAAAGAAATTCTTATACATTATGGGAAAGTGCTAATAAAACATATAATGATGAAGAAACAAGATTTGTATTTAATCCTCAAGTTTGTTTAGAAAAAAGTTTTGAAGAATTACAATACGCACTTACTAAATATAAAGTGGCATTACAAAAACAAAAGCAAACTGAAATTTGGTTGTCACTTTGCAATACATTTGTAGAATTATTTGATGGGGATATAAGAAAATTATTTGATACATTAGATAATGATGTAGATAAGATTAGAGGCTTTATACAAAAGGATAATAAAAAGAAGTTCCCATATTTATCTGGTACGAAAATATGTAATTATTGGTTATACGTTATTTGGCAATATACAGATAGAGAGTATAAAAATATAGAAAATCTGACAGTAGCCCCTGATACACATGTTATTAAAGCAACTCATAAATTAGGCCTTATTAATGATAAAGAATTAGAACGAACTGACGTTCAACTAATAGTAATAGATAAATGGAATAAATTATTTGATGGAACAAAGTATAAACCTATTGATATCCATACTGCATTATGGTTATGGAGTAGAAATGGATTTATAGATTTAGATGAAAGTGTTTTAGATGGCAATTCTATGAAGAATAAAATTAAAAGTTCATATGAAAACAATAACTATATAGAAAAATATAGAAAAAGAGATTTATTGCCTTTTGAAAAAAGTGTTTTTGATAAAGTTATAGAATTAATACCAAAACAAGGAAAAATCCTAGATTTGGGATGTGGCAGTGGTTATCCTTATGATTACTATTTTTGTTCTAAGGGATTTAGTCTTGTAGGTATAGATTTTTGTGAAAAACATATAAATCAGGCAAAAAAGATAAATACTAATGCCAATTATATTGTTAATGATATTGAAAATTATAAAATGGGCATGCATTATGATTTAATAATGATGTTATTTTCCTTACTTCATTTGCCAAGAGAAAAGCATAAAGAAATCTTATCTAATATATATAATAATCTAAATGACGATGGTATATTATTGCTTACCCTTAGAGATGAAGATGCAGGTATAATGAAATATAAAAATGATTTTTGCAATCAAGAAATGATGTGGAGTTATTATGATTATGAAACATATATAAAAATGCTTTCAGAAATTGGATTTAAAGTTAAATATAGTGAGAATCAAAATAAATATGGTATTGAGGAAAGTCATAATTGGATAATATTACAAAAATAGAAAATAAGCATGTGGGTAATTCTCACATGCTATAATTTTTTCTTTAGTTGTAATAATTTATTGATTGTCATAGTAGGACAATATTCTTCTGGTAAAGAACTATTATTAGGATTGAACCAACAAGTATCAATTCCGTTATTCATTCCTCCTAAAACATCAGTTGTTAATGAATCGCCAATTAATAACATCCTACTTTTATCCTTATTTTGTGTCTTATTATATAAGTAATCAAAAAATTCTGACATTGGCTTTGAAAAACCAACTTCTTCTGAACAAACCATTGAGGAAACATATGACATTAATTTTGCTTTTTTTAATTTATTAATTGCTGCCTCTTTAGGGCCATTTGTGGCTATAAGAATCTCATGATGATGATAAAGTTCTTGTAGCAATTTACCAGCATTTTCAATTTCTACTATATTAACACCTAACATACTACAATATAATTCATTAAGTGTAACTGCAGAATTAAAGTTTAATTCTAATTCTTTAAAGAAAAGAATAAATCTATTTGCTCTTAAATATGTTATTTTATCTTCAAGTGTTTTTATTGAATCAGAAATAATCATATCTCCGTTCTCCCAAGTATGCCAATATGCAGTGTCAAATTTTTTCCATTTTGAAAATAATTCATCGCTATATTCTAATCCTAATTCATTAATCATAATAGTAAAGGCATATTTAATTGACTGATTATTATCTATTAATGTATCATCTAAATCAAAAATAAGTGTTTCATATTTACTCATAAATATCAACTCCCAATGTCGTCTATTGTACCATTTTTTTATTTAAATTACATTACTTTATATATATATTTATAATTTTTCAGTAATCAAAATAAAGAACGCTTATAATTTTTTTACCAATCTATAGGTTTTTTCTTGTTTTTCCTCTTTATATGTGATATTTTCTGTTTTGTTTTGGATTTCTAGATTGATATGCGGATTATGTGGCCAATCTTCTATTCGAATACAAACATGTCTTTTTTCACCCCGATTTAAAATTCTATCATTCAAGTATTTATATAATTGAGCACGTTCAAAAAGACCTTCTACATTGCCAAGATTTATTAGTTCATTGTTATAAAATTGTAATTTTCTTTCTTTTAAATCTATTTTTTCTTCTTGAGGTAGGTTAAAAAAGCGGTTGGCTTTTTTTCTATTTGTAAATATTTGGTGCAGGTTTGCAAAAAAATCATCAAGAAAATCAATATTTAAAGTAGTATCTAGTTCTTTTACATATTCATAGGGTAGTTTAATTATTTCTGGATGATTATTACAAATAGTTTTATATCGAGGAATAATACCAAAAAAGTAGGGTTTTAGTCCATATTGATTAGGAAATAAGTCATTAATAGGCGAAAGAAAATACCATCCATATTCCCCTTGTACAATAATAGCAAAAAGAGGAATTTTTGCACTATTAGCAATCACCTTTTTTGCATTAATTCCAAATTGTTTAAATAGGTCTACATAAAAATCGGATAATGTAGAACACACGATATGAGGAAAACGATTAATAAAACCTTGTTTATATTGCTTTTCCTTATCTTTATCACTGGCTAAAAAATATAAGAGATCTCGTTGAAAATACGGAGCCAATTTTATATATAAAAAACGGATAATTAAATCCTTAGACCAATTATTTTGTACTTGATTAATAACTTCTTCCACTTTGCTTTTTCTCCTTATTATATTTTATTTATGATCGAACATTTAATAAATATATCAAAGTAATTGAGATATTTATAACTATTATTATTAATTTTTTCAATATCAAATTGCTTAAGAAATATAGATTATCATTGTATAGTTAATATTACTTCTTTCAAATACGGTTATTATTCTATAATAAAATAGTTTTTTTGTCAAAATACAACTTATAGAATTGTAATTATTATCACATAATGACTTACAAAAAATGCGATTTAAATATATTTCAATAGTAAGTATAGCGAATAATAGAGATTTATAGTATAATTGTAATAATCTTATTTGGGAAGGAAATAATTATGAAAGAAAAATTTAAGCAACCAGATTTATTTTTAGTAATGAGTGAAAAAGAAATGGATGATGCATTATCATATGCAGAAGAGTTAATAGGAGAAAATGAGAAGAGTGTAGAGATGTATTTGAATTTTTCAATGGATGATAATATTGGTCA
>CATLBU010000006.1 GCA_949879835.1 uncultured Bacilli bacterium
AAAATGAATAAGTTGATATTTTCATAATAAATGAAATATAAGTTGAAATATTTTTATAATATGAAAAAGTCAGAAAGGATATCATATTGTGAATAAAATATATATTGTTATGTATCACTATGTACGCAATTTAAAAGGAAGTCGTTATCCAGAAATAAAAGGTTTGGATTATGCACTTTTTAAAAAGCAGATTCAATTTTTTTCTGAGAACTTTCATGTAATAACAATGGAAGATGTGATTCATTATTATACAGAAGGTTATCCGCTTCCACCGAATGCACTTTTATTAACATTTGATGATGGCTATATTGATAATTATACTTATGTTTGGCCTGTGCTTTTGGAATATAAAATGCAAGGTTCATTTTTTGTTCCTGCGAAAACATTTTGTGAAAATTGCTTATTGGATGTAAATAAAATTCATTTTATTTTAGCAAGTACTCCTATTGAAGAATTGTGCAGAGAGTTATATGAACAATTAGATTATTATCGTAGCAAAGAATGGGATTATCCGTCTAATGAGGAACTTTTCCATAAGTATGCAATAGCAAATAGGTTTGATACAAAAGAAACTATTTTTTTTAAACGAATTTTACAAGCAGTTTTACCAGAAGAGCTAAGAGGGATTATATCAAGTAGTATATTTAAAAAATATGTAGGGATTTCGGAAGAAGTAATGGCACAGGAACTTTATATGAATTATGATCAAATGAAAGTAATAAAAAGACAAGGTGGTTTTTTTGGAATTCATGGATATAATCATTATTGGATGAATCGTTTAGAAAAGAATGAATTATTAACAGATATTGATTTGGCATTAGAGTTGATAGAAAGCAGTGGGTAATTAATTATCCATATGGATCTTACAGTGAAAAGGTAATAGAATGGATTCAAGGGAAAGGGTGTTTGCTTGGCTTATCTACAGATGTAAAGGTAGCAGATTTGGAAAGAGATAACCAATTTGTGCTACCGAGATTAGATACAAATGATTTTCCACCTAAAAGTGAAAATTTTAAATCTTATGATATTGGATAATTTTGGTTATCAATGGTTTAGATTTTAATAGAGGATAAGATTTAATCAATAAAAATAAATAAGAATAATTTTAACATTTTTATTAAAAGCCTAGACTCTTTAACAGAGAGTCTAGGCTTTTAGAAAAATATTTTTATAATGTGTTATGTGAAATACAGTAACTTATTGTTAATATAATTCCATTAAATTTCTATTTTATATGTTTCTTTAAGAATTTCAATTCCTTTTTCATAGGAACTGAGATCAATAATATCGTCAGTATCCATTGTAATTTCAAAACTGTCTTCTAATTCTGCAATTAAGGACATATGACCGACAGAATCCCATTCTGGAATACTCATATACTCTAAGCCAGTTAGTTTATTTTTTTCAATTGCAAATGTTTCCATAAAAGCTGCATCATATTTTTCCCTATTAGTCATAATTAAGTTCCTCTCTTTCAATTTTATATAATTAATTATATTTCGTTAGCAATGGCATTTTCTTGGATTAAGGTATCTTCTTCTACATCAATTAATAGCTTTTTACCTATAAGCCATTCAATTTTATCAGGACTTAAACCGGTGCCAGGGCGTTTTAGATCGAGATCGTCTTCTGAAAGTATTGTCCCAGCTTTTAGATTTCTTTTGCTTACGATACTTCTCCGCATTTTTAACCTTTGTTCTAATTCTTCAGAAGAAACACATCTTTCTTCACTTCCTAAGGCAATTGACACAGAGTGACAATTTTTTACTAATTGCTTCATTTCTTCTTTTTCTATTGCCATCTGGTTATCCATACCAATTTTAGAACGATCTAAAGTAAAGTGTTTTTCTATTAAGCTTGCTCCTAAAGCAATAGAGGCGGGAGCTAATTCTATTCCAAGGGAATGATCGGAAAAACCAATTGGATAATTAGGAAAATATTTTTTTAGCCCCAAAATATTTTTTAGATAAATTTTATCTTTTGTTGTTGGATAAATGGAAGTACAATGTAAAATACAAATATTATAATTATCAGCATCTTCTATTGTTTTAATTGCTGCACGTATTTCTTCTAAACTACCCATTCCAGTAGATAAAACAATAGGAGCTTTTGTTTTTGCTATATATTTAAGAAAAGGATAATTATTTAAGTCCATAGAAGCTATCTTAATATATGGTACATCACAGTATTCTAAAAGAAAATCTACTTCTTTTTCAGAGTATGGAGTGGATGCAAATGCAATTTTTTTCTCTTTACTATATTTGGCAACTTCTAAAAGTTGTTCATTAGAGAAAGCAAATTTTTTTACAAAACGTTCTGCTATAGGGTTTTCTTTATAATAGCTTTTAGAATAAAGGGTTTTAGAGGACCAAGATTGAAATTTTACACAATCACAGCCAGCTTGTTTAATTTCATCAATCATCTTTTTAGCTGTTTCTACACTTCCATTGTGACTGGTATTTACTTCAGCTACAATATAAGGAGAATAAGAGTTACCAATTTTTCTTTTATCTAGGAATACACATTCTGTCATTTTTGTAACCTCCTTTCTTATT
The DNA here is from genome assembly GCA_949879835.1 of uncultured Bacilli bacterium. The sequence goes on from CATLBU010000006.1 coordinate 2,556, forward strand.
GATCAATGGGTTCTATTATCATTTCTGATAGAAATAGTTCTCTATCTAAAAAAGGAGCCTGATCTTCAAGTGGTCTACGTACAATCTTTTTAGATTGGTTTCTAGCATATGAATTACAAATATATTCTTGATTTTCTACCCCTATAATTTCACAAAGTACAGAAGAATCTAATTGCAGAATACTGGATAATTGTTCTTCTAGATTTTTACTGGTTTCTATTTTGATATAAGTCATATCGAAACATTCAGCGATTTTCTTGAAGTTAGGACAACTAACACCATTATTGGAGTCTGTACCAATTGTTCGAGTTCTGAAAAGATCTTGTTGTCTTTTTCGTATAATGGAGTATATATTATTATTAATAACAAATATTTTTATAGGAAATTGATGATAACGGATGGTTTCTAATTCTTGGAGATTCATCATAATAGAACCATCACCAATTACAGCTATTACATTTTTATTGCCAGTTGAAGCAATACCAATTGTTCCAGGAAGTGCAAATCCCATGGCACCTTGCATAGGAGAATGAATACATCTCATATTTTTTTTAAATGAGATATTAGATGGAAGAATAAGTTCCTCTAGTCCAGCATCGCATAAAAATACAGAATTTTCAGGTAAAGTATTAGTAAAACCTTCCGCTAAACGATAAAGATCTACTTTTGATTGATTTTTATATTTATCTTCACATTTTGGAAAGATATTTTTCCAATGGAGACATTTTTCTTGCCATTCTATTGATGTAGTTTTTATTTTTTTATCTAATATAGATGTAAGGAAATATTTTATATCTACAATCAGCAGTTTATCAATTTGAACAGATCTTTTGGAATGTTCTATTTTATCAATATCAATAACAATGATTTTAGCAGCACGTGCAAATTTTTCATATTCTTCGCCAGTTGTCATAGAAGATAAACGACATCCTAGAATAAGTAATAAATCGGAATTTTGTACAGCAAAATTTCCTGCCCTTGTTCCACATAAACTACCTACAGTTCCAATTGATAAAGGATTTTCTAATCCATATAAATCTGTAGCTGTATGTGAATAGGTAACAGGTATTTTAGTTTTTTCTACAAATTTATAAAATAATTCTTTAGAATTTGAGGTTCTTACTCCACTGCCAATTAATAAAATAGGTCTTTTTGCAGTATTAATTGCTTGGCAGATTTCTTCTATATTTGTATCTAGGTAATTAAAATTTTCTTTTTTTTCTTCAGGGATATATCGTTCTAGTTTTTCTGGTTCAATTCTCATATTTTGAATATTAATTGGAATGTCTATCCAAACAGGTCCTTTTCTTTCTGAATTTGCATAATAAAAAGCTTTATCTAATTCATATGCAATTTGCTCAGCAGAGGTAATCATAGTTGCATATTTTGTAATTGACTTAACAATTGGAATAATATTTGTTTCTTGTGAACCGTATGTTCGAATAGGTATTTTTGTGTAATTTACAGTTTCATTTAATATATTTTGTCCGGAAATAAAGATACAAGGTATTCCATCTTGCCAAGCTTCCAATACGCCTGTGATTGTATTCGTAGATGCACAACCTGTAGATACAAGACAAGCACCAATTTTTTCAGTATATTGAGCATTAGCGGTTGCAGCAAAGGCGGCAGCCTGTTCATGATGCATAGAAATATTTTTAATTTTTTCAAATTTTGCTACTGCATCTGATAAATACAGTATTCCTCTTCCTGTAATAGAAAAGATATTTTTTACTCCTTCTTCATAAAGTCTTTCTATGATATAATCGGCTACTCTAATCATTATATATTCCTTTCTATATGAATTAGTTTTTTTATTTTTTTGGTTTAAAAGAATTTAAAATATCTGGAATAGCTATTACGAATTCTGCTGAACAAGCTTCTTCATCATTAACAAAACTTTTTACATATCCTTTAGCAATACCTCTTCGGAAGGACAAAAGTTCTGCATAAATATCAAGTTGATCTCCTGGAATAATTTTACGTTTAAATTTTATATTATTGGCACTTACAAAACTTGTTTTTTTCCCTTTATATTCATCCATACATAAAAAAGTCATAATAAATGTTTGGGCAAGACATTCTATCTGAATAAAACCTGGAACATTGGGATCATCTGCGAAATGTGCAGGAAAATACCATTCATTATAACTAAAATTTTTTATACCATGTGCCGTTTTTCCTGGTTCGATTGCTATTATTTTATCAATGAATAATAGAGGATATCTGTTTTGTTGGGAATTTTGAATGTCTATTATCCCTAAATTAGTTAGAATTTCATTATTTTTCATAGTGATTTTATCCTTTTTATTTATAATAATCTTAATTTTATTATTATGTGTATTTTTATTAAATTTTATTTTTGATATGCTTATAAAATTTTTTTAGATTTGTTAAAAAATATTTTATGGTTTCGAGAAAAGTGTACTTTTTCCAAAACTATAAAATATAAAATTATATTCTTTATAAACACAAATTTAAACAATATTTTTGCTAAAAAGGTTAATGATGCTCTTGATTTTTTTTAAATTTTATATTAAAATTATACAAGTACAAGTTTTGGAAAAAGTACACTTTTTACGAAACTATAAAATATGAAAAAAGTAGTTATTTCCAAGGTTTGAAAGGATTCAAATTATAATTTCAGGAGGAAGATTAAAATGACAAATTATGAAAAATATGTAGAAGCATTTAAAACAGGGCTTGGCATTGATGGAGATAAGGTAACAAAGGAGTTGACATATCAATCTGTAATGGAATGGGATTCAGTAGGGCATATGGAATTAGTTGCTGAATTGGAAGAAGTATTTAACATTTCTATGGATACGGATGATATTGTTGACTTTAATTCATTTGAGGCAGGAATAAAGATCCTTAAAAAATATAATATAAAGATTGAGGAATAAACAGAGATGATTAAAGATAAGTATGCTGTTGTAACAGGAACAAGCAGAGGAATTGGGCGTGCAGTAGCAGAAAAATTAGCACAGTGTGGGGCTGATCTATTTGTGTGTGCAAGAACCAGAACAGATGAATTTGAAGAGTGGGTAACACAACTTCAGATTCAGACAAATAGAAAAATTATGTCTGTTTATTTTGATTTACAGGATGAAAATCAGATAAAAGAAGCATTTTTACAGATTAAAAAGGCGTCTGTTCCTATTGATATTTTAGTAAATGTAGCAGGCTGTGTGTATAGTGCAAATTTTCAAATGACCGGAATAAGTAAAATGAAGGAATTATTTGCAATTAATTATTTTAACCAAATACAGTTTACGCAATATATTTTAAAGCTTATGTTAAAACAACATAAAGGAAGTATTGTAAATATTGCATCAAGTGGCGGAATAGATGGAAATCCAGGCAGAACTGCTTATAATGCTACAAAGGCATCCATTATTTCTACTACTAGAACAATGGCAAAAGAATTGGGTAAAAATGGAATTCGAGTAAATGCTATTGCTCCAGGATTAATTGATACAGATATGGCAAGAAATTATACTCCCGATTCTATTATGAAACTTGAATTAGAAAATACTTGTATGGGACGTATAGGAAAAGCAGAGGAAGTTGCAAATGTGGTAGAATTTCTTGCATCTGATGCAGCATCTTATGTAACAGGACAGGTATGGCGTGTGGACGGAGGAATGTAGTTTTGGATGAGAAAACGATCAATAAGATAAGTGAATTTGCTTTTCATATGAGAAAGCATGCTCTAACTATGTCATATGCATCTGGGAATCATGCAGTTCATTTTGGTGGTGGTATGTCTGTAATTGATATTTTGGCAGTTTTATATGCAGAGATATTAAAATTGGATAGGGAGAATCCTGTTTGGGAAGACAGAGATAGATTTATTATGAGTAAAGGTCATGGTGTAATTGGATATTATGCGGCATTAGCAGAAGTTGGTTATATCCCTTTAGAAGAGCTGAAAAAATTTGAACAAGAGAATTCTTATTTAATGGGTCATCCTGTTTATACTCCTAAATATGGAATCGAATTTACAAACGGAAGCCTTGGTATGGGAGTTTCCCTTGGAATAGGAACAGCATTGTCAGCTAAAAAGAAAGGAAAAAACTATAAAACTTATATATTAATCGGTGATGGAGAAGCAGATGAAGGTTCCATATGGGAAGCTGCTATGTCTGCAGTTCAGTTTCAGTTAGATAATTTATGTGTGATTATAGATCGGAATCGTCTACAACTTGGCGGGGATACAGAAGAAATTATGGCACATGGTGATTTAAGAAAGAAATATGAGATATTTGGATGGAATTCTTATGAAGTGAATGGGCATAATGTGAAAGAATTGTGTCATGTATTTCATGAAATACCAGTAAATAAAAAACCATCAATTATTATTGCTAATACGATAAAAGGAAAAGGATTTCATTTTTCAGAAAATAATAATTCCTGGCATCATGCAGTAATGACAGAATCACAATATGAAGCAGCATTAAAAGAGCTGGAGGATAGCTATTATGGAAATAACAGCAAAAAATGTTAAAAAATGGTCTACGGTAGGAGCACGACCTACATTTGGAATGACTATGGTGGAATTAGCGAAGACAAATCCAAATATGATAGTACTTACTGCAGATGTATCTACTTCAGCAGGATTAGAACGTTATAAAAAGATGTTTCCAGAGCAATTTATTGATGTGGGTATTGCAGAACAAAATATGATGGGAATTGCGACAGCTCTTTCAAAAGAAGGATATTGTGTGGTTACAACAACATTTGCACCATTTCAATCTATGAGGTGTTTAGAGCAGATTCGAGTAAATCAAGGATATATGGGTCTGCCTGTTATTATGGTTGGACTTTCAAGCGGATTATATCATTGTTATTTAGGAAATACACACTGTTGTTTTGAAGATGCAGCTATTTTACGCTCTATTCCTAATATTGCAGTTGTGACACCTGCAGATGGTGCTGAGATTGTAAAAACATTTGAATATGCTGTTAATTATCATAAATCAATATATGTTCGTTTGATTGAGGGAAAAAATCTTCCAATTATATATAAGGAAGACTTTTCATTTTCAATAGGAAAAGCAAATATTTTAAGAGAAGGACAGGATATTGTAATATTGGCAAATGGTACTATGGTGGCTCAGGCTTTAACAGCAGCAGATATTTTACAAGAAAGGGGTATATCCTGTAAAGTTATTGATTTTCATACGATAAAACCATTAGATACAGAGTTATTGGATTCTGTTATAGATTATCCATTATTAATTACCATAGAAGAACATAGCGTAATTGGAGGATTAGGTTCCGCTGTAGCAGAGTATATGATACAAAAGAGAAGAAAACCAAGGCAGCTTTTCATGGGAATTCAAGATTTTTATCCACATTCTAGTGACTATGAGACCGTGTTAAAGCAGTGTGGATTGACGGCAAAGCAGATTGCAGAAAAAATAGTAAGCGAGATAGGTGAGTAAAAATATGGGTTACGTAGATAAAAAAAGAGTGCTTCAAAAACTTCACAATTTTCATAAGGCTGTAAAAGAAAATGGCGGGAAAATTGGAACAGCACCAAGAATTATTGATTTAAGTTATGATAATGCATGTAATTTTAAATGTCAGCATTGTTTTACAAAAGCACCAGAAGGAATTAATACATTAAAACATATGCCAATGGAAATGATAACGAAATTAGCGGATGAAGCAGATACCTTAGGATTTTATGAGTTTGATTTACAGGGAGGAGAATTATTGATTCGTCCTGAACAATTTTTTGATTTGGTAAAAGCAGTAGGAGCAGAAAGATTTTATATTTATTTAACAACGAATGGGTATTTTCTAGATCAAAATATGGCACATCGATTAGCTCAGGCAGGAATTGACAGGGTATCTGTCAGCATTGATGGCTTAGATGCAAAAGAACATGATTCTTTTCGAGGAAAAAGTGGAGCATTTGATAGGGCAATTCATGCATTAAAGTATGTAAAAGAAGAAGGAATGGAACCTTTTATGAATATTACAATAGGTCATTACAATGCCTTCTCAAAAGAATTAGAAGAACAACTTGCTTATTCCTATGAAAATGGTTTTAAATCAATTTTAAACGCAGCTGTTCCGGCTGGATGCTGGAAAAATAATTATGATATTATGCTGACAGAGGAAGATACAAAACATATTGAACAGTTGAGAAAAAAGTATCCCAATATGATAAGGGATATATGGGATCCTTTTGATCGGAAACAAGAAAAAATATTGGGATGTAATGCAGGAAATATTTTATACATTACTCCTTGGGGAGACGTTTTGCCATGTCCATTTATTCATATAAAATTAGGAAATATTTATGAAATGAGTTTAGAAGAGATTGTAAATTATACATTTTCATTGGATGCGTTTTCTGAATATTCGGATAAATGTTTAGCCGGGGAAGACAAAGATTTTGTGAAAAAATATATGAGTGGAGATATATCAACTCAAAATCCTGTAAGTGCGGCAGAAATTTTTAGATAAGTAGGAGGAAATGGTATGGAGGAAAAGTTGAGTTTGGATATTGTTCAGATTCAGGAATATGAAGCGAATCGTTATCCATATTTATTAATTGATAAAGTAACAGAAATTGTTCCGGGAAAGTATGCAAAGGGATATAAAAATCTTACATTTAATGAATGGTTTTTTCCCTGTCATTTTGAAGGGTGTCCGAATATGCCAGGGATGCTTCAAATAGAAGCATTATCTCATGTATTTATTTTATTATTTCTAACATTACCTGGAAATAAAGGAAAAATTACTAATATTCTAGGGGCAAATAATTTAAAATTTTATCAAAGGGTATTACCAGGAGATAGATTAGAGATAGAAGCAGAATTGAATTCATGGAAACGTGGAATTGGAATTGGACCTGCACGGGGATATGTAGATGGAAAATTGGTATGTGAAGCAGAATTTAAAATTTGTATCCCAGAAATTTTACAGCAATATACACCTAAAAGTAATAAATAGTAAGGGAAATGGTATTGTTATATGAAGTAATGATTAGAGAGGATGGGAATACGGTGTTAGAATTATCAGAAATAACTTTTTCAATGGATAAAACGCAAAGTTATATTATTTATGGACCAGGTGAAAATGGAAGAATGTTAAAGCGGGTGCTAGATATATTAAATCAAAAAGTTTCTTGCTTTATTTGTAGTACTGGACATAAGAAAGTAACTGAAATAGATGGAATTCCAGTATTTGAATTGTCAGAGTATTTAAATTCTAAAGAAAAGAATTTGGACAAAATCTTAATGACTGTATGTGGGGGGGTAGACTCTATTTTAGAGGGGTTGAAGAGGCAACTGGAAAATGTGATTTGCCAAATTAATTCATCACAAGATATTTGTAAAGTATATGAATATTTTTATAGAAATTATTTTTTACAAAGAGGGGTTGATTTGAGCGGAGATTTTATAAAGCTAAAGGAAATGGAATTTATTAATCCGTTTAAAGCAGAACTATCTTATTCATTGGCTTTTTATATGTCGTGTGGGGATATTATTCTTCCAACTATATATAAGGATTTATCTTGTAGTTGGGAGGGATCATATGAAGTATCTCCTGTTCTGTTGCAGGAAAATGATATTGTTATAGATTGTGGAAGCAATATGGGACTTTTTTCAATTATAGCAGCTAATCGATGTGCAAAATCATATGCATTTGAATGTGTGCCATCTACTTATCATTATATCAATCAAATTTGTAAAAAATACAATAACATAGAATTGGTAAAGAAAGCGATAGGAGCATTTGTAGGTAAGGTTAGATTTTCTATGGATGAGGATCTTAATTGTAATAATCGGATTGTATGGGAGGATGGAGAAATTGGACATAATCCAGTAAAATTTGGTGCTCCTGAAAACTTTCAATTAGTTGATATGATAACAATAGATGAATTTGTAAAAGAATATAAATTAGATAAAGTAGATTTTATAAAAGCTGATATTGAAGGGGCAGAGCGAGATATGCTTAGAGGGGCACAAGAGACTTTGAGAAAATATTCTCCTAAATTGGCTATATGTGAATATCATATGCTAGATGATCCGGAAGTGCTTGAAAAGATTATATTGGATGCAAATCCAAATTATGTTGTTTTTCATAAATATAAAAAATTATATGCTTATGTACCTTAAGATTAGGATAAGCTGTTTTGATTTTGTGGTTGTATAAAAAGTTTATAAAAATTGGTATATTAAAGGAAATTATAATGATGAAAGAAATTCAAGATAAAATTAAGAGAATTTGTTCTATGCTTCAAATTGATATTCCTATTTTACAAGGGGCAATGGCTTATATTGCTAATTATAAATTGGCGGCAGCAGTTTCTGAATATGGTGGATTAGGAATTCTTGCAGCAGGTGGATTGAAATCAGAGCAGCTAGAATATGAAATTAATGAATTAAAGAAGTGTACTAAAAAAAGTTATGCAGTTAATATTGCATTAAAAAGTGATAATGTAGAAGAGATTATTTGTATTTTAAAAGATCAGAAAGTGCCTATTGTTGTTACAGGAGCGGGAAATCCTGAAAAATATATTTCTGAATTAAAGGGATATGGAGCGAAAGTGATTCCTGTAGTTGCTTCTGTAGCATTGGCAAAAAGAATGGCTAGATATGGTGCGGACGCAGTAATAGCTGAAGGAAGTGAATCAGGTGGTCATATTGGAAATACAAATACTATGTGTTTAATACCGCAAGTTGTAGATGCAGTAGATATTCCTGTTATAGCAGCTGGTGGAATCGCTGATGGGCGTGGAGCAGCTGCTTCTTTTATTCTTGGAGCTTGTGCCGTTCAGATGGGAACACGGTTTCTTGTATCAAGTGAAAGTCCAGCTCATAAAAATTACAAGGAATTACTTTTAAGGGCAAAAGATATTTCAACTGTTGTATTAAATACTACACAAAATGATCAGGATAATATTAGGGCAGTAAAGAGTTTATTGACGGGACAATATTTAGAGGCAGAATTTCGTGGTAGGGAAAATCCAGGATGGATGTTAAAAGATGCTTTAAAAAAAGCAGCTAAGAATGGAGACAGCAGTCAAGGTCTTTTTATGGCAGGACAATGTGCGGGTTTGATAAAAGAGGAAATGTCAGTTGAAGAAATTTTAAAACAAGTATGGGGAGATGTTTGTAAATATTTAGAATTATAAGTGTTTGATTAATAGATAAAAAATAGTTTAAGTTGGGAGAAAAGATGGAGGAGATAAAATTAGATATAGAGGGAATTAAAAAATATATAAAAATTAGATATCCTGTTTTAATGCTAGATGGAGCAACAGTAATTCCTGGTGTTAGTGCAGAAGGATTTAAAATATTAGATGGAAAAGAGGAATTTTGGAAAGGACATTATCCAGAATATCCTATTATGCCTGGAACTTATCAATTAGAAGCATTGGCACAGCTTTTTTCATTGAGTTTTTTGGTTTTAAATGATTATAGTGAGATAATTCCTAAATTGGTTGGGTTTGAGAAAGTACGATTTTATAAAGAAGTAAAACCAGGAGAAAAAAATCATAGCTTAATAATGTCAGCAAAATTACTTTCCTTTAAGCATAATGTTGCAAAAGGAGAAGCAAAAGGAATGGTTAATGGAGAGATTGTATGTAGTGCAGAAATTAAGACCTTTTTATAGTAAACGGGATAAGTTTTTAATTTAATTGGATAAGAATTATGATTGATTTTATAATAAAAATTAATTTATCTCAATTTCAAAATATATAAGAATATAATTTTTTATTATAAAGTTTTAAATATAGTAGCTTAGAAAAAATTTTTGTAGTGGGTGGATTGAAATCAGAATAGTTTTCGTATGAAATTAGTAAACAAAAGAAATAGACTAAAAAGACATGTAATTAATAATATATTTAGAAAATGTATTATATAAACAAGGGCAAAATCGATTTTAAGGTTTTGTCCTTGTTTATATAGGACAAACTTATAAACTAAATTTTTTATAAAATCACCATTTTTTATCGTATTTTCAGAATAAGTTTTTTGAAATATTGAAATTTTTATCTTAAAGATCGTATACAGAAGAGCAATTTAACACTTTTGTAATTTTATAAGTTTATCGTTTATATAATACATGTTGTATCATTTTTTAAATTTGTGTTATAATAAGGATTAAAAATAATAATCTTTATTTTAACTAATTATTTTAGAAAAATTCTATCAATACTATTTGTAAAATTGGTATTATTAAAGGTTTTTTCTTTTAAAGAAAATCTAAAAAATTGATAATATAATGTTTTTATATAAAAGTATTTGTCCTAAAAATATGATAAATTTTTTGTTCGAATGATTAGTTTGTTGAGATATAGAGTGAGTTAAGGTTTTGGATTTTGGAAAAATAAAAGGAGGAATTTATGGGAATTTATCTGAATCCAGGAAATGAAGCGTTTCAAATTTCAATTGCTAGTGAGATATATGTAGATAAGACAGAAATGATTTCTTTTGTTAATAAAAGATTAGGACAAGAGAAGAGATTTTTGTGTGTAAGCAGACCACGTAGATTTGGAAAGTCTATGGCAGCAAATATGCTTTGTGCTTATTATGATAGAGAATGTGATTCCAAGGAATTGTTTAAAAGGTTCAGTATAGCAAAAGAGATTTCTTTTGAACAACATCTTAATCAATATGATGTAATTTTTTTAAATATTCGGCAATTGATACATACAGCTGATAAGATAGAAAATTTAGTTGATACAATAGAAGGACAAGTTTTAGAAGAGATAAAAGAGAACTATAAAGAATTTTTAAATGATTCCATTACAACTTTACCACTTGCACTTACTACTATTTTTACAAAAGAGAGCAGATTAAAAAAAGGATTTATATTTATTGTGGATGAATGGGACTGCATTTTTCGTGAAGCAAAAGAAAATGTACAAGTTCAAAAAAAATATTTAGATTTTCTACAAGATTTATTTAAAGATCGGACTTATGTAAAATTAGTGTATATGACAGGTATTTTACCTATAAAAAAGTATGGAACACATTCTGCACTTAATATTTTTGATGAGTTTTCTATGACAGCACCAAAAAAATTAGCAAAATATGTTGGTTTTACAGAGGAGGAAGTAAAGGAATTATGTTATACTTTTTCCATGAATTTTGAAGATATGAAACGTTGGTATGATGGATATCATTTAAGACAAGGTATTCATATCTATAATCCTAAATCAATAGTGGATGCTATTATGGAAGAGGAAATTCATAGTTATTGGAATAATACAGAAACTTATGAGGCACTTAAGATTTATATTGATATGAATTTTTCTGATTTAAAAAACTCTGTGATAACTTTATTAGGAGGAGGAAAATGTAAAATTAATTCAAGAAAATTTCAGAATGATATGACAAGTTTTGAAAGTAAAGATGATATTTTTACACTTTTGGTACATTTAGGTTATCTCTCTTTTGATGAAGAAACACAAGAAGTTTGTATTCCTAATCAAGAAATTGGAGAGGAGTTTAAGAATGTGATAGAAGGAGAAAGTGGATGGGGAATATTAGCGGATATGTTACAATATTCAGAAAAATTATTAGAAGCAACCTTACGTCATGATACAAATATAGTAACAAGCATATTAAATAAAGTTCATGTGGAACAAACTTCTGTTTTATCTTATAATGACGAGAATTCTTTAAGTTGTGTAATAACACTTGCTTATTTTAGTGCGAAAAAAGATTATATATTTATAAGAGAGTTTCCTACAGGAAAAGGATTTGCAGATATAGTGTTGCTTCCACGTAAACAGTCAGATAAACCAGCAATAGTGATAGAATTGAAGTGGAATCATTCTGTTAATGGAGCGATTCAGCAGATAAAGGAAAAAGCATATATTTCGGCATTGGAAAATTATACAGGAGAAATTTTGCTTGTTGGAATTAATTATAGTAAGAAAACAAAAGAGCATCAATGTATAATAGAAACATATAAAAAAAGTAAAGGAAAATAATAGAAAATCCCTGCATATTATTTAAAAAATAAAGATGCAGGGATTTAAAAATATCAATATTATAGTTTGAAATTTTTTCGAGGATGTTTTGTGGTTAATATATCTTTTTGTTTAGCCATAGCTACATGAGTATAAATTTGTGTTACACTGATAGAACTGTGTCCAAGCATTTCTTGAATATAACGGATATCTACATCAGCTTCTAATAGGTAAGTAGCAAAGGAGTGGCGAAACATATGTGGTGTAATATGTAAATTGATTGCAGCAAGAGAGGTATATTTATTTATCATTTCCCGGACAGATTGTTCTGATAGGCGGTGATGCAGTCTATTTACAAAGAAATAGCCACAGTCTTGTATTTCTTGCTGATATGTAGATTGATATTCTTTAAGGGCATGAATAGTATCATCATTTCCAATCTGTAATCTGCGTTCTTTTGAACCTTTTCCATAAATAAGAATATTTTGCTCATATAAATTGATATTAGATGGTTTTAAGGAACATAATTCGGATATTCTTATTCCAGTAGCAAATAGTAACTCAATTACTGCGATATCACGAATGATACATTTTTTCTGAAGAGGAGTAGAAACGGTTTGCTTTTGTGTATACATAACAGATAAGAAGGTTTCTATTGTATGTAGCGGAATTATTTTTGGCAAGCGAATCGGTTCACGAAATTTTAGTAGAATTTTATTAAAAGGGTTTATTTGAATTATATTTTTGTATTCCAGATAATGAAAAAGAGCTTTTATAGATGCAATTTTTCGTTTTACTGTTTTAGGTTGATAAGTTTTGTGCAGTGTAGAAATATAAGATTCCAAGATATCGGATGTAACGGCGGAGAAAGAAAGGATTGTTAGTTGAGAAGAAAATTGTTTTAAATCAATACGATAAGCTTTTAGTGTTTTTGTATTTAGTCTTTTTTGGTATTGACAGAAGTCTAAGTATTGATCGATAATTGTTTGTACGTTATTCATAAGTAAAATCTCCTTTTTATTTTTTATTATTTTATCAAAAATATAGAAAAAATGAAACTAGGAGTAATTTTTTGATGCAAATAATTAAAAAGAAGTTAAATGGATATAAAAAATCAGCAAAAGAGATAGAATAAGTAAAAAAATATGTTATAATATATAAAAGTAAGATAATTAGGAGTTATCTGTTGAATATGGTTTAAAAATCCAATAGATAATAAAAAATTTATCCAATAAGGATTGTTTAGGAGTTAATTATGGATGCAAATTATAGCATTAAGCTAATTAAGAGTGTGAATAATAAGGATTTAACAGAAGCTCTTGACATATATATACATACTGTAGATGAAGGTTCAGAAACATCAACTATGCAAATACGAGATTATATTCAAAAAAAGTATAATGATAAAAGGGAAATGTTTTTTTATATTTTATATGTTAATAATACAGTAGTTGGCTTTGCAGAATATGGTTATCTTCCACAAAGTGAAGTGTTACTTATTGATTATATTTGTACTAAGCCTAGAAATCATACATATTTTTATAATTTTTATCAAATGCTTTTTGAAGATATAAGTGAACTCTTAAAAAAGAAAAATTATTATATAAAGTATATTATTGCAGAATTGTCACTCAAAAAAGATAGCGAAAATAAATATATAGATGTCGATAGCAATTATTATAGACAGTTGTTTACTATGGAAGGATTCAAAATACTTCGGACACCATATTATCAGCCATACTGCAATATAAAAGGAGAATTATCTATATCAGATTTTAATCTTGTTATTAAACCATTAATAAATGGTCTTTTTCCCCAAACTAATATTGATGCTATCTTTTATGGAAAAATAATAGCTGATATTTACATGAATCATTATGCAGCATGGTACGAAAAATATATGGACTCTAATGATGTAAACCAATTTTTTACTAATTTATTAAACAAAGTAAAAAAGGAATTTACAAATAAAATAAAAATTGATAATATAACATTGGTTAATTGTACTTTATTTCAAAAAGGATTATGCCAGCAAGTATCAACAGAAAACATAACCTTAAAAAAGAAACGATTCTATTATGCAAAGCAATGGGCAATTCGTCTTCTGTGTGTTCTTTTTTCTTTTGCAACAGTTCTTTTTTGTTATTTAAAACGTTTTGATTCAATAGAAATTTTTATCTGTTCATTACTTACTATTCTTTCATCCCTAATATCTTTATGGCAATTTATGAAAGAGCGTCTTTTTTAAAATAAGAATTTCATTATGAGCAAGAAAGTAGGAAAAAGGTTGCAACCAATTGTCAAATATTGAATATTTAGCAGCCTTTTTCTCAGAAAGCCCAAGGCGAAAAAGTAATGATGAAATATTATGAAACCGATATTTTTTTTTGCAATAGAATTTATAAAATCCTATTAAGTGAAGTACAAATTTTTCGTTATACATCCACAAATAATGTAATTGATTATTGTATTGATAGGTTTGCATAAATACTGTTTTTGCATATTTTTTTGTAAAAAGAAACTCTGCACTATTTGATCTTTCGTATTCTAATATAAGAATACCATTAGGTTTAAGTATTCTGCTGAATTCTGATATAGCTTTTTGAATATCTACATAATTAATAACACTTCCAACACATATTACACAATCTATTGAGCAATCTTGCAAGGGGATTTTTTCTATAGAACCAACTAAGTAGTTATCAAATAAATTAATATATTCTTCTATAATATCCATGTGTATAATAGTGGCACAAGTTTTATAGGTTGTTTTACCACAGCCTGCATTTAATACCACTTGTGTATTTACTAATTGCAATTTATCTATATAGTTCTGAATATATTTTTGTAAAATTTTGTATGTATAGGAATGCCATACATCATCATTCGGCCAAGGTTCTGATTCCTTATAATTCTCTTTAGCTGTATTTTCTACAACTTTAATATCTTTTATATCCATAACTTTTTCCTCAAAAATGTATTATATAAACTGATTTATTTTTATAATTTATTATTTATATTTACTTTTCACGAATATATTAATAGTTTAAATAAAATATTATATTTTTAAAACTAATATTCTAAGTAAGAAAAAATACCTGTATGGACACGAATAAAAATTAAACCCAATATGTAATTTATTTTAAGCAGAGAAAATTTTTTATTATCTATTGGATTTTTAAACCATATTCAACAGATAACTCCTAATTATCTTATTTTAATTGAATGTTTAATATAAATAATATTGAATTTATAATTTTTCAGAAATAATATTAATTATAAGTAAAAATTATAAACTGGTATATTTATAATATTCTCTCTATGTTGTACACATATATTTTTGTAAAGTTATTTTTTATCTCTTTTAAATTAAAAAAATATCTGTTATATTACTTCTAGTAAATAATATATTTTAAATATATAGTGAAACCAAGAAAGGGAAATATAAAAATGAATAATATAAAACCACTTATTTTGGTAGGAAATGGTGGCTGTATGCGTGAAATTGTATGGCAGATTCAAATGTTAAATCAACAATACCCCATTTGGAAAATTATAGGAATTGTAGATAAAAATCCAAGTGAAGGTTATCTTTCTTATCCATGGCTAGGCAACGATGAGTATTTATTATCTTTAAAAGAAGAAATAAATGTAGCAATTTGTATAGGGAATCCTTCTTTAAGAAAGAAAATCGCAGAAAAACTTTCTCAGAATCCATATTTAAAATTTCCTACTATCATTCTAAATCAATTACAAGGAAATAAAAGTAAAATAGTATTAGAAGAGCAAACAGATTTACCTGAGTTAATAATTAGAAATAGTATAATTGCAAATACCGCATCAATAGGACGGGGTTCTATTATTTGTATGGATTGTATTGTTTCTACAGAAGTGCAAATTGGAGAATTTGTTTTTTTAAATATTGGCTCTATGGTTTGTCATGACGGAAAAATAGACAATTATGTAACTCTTAGTCCAGATGTAAAACTTGCCGGAAATGTGCATATAAAACAAGGAACAGAAATAGGAATTGGTGCAAAAGTAATTCAAGGGATTACTATAGGAGAGAATTCTGTTATAGGAGCGGGAGCAGTAGTGATAAGAGATATTCCGCCAAATTGTACTGCAGTGGGAGTTCCGGCAAATAAAATAATAGAAACAAGATAATAAAGACTAAGAGAGAAGAGAAAGTATGCCGAAAATATAAAATAGGAAATAAAAAGTAAAGAAATAAATATAAAGAATATAAAAGAGGCTGAAAAATGAAGGTTATTATAATAGCAGAAGCAGGTGTTAATCATAACGGAAGTCTGAAACTAGCAAAACAAATGGTAGAGGAAGCTGCAAAAGCAGGTGCAGATTATATAAAATTTCAGACATTTCATGCAGAAAAGTTAGTAACAGAACATGCAGCAAAGGCAGAATATCAAAGAAAAACAACGGGTCAACAAGAGTCACAATTGGAAATGTTAAAAAAATTAGAGTTAAAAGATACAGATTTTATAGAATTAAAATCCTATTGTAATGCAATAGGAATTGGATTTTTATCTACTCCGTTTGATTTAGAAAGTATTGTATTTTTAGAAAAACTAGAGATGGATTTTTGGAAAATTCCATCTGGAGAAATTACAAACTTGCCTTATTTAGAACGAATTGCTCAGACAGGAAGACCAATTGTTATGTCAACAGGAATGTGTGAAGAAAGTGAAATTTCAGATGCAGTTACAATATTAAAAGACAAAAAAAGCGGAGAAATTACATTACTTCATTGTAATACAGAATATCCGACTCCATATAAGGATGTGAATTTAAAAGCAATGCTGACTTTGGAAGAACATTTTAAAGTAAAAGTGGGATATTCGGATCATACAAAAGGAATAGAAATACCAATTGCTGCAGCTGCCTTAGGTGCACAGGTAATAGAAAAACATTTTACATTAAATCGAAATATGGAGGGCCCCGATCATAAAGCAAGTTTAGAACCTATGGAATTAACAGCTATGATAAATGCAATTCGTCATATAGAAGAAGCAATTGGAACCGGAGAAAAATATCCTTCTGTATCCGAAAGAAAGAATAGGACAATAGCAAGAAAAAGTATTGTAGCAAATTGTAAAATAAAAAAGGGCGAAATATTTAATCAGAAGAATTTAACGGTAAAAAGACCAGGAAATGGCATTTCTCCAATGAATTGGTATAAAGTAATTGGAACAAAGGCAATTCGTGATTTTGAAAAAGATGAACAAATTGAAATATAAAAAATAATAGGTATATA
>CATLBU010000007.1 GCA_949879835.1 uncultured Bacilli bacterium
TACTTTCTATATTTAGAATATCATATTCTAACAAACAAATTTATAAAAATAATATTATTAAAACTTACTTTACATATTTTTTGACATAGAAAAAGATCTCTTTCGAAATCTTTTATACGCCTAAAACTTTTCTCAATTTTTGGTTAAACTCAATACTTGTATATTTTCCAGTAAATTTTTCACTATTTACGCCTTTCGCATATACGACAATTGGAGAAGCTGTATGATTATTAGAGGTCCATCCAATCATTGTTTCTTTATATAAAATATCCTTTATTAATGATACAAATTGGTTAGTATCTTTTAATTCATAATCACTTTTTAATTTTATTTTATTCTCTTCTGTTAATGGAATGGAAGTTTCTATTCCAAAATTTGTCATTAAATAATTGAAAACCTCATCAAAATTAGGATTATCATAAGTTGTATTTATATAGTTCGTAAGACTGGAAAATACTACTTTCTGATGTTGTAGAGCTGTTAAATCTAGCCCAAATCCACTATTATTTCCTAGCGCTAATCCTCCTGTTTCATGATCACCTGTTACGATAATTAAAGTTTCTTTTGGATGTTTTTTATAAAATTTCAAGGCTTCTTTTACTGCTTCATCTAAAACATTTACTTCGGATATGACTGCTCTAGCATCATTATTATGAGAAGCAAAATCAATCATACCAGATTCAGCCATCATGAAAAATCCATTTTTATTATCTAATACATTGATTCCAATTCGAACAAAATCATTGAGATTAAGATCATTATTATTCGTTTCCATAGCATATTTACTAGTTCCTGCGATTGTGTTTGGATTGATTGCTATCATCTTATCGTCCGTTTTCTTTAGATCTTCTATTTCTTCCTTATTTTTTATTATTTTATAATGATTGGATTGTAACTGTTTCTCAATATCAGATAATTCCTGGGGATTTAAATCAAAACCACCATCCCCAAAATAATCAAAATTAGAATTTACTAAATCTTTGGCTATGTCATAACTATTTGTCCTATTCACGTTATAAGAATAGAAAGCTGCTGGTGTTGCATGATGAATTGGAACAGTTGTAATAATTCCAATTTTCATTTTTCTTTTCTCCTTTAATAAATATGAAATTGGTGTTTTTTTATTTCCTTCATCATCTATATTAAGCATACCATTTTTGGTAAGAAGCCCGCTAGATAAAGCAGTTGCTGAGGAAGCTGAATCAGGAACATAGTCATATTTATCATGATTTTTTCTAAGTCCAATATTTTGAAATTTAGAAAAAGAAAGTTTTTCTTGATTTTCAAAATCATTTTGTTTCATCATATTATTATAGGCCTCTGTTAATTCAACATGATTTATATTCATTCCATCGCCAATAAATAAAAACACATATTTTACTCTTTTGGATATATGATTAGTGATAATGAAACAACCAATTCCAATTACAGATATTATAATAAGAGATAATACTATTTTCTTTTTCATACTAATTTTTTACTGCTTTAAACATTTTTTTCCATAAATTTTTAGAAGAATAGTTTAAAATTCCTACCTTATAAATTTTTAATCCATATTTTACTAATAAGAAATTAGTAATAATGACTATCCCAATACCAATTATAAAATCTAAAATGGTAATTTGACCAAGCATTAGTAAAGATGGACCTAGGATTGCTGAGATAAATGGAACAAAAGATAACACTTTAATAAAAGTTGCTCCTTCAAAAACACCTGCCATCATCGCTAAATAATATCCTGCTAAAGACACCAACATAATTGGCGTTTGAATTTGTTGAAAATCTTCTGTATTGGTTGTCATAGAGGCAAGAATACCAGCTACCAAGGAATATGCGATAAACGTTAAAATCATCGAAATTAACATCAATGGAATAATATATACTAACTGATTCATCAAACTAGAGCCTAATACATCTTTGACAATCTCCATGACATCAAATCCTCCTGACGCAGCCACAGTTGAGGAACCAATTATTTTTCTAACTATAAAAGCAATCGCTGAATCTACTAATAGTAATCCACCTTGAAGTAATACAAAAGTATTCCCTGCTAAAATTTTAGAAGCAAAATGAACTTTTGGGGAAACATTAGAGATAATAATTTCCATTCCTCTTGTTGTTTTTTCATCGTTCACTTCTGCTCCAATCATTTGAACTAAATAAATACTTAGTATAAAAAATGGTAAAATAATGATTGGGAAAATAGTTGTCATCATCATTTCCATATTCTCTTCTTCGGATTTTTTTGTTTTATCTAAAATAATTCTTTCTATTTTAGGTTGTTCATACAATTTTGAAATCTGTTCTTCAGTTAATCCCAAACTAGAGATTGCTAAAGTCGTTCGCACACTAGTCAATGCACTTGTAAGGATCTGTGAATCCATCGTATCTATATAATTATTACTAATTAATTTTACTTTTAGAATGTCTTTTTCATCTGGTTGTAATTCTATCAAAATGGACTTTTCATCTTTTTTTATTTTTTTCTTTCCTTCTTTTAAACTTTTCTTATATAACTTAATATCATAGGAACTCTCTTTTTTATCATTTAATGTAATCTCTGTTTGTTTCATAGCTTCCTTAAATGATGGATATAAACCATCTGTATGATCAATAATGTAAATTTTTTGTTTTTCATTAAAGTCCCCGCCAAATAGTCCAATCAAACTATCTATATTAAAAATTGCTGTAATAGCTACTAGTAGGATTATATTAACTACTACAAACCATTTTGATTTAATCTTTCTACTTAAACTGACTTTTGTTAAGTACCATAATTTATTCTTCAAATGACTCCCCTACTTTCTCAATAAAAATCTCATTTAGAGAAGGTTCTTCGACCACAAATTTTGTAATATCTTCCGATTTAGAAATTTCTTTAAAAATCTTTGAAACATATGTACTGTCTTCTATTTTTATTTGGTATTCTTCTCCCATTTTATCAACACAAATAACTCCTTCTTGATCCTTTATTTGATCAACAGGAATAGTTCCCTTTACAAAAATATTTTTTTTACGATATTTTTCTTTAATATCTTTTAGATAACCTTCTATTACAGATTTTCCTTTCATCAAAATCACTAACTTTTTACAAAATAATTCTACATGTTCCATTCTATGAGAGGAAAATATAATCATACTTCCTTTTTGGGATAATTCAATAATCTCGTTTTTAAATAATTCAACATTAAATGGATCTAGTCCACTAAATGGTTCATCTAAAATTAATAATTTAGGATCATTCATAATGGCTGTAATGAATTGAACTTTTTGCTGGTTTCCTTTAGATAATTCCTTTATTTTCTTATTTTCATACTCAGAAATTCCAAATTTTTCTAACAATTCATGCATCTTAGAGAGAATATCATTTTTTTTCATTCCCTTTAAAGTCCCATAATATAAGCATTGTTCTTTTACCGTTAATTTTGTTAGCAAACTTCTTTCTTCTGTTAAAAATCCAATTTGATCTGTAATATCATAATCTATTTTTTTGTTGTTTAGTGTGATATTTCCTTCATCTGGATCTAATAGGCCCATCAACATCCGAAAGGTGGTGGTTTTTCCTGCTCCATTTATTCCAAGTAAGCCAAAAATTTCCCCTGGCTTTACAGTAAATGATAGTTGGTCTACTGCTTTAAAAGTTCCGTAATATTTGGATATGTTTTCTACTTTTAACATAACATCTTCTCCTATCTATTCTAATTATAACGTTTAAACTTTATTTTCACAAGGAAAATAAACTGAAAAAATTATTTTAAAGATATCAAACTTGCACAATCGTTTCATAATATAGTACAATATAGTAGAAAGTTAAATAATCTTAAGGAGGATAGTAAAAAGATCATTTAATTAGCGCCTGACCTTACATAGGTGACGAGGATAACAGTGATCGAATATTCGGCGGATGCTGTTACGGTTTATGTAATCGTTAGATATATTTTAAAAAATAAAATCAAAATTATAACAAAGAATATATCACACATTTATACCAAGGAGGTAAGTTTTAATGTGCGGTATAGTTGGTTACGTAGGCAAAAAAAATAATGCCTTGAAAGTTTTAATTGAAGGATTAGAAAAATTAGAATATAGAGGGTATGATTCAGCAGGAGTTGCTTTTTTAGAAAATAATGAGATTAGCATTATCAAAAAACAAGGAAAAATTAAAAATTTAAAACAATCTTTACAAAATGAAAAAGCAAAAATTGGAATTGGTCATACAAGATGGGCTACTCATGGAATTCCAAATGAGATAAATAGCCATCCCCATCGTTGTGGTAAAATGACGATTGTTCATAATGGAATTATTGAAAATTATAATGAGATTAAAAAAGATTTAATTGATAGAGGTTATGTATTTCAATCAGAAACAGATACAGAGGTTGCTTGTGCATTGTTAGATTATATTTATAATAAGACAAATGATATCAATATTACCATTCAACTTTTTCAAGACACTGTTAGGGGTGCTTATGCGATTGGTTTAATTTGTGATGATGACTTTGAAAATTTATATGCTATTAAAAAGAATAGTCCATTGATTATTGCAAAGGGAGAAGATGAAAATTATATAGCAAGCGATATGCCTGCTATTGTAAAATTTACAAATCATTTTATTACCTTAAACAATGGTGATTTTGCTAAAATAAATTGTCATGAAATAAAAGTGTTTAATAAAGATGGTATAGAAATCGAAAAAGAAGTAAAAAGTTTTGAAGGTGATATATCCTCTATTGATAAAAATGGTTACGAGCATTATATGCAAAAAGAGATTATGGAACAACCAGAAGTTATCAAAAGAACGTTAAACGAATATTTAACAAATAATATGGATCAATTATTTAAAAACATGCCAAATTTTTCGAAATATGAAAAAATTCATATCGTTGCTTGTGGTAGTGCGATGCATGCGGGACTTATTGGTAAATCTTTAATCGAGGAATATGCTAATATTCCAGTAGATGTTGAAATTGCTAGTGAATTTCGATATAAAAAATTATTTTTAAATGAAAAAAGTTTAGTAATAGCCGTTTCACAATCAGGCGAAACTGCTGATACACTAGCAGCTGTTGAAATTGCCAAACAACATAATGCAGATACACTAGGAATTATTAACGTAGTGGGAAGTTCTATTGCTAGAGAAGCAGATTTAGTACTATATACAAAGGCTGGAAGCGAAATTGCTGTTGCTACGACAAAGGCTTATTCAGCACAAACTGCTCTACTTTCACTAATTGCTCTTAATATTGGACAAGATCATATCGACCGAAAAGAATTAAAGGAATTATTAGAAAGTATTAAAAAACTTCCAACGCAAATGGAGATTCTTCTAAATAACGATAAATTGTATCAGGAAATTGCACAAACTTTATATACTCAAGAGGATATCTTCTTTATTGGTCGTGATATTGATTATGCAATAGCAATGGAGGGTTCATTAAAGCTCAAAGAGATATCTTATATTCATAGTGAAGCCTATCCTGCAGGAGAATTAAAACATGGAACAATTTCTCTAATTGAAGAGGGAACTCCTGTTATTTCAGTGGTTACAAATAAAGAAATTGCTGAAAAAACAATTAGTAATGTAAAAGAGGTAAAATCTAGAGGTGCAGATGTTACGCTATTAACGAATACAAATTGTGATGTAGAAAGCGATTTCTATCATCATAAAATTGTCATTCCAACAACACATAAATTAATTCAACCATTACTTACTATTTTACCATTACAAAAAATTTCTTATGAAGTAGCAAAACTACGAGGCGCCGATATTGATCAACCTAAAAATTTAGCAAAGTCTGTTACAGTTGAATAGTAAAAAAGCATACAAGTATTTTGTATGCTTTTTTGAAAAAGAATTGGATTTTCTAATCCTCATATAAATTATTTTTATATTCTCCCTTTTGTATTAACTGATTAATGCAATCTTTTACAAATGTTTTATCTTCTATATATGTCATTCCAAACCATTGTTCATTGGTTTCTAACACAGTTACATCGATTTCATTATTCTTTATGAATTGATCTACCGCTGTAGAAAGATAACATTCATCTTCTTGTTCATTGCTCATATTCTCTAGAAAACCCAAAAATTCTCTTTCTAATAATTTAAAAATAGATGGTTTAAATCCCCACAAATTCATAGATACATAACTATCTAGGGAAAGTTCAATTACTTGATTTTCATAATTTCCGATCGCAATATCATTTTCTCTTTGAATTGCTTTTACTTCCCGAATGCCAACTAAATGTTGATTCTCATCTACTTGACATATTCCACGATTTACACTACCATTTTCACTCATTGTATTTCTTAAAATATAGCCAGCCATACAAAAATGATTTTGCTCTAGTGTCTTTTGTAAATAATGATAAACCTTATGAAATGCTTCTTTTCCATAAAAATCATCTGCATTAATTACACAAAAAGGTTCCTTAATAGTATTTTTACAAGCTAATAAGGTATAAACAGTTCCCCATGGTTTTACTCTTTTTATTCTTAAATATTCTTCTGGTATCTCTGTCACATCCTGAAACAAATACTCAACTGGTATTATTTTGGCAACCTTTTTTCCTATTTTTTCTCTAAACTCCTCTTCTATATCATGACGAATAATAAATACAACTTTATTAAATCCTGCTTCTTTAGCACCACAAATAGAGTACTCCATTAAAGTTTCACCATTAGGTCCTACTGGGGCAAGTTGCTTAATTTCCCCTTTAAAACGAGTCCCCAGTCCTGCTGCCATAATTACTAAAGTACTATTTAACATATTTTTCGCCTTTTCCACGATAAATCATTACAGTTGGCCATATCATAATATAAAATAGCATAACTAGTAACAAAGTCCATCCGATAATTGGAATAATCAAACACAATATCCAACTATATGGTGAAGTATAAATACTATCCCCAGGCACATCTAATTTTTTTGCAACCTGACATGCTGTTTGGATTAAAAAAACTGTTAATACTATAAATACTGGAAAGAATAAAAATAAACCGCTAATAACCCAGTATTGCCATTTCATATACCACGCGTCTTTTTTATACACTTTTAAGAAATATCCTAATACAAAGCTAAATATCCCCTGTGATAAAATTGTAAAAATAAGAGACAATACCCAATTTTCTTTTTTTAAAAATACCATAATAATTTCCTTTCTATTTTACCTTTTCTTTTAACTCATATAAAATATTTAAAGCCTCCATTGGTGTAATTTCTAAGGGATTTAGATCCTTGATTCTTTTTTCTAATTCAGATTCTTTAGGTTGTATAAATTCTTCTAGTGGAAGACTCTCTTGTATCTTATAATCTCTTTTCTGTTCCTTTTTTTCATACACTTGTAAAATATTACTAGCACGTTTTACCAATGTTTCTGGAAGGGTCGCTAATTTCGCAACATGAATTCCATAACTTTTATCAATACTTCCTTCTTTTACTTTGTGCAAAAATGTAATTTTTCCATCTTCTTCGTGTGCAGAAACATGTACATTTTTCAAGTGATCCAATGTATCTTCTAAATCTGTTAATTCATGATAATGTGTTGAAAACAATGTCTTTGCATGAATATTTGTATGAATATATTCAATAATCGATTGTGCAAGAGCCATTCCATCAAAGGTTGCTGTACCACGACCTAATTCATCAAACAAAATTAAACTTTTCTCTGTCGCATTTGAAATAGCATAAGCAGCTTCGTTCATTTCTACCATAAAAGTGGATTCCCCACTTACTAAATCATCACTCGCTCCTATTCTTGTAAAGATAGCATCAAAAATTGGAATTTTGGCATAACTAGCCGGAACAAAGGAACCAATCTGTGCCATAATAATTGTAATGGCAAGTTCTCTCATATAAGTAGATTTTCCGGCCATGTTTGGACCTGTAATTAATAAAATATCTGTATTTTTGTCCATAATAATATCATTTTTAACAAATTCGTCATGAATAACTTTTTCTACTACAGGATGACGATTATCTAAAATTTTAATCTCTTGATCTTGACTAATAATTGGTCGGATATAGTGATTTTCTTCGGCAACTGTTGTAAAGGATTGTAATACGTCAATTTCACTTATAATCTTTGCAATTTCCTGTAATTTAGGAATATATTCTTTTATTTTATTTCTAATTTCTACAAATAATTTATATTCTAAATCGATGATTTTTTCTTCAGCATTTAAAATTAAAGCTTCCTTTTCTTTTAATATTGGACTAATATATCTTTCGCTATTTGCAAGCGTTTGCCTTCTTTCATAGCCGTATTCTTCCTTGACTAAATCTGTATTCCCCTTTGAAATTTCAATATAATATCCAAACACTCGGTTATAACCTACTTTTAAATTCTTAATACCTGTTCGTTCTTTCTCTTCGGCTTCAAAACGAGCTACAAAGTCTTTTCCGCCTTTTCTTAATTCTTTTAACTCATCTAATTCTTTGTGATACCCTTCTTTAATTAAATATCCTTCTTTAATGGAAATTGGAGGATTTTCATAAATACTTTCTTCTAGCAATTGATACAATTCATCTAAAGGTTCAAAATTTTTATTAAATTTGATTTGTTCCAGTAAATCGTGAATTCCTGGTAAAACTTTTAATGAATTTTTTAATTGTAATAAATCCTTTGCATTGGCATTTCCAAAAGCAATACGACCACTTAAACGTTCCAAGTCATAGACTTCAAAAAGTAAATTGGATAATTCTTCTTTTAAAATAAATTCTTGTAATAATGTATCAACAGTATCATAACGTTTTTCTATTTCTTTTTTATTAATCAATGGATTTTCTATCATATTTTTTAACATTCTAGATCCCATTGCTGTCTTGGTTTTATCTAGTAACCAAATTAATGAATAATTTCTTTGTTTTAAACGAAGTGTTTCTGTTAACTCTAAATTTCGTTTGGTGTGAATATTCATCTTTAAATAATTCTTATTTTCTTTAATAACTGCCTTTTGTAAATGACTTAAGTCTCTTTTTTGAGTACTGTTAATATAAGTTAGTAGATGTTTTATTGTTTCAATATATCGAATATCTCCAATTTCTTCATAAATATACTGATATTCCTTTTTTGTTTCTATATCATCACAAATAGTTACAGTTAGTTTAAATTGGTTTTTTAGTAAAGACACAATATTCTTATCTATTTTACTGTTTAATACAACTTCTTTTATATGAAGGTCCACTACCTCACTAACGACTTTACTAATATTATGTTCTAACATAGTTGTATTGATTTCCCCTGTAGAAATATCTGCATAACTAATAACATAAGCATGATTGAAATCCATTATATTTCCAATATAATTATTTTCAAATTCTACTAGGGATTCGTTCATAATTGTTCCTTTACTAATAATTTGAATAATATCCCTTTTTACAATTCCCTTTGAACTGCCAGCTTCTTCCAATTGTTCACAAATTCCAATTTTATATCCCTTGTCTACTAATTTATCAATATAAACATCTGCGGCATGATGAGGAATTCCACACATAGGAATTCTTTCTTTTAAACCAGCATTTTTTCCAGTTAGTGTTAATTCTAATTCATGGGATACCAAAATAGCATCTTCAAAAAACATTTCATAGAAATCTCCCAAACGAAAAAATAGAATGATATCTTCATTTTTTTCTTTGATTTCTAAATATTGCCTCATCATAGGGGTAACTTTATTAATATCCACTTCACTTCGTTTCATTCTACCACCTATTTCTATTTTATCAAAAAAAAACAAATAAGTCTATTAAACGATTTGTTTCTCCTATTTAATAAATTCTACATCTTTTACTTTCTTTTTAATATTAATATTATTTATAATATCTAGGATAGCATAGATCATTAGAAAAATACCAATCAATTTTGTAATTGCAATCACTCCTCCAAAAGGGTTAAATACTAGAAGTACTCCTAATATTAAAGTAACAATTGTAACTACTACTACTGAAATATCCCAAGCATTTGTAAGGGTTTTTAAAGAATATAAATATTGCAATTTAAAAGCAGCAGATATAATCATATAAATTCCTATTAAAAGAGGAATAATAGAAGCGATGATTGTAGGATTGAAAAAGAGAATAAGAGCAGGAATCATAATAATAATTCCAACTGCAATATTTAAATTATTAGGATTTTCCTTATTACTAAAAGCGTTTACAATACTATTTAAGCCTGTTAATAATAAAATAATACCTAGTAAAAATGAAATGGTTTTTACGGTTGTATCTGGTTTGATAAAAATAAAGATTCCAAACAATAAGATAATTATTGAAGTAACAATATTTTTACTAGTTCCTTTTTTTAACATGTCTTTCATATAATGCCTCCTAGCATACAATTTACTAATCATATTATATCATAGATTTTCATTTTTGAATATTTTATTTAATCAGGGTTTTGATGATATTTTAAATCCTAGATATTTTCCACAAAAAAACATTCTTTCATTGGAAGAATGCTTCTATTTTATCTTTTGTTTTCCTCTATCCTCTAAATTTCTATCAATGGCAACACTTACTTGAATTCGGGTATTAAAATCATCTATAAATTCTTCTGTTGACATTTCAGGATATTGTTTAAAGATTTCATTTGTAATCATTCTCATGATCTCAAATTTTGCTATGTATTCAGGATCATATTCGTTAGAATAGAGATTGTTCAAGTAATTACGAGCATAAATATACTTACCATTCAAAGCTTCCATTTCCATACGATTTAATTTTTTATCACATAGTAGGCAACGACAAACAATATTATCATCGGCACGAATTCCATTGACACCTAAATAAACTCCAATATGATTACATTGAGCTTGAAATTCTGCATATTCTTTTTCAGCTTGTGCTAATTGAGCATATATATCTTCTAAAACTCCTCCAAGTTGTTGTTGATAGTTCGCATTTTGAGCATTAAGGTTTTCCTGAAGTTGTTTATAGTCAATATTTAAATCCAAAGAATCTTGCACCAATTTTTCTTCATAATCAATATGTATAGCCATAAAATATCCCCCTTTATAAAAAAACAAATTTAGAATATCATACTTTTAAGATATAATCAATATAATTTGCTATATTTTATTTATTTTGTATTGATTTCATCTATACAAAAGACTAGTTGTTTATGATTAAGCTTATTTATTAAACATTACCCGAAGATCTTCTATTTTCTTATGAAGTACTTTTATAGAATACTCTATGTATTTGCCATTTTCTAAATCAATATCCAAATATTGTAATGCTTGTTTAATTGACACCCGATTTCCAAGAGTTAAAAATTTTTTATATTTGGTGACCATATTTGGTTCATTATTTAAAATTCTATATGCTATATCGGTAGCAAGTGCAGTCCCAATAGAATATTGATACAAATAGTAAGTATCTTGCATAATAAAATGAGGGATCTTACACCAGCCATATTTTACATTATCATCATACGTAATATCCTCCCCATTATATTTCTTACTTAAATCCATATATAACTGATTTAAATATTCACTAGAAATATTCATTCCTTTACTAAGTTCATTGATAACATTGTGTTCAAACTCCGTTAGCATAACTTGACCAAATAAAGAATTCCCTAAATTACTAATTATATTGTTCACAATATAAATTTTTTCTTCTGGATTAGTAGTATGTTTTATCATATATTCATTCACTAAAATTTCATTTACTTTAGAAGCTATTTCTGTAAGAAAATAACTAAATTCGAAATATTCAAAAGGATTATTCATTTTAGAATACCAGGTATGGATTGCATGTCCAATTTCATGAGCTAGCGTTCTAACAGAATGAATAGAATGATTATAATTAATCAGGATATAGGGCACTCCTACATAAGAGATACAGGTAAAAGACATCATTCTTTTATTGTTTTTTGGATAAATATCTACCCAACCTTCATTAAACATTTTATCAATTTGTTTAGTATAGTCTTCTCCTAATATATGAAGGGCACTTTTGATTATTTTAATAGATTTCTCTAAAGGATACTCTATTTTAGGAATATTACAAATTGACATAGAAGAATCATATATATGATATTCTTTTAACCCTAATATATCTTTTTTTAATTTTGTATATTTATGCATTACCCATAGATTTTTATTAATCTTTTGAATTAATTTATCTAAAATTTGATTTGGTAACTCTAATTCATATAATTTTTTAGATAATAGTGTTTCATATTTTTCTTGCTTGCTAAGTTGTATATCCTGTTTTAGTTTCGATATATACAAATCTGATAAAAGATTGCTTACTAAAGCATATGAATTGGTATAAGTATCATATACTTTTTTTCGATTTTCTTGTTTTTTATCGATTACTAAATCCGGATAATTGTTTCGATCTACTACTTTCTTTTGTCCGTCTATTTCTACATTTTCAAATTTTATGGTATTAGAAAATAAAGACTGGTAGGTCTGCCTTATAATATTTAAACGAGTTGCATAATCAGAAATAGAGGTATTAGGAATATGCTCTTTTCTTCTTAAAATCAATTCTATATATCGATGGTAATGAGAAAGATCCTTATCTTTTAAATATTTCTTAACCAATTTATTATTTTCAATCATTTTATTTTCAAAATGATTTTTTTGTTTTTGAATAACGCTATATAGATTTAATGCATCATCCAACATTTGTTTATATTGCCTTAATTTTGAGTCTATATCTAAATGTCTTTTAGGATAACAATATACTCTCTCAATCAATAAATCTATTTCAATTTTATGTTTTAAATAATTGGAAAAATTCTGTTCATTATCTAAGAATGCAGAGGATAACGATTCCAAATTTTGAATTTTGCTTAATAAAATATCATACTCTTTTTTCCATGCTTTATCATCTACATATAAATGAGTAAGATCCCAATCTATTTTCATATACCATTATCTCCTTTATCTTTTACTATAGCAATTTTATTTCAGTTTCAATCTTAATTGTTTTGCGGATTCTTCCCGTTTATCTTTTGATAATCTTTCCTCATAATAAATAGCATTTACTATATCTTCCTCTCTTAAATATTTTGACGAATTTAAAGCTGCATAAGAAAATGCCATTTCTAATAGAGTTAAAGGTAATTCTGGTCTACTTGTTATAAATAAAGAGTTTTGATTCTCTCTATTACTAACTTCAATTAAATGATGCAATACTACATTTGTAGTATCCTCATTAAACGGATAAAGTACTCTTGTTTGATTTTCTATTAAAGGAATTGTTCCTTTTAATATATCTTTAGTTACCTCTATACTTGGTTCATCAATATAAATAGGATAAAATCTTCTGCAAAGGGCAGCATCTTTTATCATATACTTTTCATATTCATATTGAGTTGTTGATCCAATTATCTTAATAGCTCCTCTATCAATATGTGGTTTTAACATATTTGCAACATCATTAACATCATGTTCTGTAGCGCCTGCCCCCATAATAGTATGGATTTCATCAATAAAAAGAATGATATCTGGATGTTGTAATAATTCTTTCACTAATTTTGACATTCTTTTTTCTAAATCTCCTCGATATTGCGAACCTGCAAGTAAACTCTCCATTGTTAGCTGAAATATCTTTCGATTTTTCAAAATGTCTGGAACTGTTCCATTCATCAAGCAATTAGCGAAACCTTCAACAATTGCCGTTTTTCCAACACCAGGATTTCCAATTAAAATAGGAGATTTTTTAGGCGAGATAATTACTAATTCTATTTTTTCAATTTCTTTTTCTCTAGATATCGCTGGATTGGTAATAAATTTCTGCAATGTCATATTAAAAGCGTATTGATTCAAAAAATCAGATTTTACCTCAAAGGGATTGTGTTGCTCAGGAGTTTCCATCGTATTAGGTTCATCATATTCTACACTTTCTATATTTTCACCTTTGTTTTCATAATTTTCACCTTTGTTTTCATAAAAGTATAATTGCCTTGCTGCTAAATATTTGGAAATATCTGTTAATGTTGAATCATCAGATTCTTGAATAAATCTTAATTCTAATTTTAATTCCTCTTTTAATTGAAGAAATTCACTATCTGAAAGGTCTTTATTTTCTAATTTTGATCGTATTAAATCAAAAAACAAGTCTTTATTTTTAAAATATAAACAAGAATCTTGTATATAATTAATCATTTCTTTACAAAATTTACTTTCTTCCTTTTTGTTCTCAAATCTAGAAATCTCGTAATAATTAAAGTCTGTTATACTCTTTACTAAATCAAAATAAATATCTTTTTCCTGAAATAAAGAATAAGTTTTACGAAAAAACTCCATTATAAAATCATAGTCAGATTGTAAATGATAGCATTTAATTCCATCATAAAACAGTTGTAAATATTTTCTAAATTGTTCTATTTGTTCATTTTGTGTTAAGTCAAATTCATCTTTTATTGAAATAGCTACATAATAATAATCTTTAATTCTATTTTCATCTGGAAATAAAAAATATTTTGAATTATCTATTGAATCAATTAGTAAAGTTGTAATCATAATATAGATTTCGTCATTATTAAATTCTTTTATGAAATTTAAATCACATATTTGACTAGATAACAGTCTTCGTCTATCTGCTGAATGCTTATATTCTTTGGTTAATATTTTGTTATAAATATCTTTCAACATTTCATAATATCGACTTGCTTCTTTTTCCATCATTAGTATCACCCTCCGAATTAAAACATATTATATCATTTATACTAAAATTAGTCATTATTTTGTATGAAATTTCATGAAAAAACTAACTATTTCTAGTTAGCTGGTTCAGTTGGATCGTTTGCTTGTTCTTTTTTCTGTTTGACTAATTCCTTTATAACATCATACATTTTTTCCTCTACATCATCTTTCTCTAATCCTAAAATCTCATTCGCACTAATATTGGTATTGAATTTTAAATACGGTTCAAAAGCCTCTTCCTTTTTTCCTAGTAACAAGTTAAATTTAACTTGGCAGACCCGTTTATCTATCACATGTTTAAATTGTCCTATGGATCCATGTGTTGCAATCGTACTTTGGATTTGTTCGATAATCGATGGTTTATCGATATTGGATACTTGCCCATTTACTTTCTGTCTTGCTTTAATAGGTTCCATTCCTGGTAATTCTATCATTTGATGAATGAGTTCCCCAAAGAATAAATTTTCAGTTGTTTCTCTTATTTCATTATCTGTCGAATATAGAATCGGATTAAACGAATCATATTCTAAGGAATCTGTCATTTGGTTATGAAAGTTTTGCCTTATACTTTTTGATTTACTAATTAGGGTAAAAGCAAATCTTTCTATTGAGGATAATGTTTTTGGAAAATATTTTAATTGATGAATTTTATATTGTTTAAATTCTTCATCCTGATTTAATAATTTCATAAAATTATCAAATGAATTAATTGCTTGTTCCTCTGTATACATACCCTTTGTTTTTAAAAACTGATTGAAGATTTCTTTTGTTCCATATCTTAAAATTTCTTCTAAGGTATATATTTCTAAAATCGATAGTTTATAGGTTTCTTCATCATATAACTTTTGAACACGGATTCTAAATTCCTCTTCGGAATTATATTTCATTATAAACTTATTAATAATTGTTGACTGTTTATCATTAAATTGCATTTTATAGCCCCCTTATAAGATTATATGATATGTTAAATTTATTAAAACTTTAAAACAATTTATTTTTTAGTTCCATACATTTATCAGAATCCACATTTTTATAATACATTAATGAACTATAAACAAAATATTATTTGCTGTTTCTTTCACCGAATTAATATTAAAAAGGAGAGTATCTAATATATTTAAAATCTCATAGTTCGTTTTAAAATCATAATAACATATCTGGCAAACCATTATATCATAAATTGCACTATTTATACATATCGCTTTCTAAAGTACAAGCACCACAGCCAATACATCCTGGTCCATTTAGTGGACTTAACTGTTTCTTTTTTAATAATTTGGTAGCTTCTTTCGTTACAGATAATACTTCCTCTGAAGAACAGGTCCTAAAGTTTTCTAAAATTGATCCATTAGATGGTTTAAAAGGAATAATGGATGGTAAACAATCAACATCAATCATGGCTTTTATTCCTTCTAACGAAGATTCAGGATTTTCTAGTCCAATGATAATTGCGGAACCTACATTTTTCTTACCAAATATTTTAACCGCTTTTTTCCATGCCCTAATGTAGTCTTCGCATTTGATTTGCGCCTTTCCAGGCATCATCATTTTACGAATTTTTTCATTCCATATTTCAATATTCATTTCAATTGCAGTTGCTCCAAAATCATGAAGTTCCTCTAAAATTTTTAAATCATTGGGGGGAGAAATTTCCACTACTATAGGTATATTAGATATATTTCTAACCTCTTTTAAAATATTCATATATTGATAGGCTCCCCTATCTGGAGTATATAAATTTCCACCAGTTAGATTGATTGATTTTATTGTATTATCTTCCCTCAAAACAACTATTAACGCTTCTATGATAGATTCTATTCTATCCTGTTCTTTTATGATTTTTCCATTATTTAATGCACAAAAAGCACATTGTTCCTCTTTTGTAAAATAACAACAAGAAGAAGAGACAGAACATATCAAAACATCTCTTCCTTCTTTTTGAATATAATCCGATATAAATCTTCCATTTTTTAGTTTATAATCATACCAAAAAGGACTTTTAACTGGGAAAGGACAAGCTTCAACTATTATATTCTCATCTGTTAAATACAAATGATTATCTTTCTCATATAAATAATATTTGCTATCTAAAATCATTTCTTTACTATATGGAATACTAACAATTATGTCATCTGATAAAAGTAATTGCAAACCCATATTGATTGTTCTTTTTACTTCTGTTTGATGTTCCATATCATAAATTTTATTCGATATTTCATTCACCTTTATTCCATAACAAAGAACTTCTGATTTTATTTTTAATAAATCTTCTCTATCTATATCTCTATTCATATAATTCCTAACTTATTTTAATAATATTCCACCATTGACGTTCACATTTTCTCCATTAATATAATCGGCAGCATTTGATAGTAAAAATAATATAGTATTTGCAACATCCTGTGGATCACATACCCTTCCACTTGGATTTATCTTGGCATAATTTTCAAAATCTTCTTCTTCCATAATTGCTTGTGTTAAAGGTGTAATGGCAAGAGCAGGACTTACTGTGTTCACTTTTATGTTAAATTTTGCAAGTTCTAAAGCAGCTACTTTAGTAAGCATAACTGTACCTGCTTCGGATATACATAAAGGAGAAGCTGTTTCTAAAGGTCTTTCCGCATATCTTGATGCAACATTTACTATTCTTGGCTGATTAGATTTCCGCATTAATTCTACTGATTGTTGAATCAAATAAAATCGATGAATTAAATTTGCATTCATTTCCTTTTTAAAATCTTCTATTGAAAATTCTTCAAATGCTCCTCCAATATCAATTGCTGCGTTATTTACTAAATAATCTAATTTATCAAATTTTTCTTTTATAATAGATACGATTTTAAGGATATCTTCCTCTTTACTAATATCTGCTTTAATACAAGCGCCAACAGTTCCAAAATTCGATATCTCCTCTACTACTTTTTGAGCTCTTTTTTCATCATTATTATAATTTAAAATCACTATAGCCCCATTTTTAGCTAACTCTATAGCTGTAGCTTTTCCAAATCCAGAAGTACTTCCAGTTATAAAAGCCACTTTATTTTTAAAACAATCATATTTCATAATAACATTCCTTTCTAAAATAATGATATATAATATTTTATGAATATATTTTAACATAATATAATTAAATTTGTGAAGATTATAATGTAATGTTATCCACAATTAAAATTCAAACATTTTATAATTTCAGTAATTGATTTATATGGATATTTTAATGAATAATAAAGTAGCAATAGGCTTCCTGCTACTTGAGTTATTTTACTAATGAATAGCCTGTTTTAATTATTTACTATTTTATAATTTTTAATGTCTTTTCATTGACTGCTTCATAAATGGTATTAGATGCTTTTTCAAAATCTATCGCAGTTGTTCTAATGTCTACATTCATTTTGTTTAAACACCAAACAATTGTATCAACTAACTGTAGTAGAAAAAATTCTCTTTTACTTTGTTCCATTTTTATATTTCTTCTTTTTTCAATATCGATAATTCTTTCCCTTGGTGATACAATTCCTTCCTCAGTAGCCATTAAATCGGCAACATTTAATATACGATCATAATCTGAATAAGAATATGTACTCAAAAAGTGATACATATCATTATGCGTTATACTATCATCTACAGGAATGGCATTCTTATTTTTATCTATAATATAAGAATTACTAGGCGCATAAATGACCAGTATATTTATGTTTAAAAAGGAATGTGTTAAACAAGCAATCGATTCCTCATAATAGCCTAAATCAAATAATTTTTCAAAACCTATCATAATACGCTTATTTCCATGGTCATATTTTCTACCATAAGCATGTAATATTCCTAATCTAAAAGCTTTTTCTTCCTCTAAATCACACTTTTTAGCAATAATAGAGCATAATTTTGCTACCTGTAACGAATGACTCTTATTTATTCCAAATTCGTTAAGAGAATTTCCTAATGGTATATTTTCATCTAGGCATTGATAAGCTAATCTTAAAATCTCTTCTTTTTTAGAATCGTCTATTGCTTTGTTTTGTAATAGGTGGTAGCATTCCTCTTTTGTTAACCTTCGATTACTAGTTAATAATTTATTTAGTTGCACTCGTTGTATTAAATTATCCAATACATCCTGGTTCAATTCCTTCTATTAATTGATAAGATTTGATATCTATCTAATAGAAGTAGCAACATATTTATAACTTTTTTTGGGGAATCTCTCTTTTTAAATTTTCTAAAATACATACCTTGAATAATTCTATGTCTAGTACATTTTTCATACCTTCAATATTTTCTAAATTTTTTATTAAAGAACTAACTCCATCTACAAATTCCTCTGTTGACAGATTTAATTTTCCAAAGCTGATTCCAGTTTTATTATAATATCTTGTATAAAAAGTATTTCCTATTTGATCATGATTATGAACTGTGTAATCATAGTCATGAGCCTCAACATTGAATAATAAAATTCTTTCTTCTATTATATTATTATTTTTTATTCTTTCATCGACCTTAATTTGATTGCCATCAACAAGAATATTATAAAGTCGATGTTCCATAACTACAATATAAAATTTTCCTTTATTTACTTTTTGTTTTCTACTATTCCATAAGACCGCGCTACCTACTAAAGTTTTTATTCCAAACTGATCAATTTCTTGCATCCTTTCTTCATAATCAACGATTGAAATGTAGTCGTTGATTTCCATTTTTAAAAATTTTTGTTCTTGTGATAACATAATTTCAAATTCTTGGTTTTTCACTTCAATAGGTGAAGCAATAGTTGAATGTTCCAATTGATTTTTCTTTCCTCTTAATTCATTAATTATTTTTTTTAACATAATTTTTACTCCCAATTGACATTTTTTAACTAAATGATTAT
>CATLBU010000008.1 GCA_949879835.1 uncultured Bacilli bacterium
ATTTCTACTTTCTTTTTTTCTGTTAATTGGGTATAATTCATATATGGGTCCTCCTGGCTGGGTGGGCTCTTTTATTATATCAAAAAACCTCACCTTTATGGTGCGGTTCAAATTTCAATTTAGGAAATAAGATTGAATCATCTTATTTCACAAAAGGCAATAATGCCATAAAACGTGCGTTCTTGATTTGATTTGCAATTACTCTTTGATGTTTTGAACAAGCTCCTGTTACTCTTCTTGGTAATATTTTGCCTTTATCTTGACTAATATATTTTTTTAATATTTCAGGATTTTTATAATTAACTGTCTTTCCTGCACATAATTGACATATTTTTTTCTTTTTTCTATAAAATTCTGCCACTTTTAAACCTCCTTCTTTTAATCTAAGAAGTTATCATCGATTGACACACTATCCCCAAAGTCAGCAAACGGATCATTTTCAACACTAATTTCACTATTGAAATTATTATCTTGATAATCATATGGACTAACATTATCACTATTACTTACTCTATTTTGTGCCTGACTTTTACTCTCTAAAAATTGGACAGAGTCTCCTACGACATCCATAGAATATCTCTTATTTCCATCTTTATCGTCATAACTTCCAGTTTGTAATCTACCTTCTACTGATACTAAACTACCTTTATCTAAAAAATTACATACATTTTCCGCTTGTTTTCTCCAAACAACTACATTAATAAAGTCTGTTTCTCTTTGACCTTGACTATTACTAAATGTTCTATTAATTGCTACTGAAAATCTTGCAAACGGTATATTAGAACTCGTATATCTAAGTTCTGGCTTTGCTGTAAGTCTTCCTATTAACATTACTCGATTCATTTAACAGCCTCTTTTCTTATTTTTCAATTCTAGTAATTAAATGACGAACTATATCATCACTAATTAAAGATAAACGATCAAATTCGCTAATCGCCTTATCATCATTTGCTTCAATTTCATAAACATAATAATATCCACTTTTATACTTTTTGATTTCATAAGCTAATTCTCTTTGACCCATTTCTTTTGTTCCAATGATTTTTGCACCATTTGTAGTTAAAATATTTGAAAAATTTTCTACAACTTTTTTTGTGTCTTCCTCACTCAAAGTAGGTTTTACAATAATCATAATCTCATAGTTTCTCATATTCCGCACCTCCTTTTGGTCTATCGGCTTCTAATGAAGCAAGGAGTAAATTAATACTCGCTATAAATTATAACAGACTAAAAAAAATTTGTAAAGCCAATATTATTTTATTCAAAGAAAAAAGAGATATTAATCCCTATCTCCAAATATTCTAAGTAAATCTAAAAATATATTAATAAAATCTAAATATAATTCTAAAGCACCAATAATAGCCAACTTGTTTTTGTCTTCTATTTCTAAAGATAATTTTTTTATTTTTTGAATATCATAAGCAACAAATCCTAAAAAGATAACAATGCTAATGCAACTTACAACTAACTCGAACATACTATTATTTAAAAACATATTTACAATAGTACAAATAACTACCCCAAGTAGTAACATTAATAAAATAGTACCAATTTTTGTCAAATCTAATTTGGTAAAATTTCCTATTAAAGCAAATATCCCAAATAATACCGCTGTTATAATAAATACAAGCATAATAGAAGTAATATTATATACAACAAAAATACTTCCAAATGTAAGTCCTGTGACAAACGAGTACAAAATAAATAAAATTCGTGCTGTTGTTGTTTGCATTTTATGAATTCGTGCGGATAAAACAATTACCAAAACCAATTCTAAAATAACTAACAAAAAATAAGTTCCTTTTGAAAAAATATTATAAATCATAGTGTCATTTACAGAGACAATATATCCTGTTAAAAAGGTAACAAGAAGTCCTATAAACATCCACATAAATACTTTACTAAAAATTCTATTATTTTCCATATTTTCCTCCTATATATTATATTAACGAAATCCAACAATATTAAACATTAAATCGGAAATAACAAATATCTCCATCTCTCATTTGATATTCTTTTCCTTCTAATCGCATTTTTCCTGCTTCTCTTACTTTTAACTCTGATCCTTGTTCTTTCAAATCTGTATAACTCATAATTTCTGCTCGAATAAATCCTTTTTCAAAATCACTATGAATAATACCTGCGCATGCTGGTGCCTTCATTCCTTTTTTAAATGTCCAGGCTCTCACTTCATCTTTCACAGCCGTAAAATATGTTTCTAAACCTAATAGTTCATAAGTAGCCTTTATCAAGTTATCTAATCCATTTTCTGAAATTCCTAAATCACTTAAAAATTCTATTTTTTCTTCCTCTGTTAAATCTACTAATTCAGACTCTATTTTGGCACAAACAACCACTACTTTTGATTGTTCTTTTTTTGCATATTCTTTTACTTGTTCTACATATTGATTTCCATCTTCTAACAAATCTTCTTCATCTACATTTGTCATATAGATAATTGGTTTAATTGTTAAAAGATTAAAACTTTTTACTAATTTTTGTTCTTCATCATTAAATTTCAACATTCTGGCAGGAATATTTTGTTCTAAAGATTCTTTTAATTTATTCAAAATATTGACTTCTTGAACAACCTCTTTGTCCTTTGACATAGCAGCTTTTTTTCCAATTTTTCCTATACGATTGTTAATAACTTCTAAATCGGCAAGCATCAGTTCTAGATTAATAATTTCAATATCACGAATTGGATCCACTTCTCCCTCAACATGAATAATGTCATTATTTTTAAAGCATCTAACTACTTCAACAATTGCATCTACTTCACGTATATGAGACAGGAATTTGTTTCCTAGTCCTTCTCCTAATGAAGCACCCTTTACTAAACCAGCTATATCTGTATATTCAATAGTGGTAGGAACTAAACTTTTTGGACAATATAATTGATTTAAAAAATCTAATCGTTTATCTGGAACTGTTACCACTCCAACATTTGGATCAATCGTTGCAAAAGGATAATTAGCCGCCAAAATCTTTTGTTTTGTAATGGCATTAAATAGGGTTGATTTTCCTACATTAGGAAGTCCCACTATTCCTGCTGTTAAACTCAAATTGCATTCTCCTTTCAATTAATACCATTATAACATAAAATTTTAAAAAATAAAAAAGAGTTTTACTCTTTTTATAAAGTAGAAATCACTCCTACTCCAATTGGAATTCCAATAATATACCAAAGTACAATAATTAAAATCCATAAACAGATTGTTAACAATACAATCGGAAAAATTTGTTTAATTGTTCCAAATATACTAATTTGATTCTTTGAATCATTATTATATTTTTCCAAAAATGCCAACATAACAATAAAATAGGAAAATAGAGGAGTAAATGATTTACTAACACCATCTGCTACTTTGAAAATAAATTGTGTAAATCCTGGAGTAATATTGGAACGCATAAATAGAGGAATAATAGTTGGTGACATTAATTGCCATTTATCTATAGTTCCAGGAATAAAAATTCCGATTATCAATACAACTAGGAAGAAAGTGATAATTAAAGGTATACCAGAAAATTGAAGACTTCCCATCCAATCAATTAAATTTGTTCCTATAATATCACCTATTTTAGTCCACTTTAAAATTGCTACCATTTGTGAAAAGAAAAAGATTAAAACGAACATATAACCTAGACTTTCAAAATTTTTAGAAAGTCCTAAACTAAATTCGTGTCCATTCTTAATATTTCCTGATATTTTTCCATAAATCCAACCACATAATAGAAATAAAAGTGTAATAGATACAACGATTCCTTGTTTAAATGGCGCTGTAGCCCCAAATATTTTTTCCATATACCGATTTGCATTGTTATCCAATAGTATTCCAGCACCAGGTAATTTGATTGGTAGAAGTAAATATACTGTAATACAACAGAATATAAAACCTACTAATAAAGATATAATTTTAGCCTTTTTGGAAATGACTAATTCTTCATCATCTTTATCTTCATTATTCTCACGTATTGTAAATTTATATAGTAAAAATTTTTCTATTAAAAAAGTTAAAATAATTGTTATGATAAGTGTCGAAACAACCATAATATAAATATTAGAAAATAAATTAAATTCATAAGTTTTGTCAACATCTAGATTTGCAGAAATTTGAGTTAAATTTCCCATTAAATAATCATTATAATTAAAAATAAAACCTGTCCCATACCCCAATGTTATTCCTAAAAACATAACTAAGATTCCAAATACTGGATTTTTACCAATGTATTTATACATTACTCCTGCTAAAGGAAGCAAAAAAATAAAACTATAATCTCCAATAACGCTAGAGACAATTCCAAGCAGTAGAGTAAAATAAATTACTAGACCTAGTTTTACTTTTTTTAGGGGGAAAAATAAAGCTTTAAAAAATCCACCTTTTTCACAAATGCTCATTCCTATTAAAGAAATAATCAGTAAGACTAATGGTTCAAAAGTTTGTAGATTACTTACAATATGACCTATTACATATTTTAAACCTTTAAAACTTAAAACATTATTTACTGTAATCATACCAGATTCTAATACCCCATTATTAATAATCGTTTTAGACCCTTCTATACCTAAAATAGACAAAACAAAACTAGCAACCGATATGAATACAATAAATATCAACATAACCAAAACTGGCCCATAAATCTTCTTTTGTTTTTTTCTTAATCTTGACATATTATCCTCCTAATAAGTATCTACTTTTTTTAATTTCTTATTAAATTCGATACGTGGAATCATAATTGCTCTACCGCAATTTAAACACTTTATTTTTATATCTGCCCCTACACGAATAATTTCCCATAAATTTGTACCACATGGATGTTGTTTTTTCATGATAACAATACTACCTAATCTATACTCATGCACTACGAATCACCAACTGATTATATGGAATTTCAATATTGTTTTGATCAAATGATAATTTAATTTCACGAAGTAATATACGTTGAACATCTATATGTTGCATGGATTTTGTCTCAGCTGTAATACGATACTCTATTCCTGATTCCCCCAATTGATTAATTCCCAACACTTGAGGTTTCCCTTTTATCAATTTTACTTCTTTTGCTACTTTATCACAGACATTTTGTAGTACTTCCTCTACTTTCTTTAAATCTTCTTCATACGAAACCATTACATCCACTATGGCTAATGAGGTAGTAAAACTATGATTTATTACTTCATTAATATTTCGATTAGATACAATTTTAATTTCACCAGTTTTTGCCTTTAATCTAGTTGTTCTAAGTCCAATTTCTAATACCTCTCCTTTAAAATCATTAATAGTTACTGTGTCACCAATTCCATATTGATTCTCGATAATAATAGAAATTCCCGATAAAAGATCTTTTAAAATATCTTGAAAAGCTAATCCTATTACTACTCCAATCGCTCCAAGAGAAGCAAGGAAAGCGCTTGTATTGATTCCATAAATTGTTAAAATCGATAAAATAGCAATAATTATTAAAATGTATTTAATTACATTAAGAATAAGTCCGCTTATTGTTTTATGACGACGATAGTCCATTTTAGCTAATTTAAATTTCATAGTACGCTTTATTATTGTTTTAATAATTAAATAAATTAAAAATGTAGCAAGTACGATAATAATGGGACCAATAATCTCCTTAATTAATATTCTTTCTAACATTATATCACCTATTCTTTGATATCAAGAACTTCTAAAATACGATTTAAATCAGCAACACTTGTAAAATGAATTTCAATTTTTCTATCTTTAATTTTTACTTTTGTATCTAATTTATCTCTAAGTATTTCTTCTGCATATTTATAATTTTCATTATTCTTTTTCATTACCTGCTTATTGTTTTCCGGGGTTTTTTTAGTTGTTAATTCTTCAATATCTCTAACAGAAATTTTATCTTTTACAATTTGATCAGCATATTCTTTTATTTGATCTGAATTTTCTAGTTTACTTAATGCTCTTGCATGACCCATTGTAATTTTTGATTCTGCTACCATTTGTTGAACATCACTAGGTAATCTTAATAAACCTAGAATATTTGTTAAATGACTTCGACTTTTTCCTATTTTTTTTGCAAGTTCATCTTGAGTTAAATCTAGTTTTTCCAGCATTGCCTTATAAGCATAAGCTTCTTCTATAGCCGTTAAGTTTTCTCTTTGTAAATTTTCTAACAATGCAATTTCCATCATTTGTTCATCAGTAAAATTACGAATAATTGCAGGAATTTTTGTTAACCCTGCCATTTTAGAGGCACGAACTCTTCTTTCACCAGCTATAATTTCATAGCCTTTTATACTTTTTTTAATAATGATTGGTTGAAACACACCATGTTCTTTTATAGAATCTGATAATTCTTGCAAAGCATTTTCATCAAATACTTTTCTAGGTTGATATGGATTTGCTCTTAAATCATCCAAATCAATTTCAATAATTTCTTCATTGGTTGCTGTTTCATAAATTGTTTGTTCTAATTTTTCTACATCCAAATTTTCATTATTAAATAACTGTTCTAAACCTCTTCCTAAAGCTCTCTTTTTATTCTCCATTTCGTTCAATCACTTCCTTAGCCAAATTTAAGTACGCCTCTGTTCCCCTACTTTGTGGATCATATGCCACAATTGGTTTACCATGACTTGGGGCCTCCGATAATCTAACAAGTCTTGGAATAATTGTGTCATATACTCTTTCTTTAAAATAACTTTTTATATCTTCTACAACTTCTAACCCTAAATTTGTTCGACTATCTAACATAGTAAGTAGAACTCCTTCTATATCTAATGTTGGATTTAAATTTTTTTGAGCTAACATAATAGTATTTAAAAGTTGCATAATTCCCTCTAAAGCAAAAAACTCACATTGTACAGGAATAATCACTGAATCTGCTGCTGTTAAAGCATTTGTAGTTAAAATACCTAGAGATGGAGGGCAATCTATA
Source organism: uncultured Bacilli bacterium (assembly GCA_949879835.1). The sequence continues at coordinate 6,919 of CATLBU010000008.1, forward strand.
ATAATATAATCAAATAATTCTTTTGCCTTTGTTAAATGTCTCTTCAGTTGACTTCCCTTTACAAAATTTGGATCTAATTTACTTTTTTCCATTAGTTCAAAATCTAATCCAGCCAAATTAATCGTAGCTGGAATAACATATAAATTATTAAATTTAGTTTTAATTACCACTTCTTCTAAAGTCGCATCATCTTTTAATAATTCATAAACACTATTTTCATAATCTGTTTTTCCAATTCCTACTCCTGTAGTAGAATTTCCTTGTGGATCTAAATCTACTAAAAGGGTCCTTCTTTTCAAAACACCTAAGGATGCTGCTAGATTAATACTAGATGTTGTTTTTCCTACACCACCTTTTTGATTTACTAAAGCAATTATTTTTCCCATTTTCATCACCAAATTTCTACACATTCTACTTATATCTATTCTATCATAAAAAACGACGAAAAGCTATCATTTTAAACAAAAGAAAAAGAAGACTATTTTTCTTCTAATTTCTTAATTATCTCTTCTTTATTCATTTTTGAATAATTTTTAATATTTTTTTCTTTTGCTAATTGTTTTAGTTCTGTTAAAGTCATATCCTCATAGCTTACTTCTTCAAAATCACTATAATCGATCTCACCATCTTCATCTGGTAAACATTTATGTTCCACTAAATACTCAATTTCTTCTCTTGTCAATGTCTCTTTTTCTAATAAACTCGTTGCAATTAAATCCAATAATTCTTTATTTTCGGAAATTACCTTTTCTGTTAATTCATAGCATTCTCCAATAATTTTACGTTGTTCTTGATCAATTTCAAATGCTACTTGACTAGAAAAATTGCGACTTTTATTGTAATCCCTTCCTAAGAACACACTAGAGTCTTGATGTTCAAACTGAACAGGTCCTAAATCACTCATACCGTATTCTGTCACCATTGCTCTTGCTATCTTAGTTGCTTTTTCAAAATCATTATGGGCCCCTGTCGTCACTTCATGGAAAATAAATTCTTCAGCAACACGGCCACCTAATAATCCACTGATTGTTTCTAATAATTCTTTTTTTGTTTGTAAATAATTTTCTTCTTTTGGAAGCATCAAATTATATCCACCCGCTGCTCCACGAGGTACAATTGTTATTTTTTGTACTTCATTCGCACCATCTAATTTAATTCCCATAACAGCATGGCCTGCTTCATGATAAGCTACAACTTTCTTTTCATGATCTGTATATTTATGGCTTTTCTTAGCAGGGCCCATAAGGACTCTATCATGAGCCTCATCTATTTCTTCCATAGTAATGAATTTCTTATCACGTCTAACAGCCAATAAAGCAGCTTCATTTAACAAGTTCTCTAAATCGGCTCCAGAAAAACCAACTGTTCTTCTAGCTATATTAGAAAGTTTTACATTCTTTGCAAATACTTTTCCACGTGCATGAACCTCTAATATTTCTTCACGTCCCTTGATATCTGGCAAATTTACAGTTACTTGACGATCAAATCTTCCAGGTCTAAGTAAAGCGGGATCTAATACATCTGGACGGTTAGTGGCCGCGATTATAATAATTCCCTCATTTGCCCCAAATCCATCCATTTCTGTTAATAATTGATTTAGTGTCTGTTCACGCTCATCATGACCTCCACCTAATCCTGCTCCTCTTTGACGTCCAACAGCATCTATTTCATCAATAAAAATTAAGCAAGGAGCATTATGTTTTGCTTGTTTGAACATATCACGAACACGACTTGCTCCAACACCGACAAAAAGTTCAACAAATTCTGACCCACTAATATAATAAAACGGAACATTTGCTTCTCCTGCTACTGCTCGCGCAAGTAATGTTTTTCCTGTCCCTGGTGGACCGACTAATAATACACCTTTAGGAATTCTAGCACCAAGCTTTTGAAATTTTTTAGGATTTTTTAGAAAATCAATTAATTCGCTAACCTCTTCTTTTTCTTCATCTAATCCAGCAACATCATCAAATGTCATCTTTTTATTATCTTCATTCAAACGAGCTCTACTTCTTCCAAAATCCATAGATTTATTCGCACCACCCATTTGTCTAGAAATAAAGAAAAAGGCAACTCCAACTAAAATAACCATTGGTAAAACATTAATAATAAATAACAATAGCGTACTAGAAGATGGGTCTGAAACTGTTTCAACTTCAAAATTATACTTTTCCTCAGATAATAGAATCTTATTCATTACACTTTCAGCCAAAGGGGCTTTTAAGAAGAATGTTTCTCCTTCTTCATAATCTTTTAATGTACCACTAATTTCATATACACTTGCATTACTTCTCGGAGTAATGGTAATCTTTTCTACATTCTTTTCCTTAATCTCTTTCATGAATGAATCATATGTCAAAATATTTACCTTTTGATTAGCAACATTTAGAAATATTAGGACTCCTAACATAAAAATTCCAATCAACACATATGGCAATACATTTTTTTTCATTGTTTTTTTATTCATTAATTTGCTCCTCCTTTAATAGTACCTAAGTATTATATCATACTTTTCTTCTTTTGATTTGTCAAATTTTGACTTTTTTAATCCCGGAAGCCAAACAATTGTATTATTAGAATCTACTACAATGGGCCAGATATTTCGTTCTTGAGTAGAAATTTTAGAGTCGATAAAAATATCATTTATTTTTTTACTACCTAACATTCCCTTTACATGAATTCGATCACCATCACTTCTTGTTCTAACGCGAAGTGGCATTTTTATATCCCTACTATTTAAACGACATACATTATTGCTATTATCATCACAAGATTCAACTACTTCTATATTCTTTCCATTTGGTAAATTTAAATAATTAATAACTTCAATTTCATATTCTTCTGCACTAATTTCTTCACTTACAAAAGTTAAAGTATCATATGATTTTATAGCTTTTAAATTATTTGGCAAATATACAAAAGCGTTTGGTTTTTTAGATATAATTAATTGATGTAATAAGTCAGCATGACTATCCGTTATTAACATTAAATCATCCTGGTAAATATGTTCTAGAATATAGTAAATGATTTTCATTTGAATAACCTTTTCTTCTTTTAAATATTCTTCTATTTTTAATACATTTTGTGGAAAAATTCTAGAAATCTCTTTTTCTACCTGTTTATCTATGTAATCGTTATACTCTAATAAAGTTGTACTAAATTTGTAAAATTTATGATGTACATTAGGATCTTCCTTTTTTATTTCTGGAACAATATATTTGCGAAAACGATTTCTAGTATAAACGTCTTTTTGATTAGAAGCATCTTGAACAAAGGTAATATTATTAATACGATTATATTCAAAAATTTCATCTTTTGTTACATTAATAAATGGTCTAAGAACTGTATAATCATCGATTTTTACAATCTTAGAAAATCCACTGTATCCTCTAAGAGTAGATCCTCTAACAATTCTCATCAAGATTGTCTCAATTAAATCATCACCATGATGTGCTGTTAATAAATATTTTGCATTATATTTTTTTACAATCTTACCAAAATAATGATATCGTTTACTTCTTGCTTCATTATGAAAATTATCATCACCATAATCTTCTATTTTCATACTTTCAAAAACAATATTGTGATCTTGACAAAATTGTTCAACAAATTTTTTCTCATCAGAACTTTCTTTTCGAACATTATGATTAACATGTGCACAGATTACCTCAATATCTAGTTTCTTTTTAATACTAGACATTAAATGTAACAGTGCCATTGAATCAGGTCCACCACTAACTCCAACTATAATAGAATCTCCATATTGGATTCCTACTTCATTCATCAAAAAATCATATGCTTTTTCCATATTTACACCTCATAACATATTCTAACTTAAAATCTATTTTAAAACAAGATTATTACCAATGAATTGGAGGAATATTAAAATTTTCTAAAAATTGATTGGCTTTGGAAAATGGTTTACTGCCAAAGAATCCACGATTGGCCGAAAGAGGAGAGGGATGAACACTCTCTATAATTTTGTGATTTTTTCCAGTTATTAATTCTTTTTTACTTCTAGCATAGCTTCCCCATAAAATAAAAACAATTGGTTTTTCTCTTTCACCCAATTTTTGAATTACTCGATCGGTAAATATTTCCCAACCTTTTCCTTTATGAGATAAAGGATGATCTTTTACTACAGTCATAATTGAGTTTAAAAGTAAAACTCCTTGTTTTGCCCAATCTGTTAAATCAGTTGTTGTCCTTTTAACACCAATATCATTGTATAATTCTTGAAAAATATTTCGAAGAGATGGAGGCATTGGTACGCCCTCTTGAACTGAAAAAGAAAGTCCATGTGCCTCTTGATCACCATGATAAGGATCTTGTCCAAGAATTACTACTTTTACTTCATCATAATCTGTATAACGGAAAGCATTAAATATATCTTTATACTGTGGGTATATTTTTTTATGTCTATATTCATTTTTAACAAATATCCCGAGATTTTCAAAATATTCTTTTTTTAATTCTGACTCTAACACTTTATCCCAATTTTTATTTATCATACGAAACCACCATTTATATTTTATCATATTTTTTTCTTTTATAACAATCTGTTTAAGTGAATAATTTCTCTTTTAACTGAAAAATAGCATATATGTTAATAATAGCTAATATGGCAACTAAAACATCTACTAATTTCCAAAGAAAATCGGAAGAAATTATACAACCCAAAAATAAAATAATAAGGGTAAATATTTTCAATAGAAATAATGATTTTTTATTTTCTTTCAAATTAAAATATTTCAAAGAAGATTCTCCATAATAATATCCTGTTAAAATAGTAGAAAAAGAGAATAACAAAATAGAGACAAATGTAAAAATAGTTCCTATTGAACCTAAATGATATTCAAATGCCTTACTGGCAAGTTCAATTCCATTTAAATCAGTAAATTGAAAACCATTATAATTAGACGTTAAAATAATAAAGGCAGTTGATGTGCATATTATAAGACTAGTTATATATACCCCAAGTATTTGAATATATCCTTGTTGTTTACTTGGAAGATTTCCAATTGAAGAAGCAATACTTCCTGTTCCTAACCCTGCTTCATTTGAAAAAATACCTCTTTGAACACCAACGATAAAAGTAGTTAAAAAGCCTGATAAGAAGGGTTTAAAATTAAAAGCAGATTGAATGATTTGATTTATCAGATGGGGAATAATCTCTATATTTTTAAAAACTATGTAAAAAGAAATAAGCAAATAGATAACCCCCATTAACGGAACAATTTTATTTGTAAAACTAGATATTTTTTGAAGTCCACCTAAAATAATAGAGGCAGTGATAATCACAATGATAATTCCTATTATAATTGGAGATATAAAAATAATCTCATTTAAAGACTTTGTAATTGTATTAGTCTGTATACTTAAAAAACCACCTATATAACTAATAATGATTAATATAGCATAAATTCCTCCTAATTTTTTATTTCCTAAACCATTTTTAATATAATAACTAGGGCCACCTTTATAATAATCTCCATCTCTTTCTTTATACTTATCTCCTAAAATTGTTTCAATATATGATAAAATAGAGGTAAAAAATGTTAAAATCCATAACCAAAAAATACTCCCTATTCCACCTATATAAATACATAATGCAATCCCCGCAATGCTACCTACACCTATTCTGCCAGCAAGTGTAAACATCAAGATAGAAAAGGGCTTTATATTAGAAGTATTACTTTTATAAAAAATTGAAGAGAATATCCTTTTTAAATGAACTTGGATAAATCGTAAACGAAAAGAAAAATAAACACTAGAGTAAACTATTAATACTGTTGCAATTGCCCATAATATTTTATTTATAATATTAATCATTGTATCACCACTATATTTTATTCAATTGGATAAAAAAAAGATGATTTAATCTTCATCTAGGCTATTTGCAATATCAATAAATACTTCAATAGGTATATGTTCTGCACGAATGGTTAAATCCATAGAATATTTAGAAAGTATTTTTTGGATAACTTCCAAATTGTATTGCCTCAAATTATTTTTGATTGTTTTTCGTTTTTGACGAAAACTATCTCTTATCAATTTAAAAAATAATTCTTTATTTTTTATAGGTATTTGTTGTTCTTTTTTGGTTAATTCTATAACAATACTATCTACATTTGGTTTTGGAATAAAAGAATTTCTACTAACATCTATTATTTTTTTAATATTAAAATAATAGTTTAAAAAAACAGATAAAGAATTATAATCTTTTGAGCCTGGTTCTGCTTTAAAACGATTTCCAACTTCTTTTTGAACCATTACTACTATTTTATTTACATCAATCTCTTCTTCTATTAATTTCATAATAATAGGAGTTGTAATATAATATGGGAGATTTGCAACAACATATATTTTAGAATAATGATATTTTTTTAAATCATTTTTTAAATTGCTATTTAAAAAATCTTGATAGAAAACCTCAACATTCTCCCTATCTTTTAATACTTGATTTAATACTGGCTGTAAACTGTTATCGATTTCATAACATAATACTTGTCCACAAACCTCAGATAAGGGGATAGTCAAGGCCCCTGCACCTGGTCCAATCTCTATTACCAATGTATTATGATCAACTTTTGATTTTGTTATAATTTGTTGAATAATTCCATGATTTATAATAAAATTTTGACCATACATTTTTTTAAATGTAAAGTTATTTTCCTCTATTAATCTCTTTACATCTTTTGATGAATTTTCCATCTTATCACTTCCATTACTTTGAAATTAACCTATTTCATAATAAAAAAGGGATTACCATCCCCATCTTTTTACATTAACTTGATAGTCTAAACCAGATACTCCTCCCTGCTTAGCATCTGCTATCGTAGCATATGCTAAATCAATCCAAATAATACCATTGCTATAAGCATTATTCATAGAAGCTCCGCGATCCATTACTATCGCTAAAATAGATTGTTGCCCCGCTTTACTAATTTCAATTACTGTTCCACAAGGAAACTTTTGTTTAGCAGCTGCCACAATCCGAACATTTCCGTAAGTATCGTCATTATAATAAATTCCATTTATTATTAAACTATGTTTAGATCCTGATTTTGTTCTACAGGCTAAATTACCTGTTCCTGAACATCCTTGACAATCTGAACCATATCCAGTTACTTTAGCAGTCATAACTTCTAAATTCGTTGTTTCTACTTGTTCTGGAATATCCTTTGTAATTTCTTCTTTAATAATTGGTTTTTCTTCTTTGATCTGTTGTGGTTCATTTACTACAGGTGTTTGTATTTCCTCTTGAACTTCCTCTGCTTTTGAATTTTGTAAAACAATTGGTTGATGATTCACTATACTAGTACCAAAACTCATATTCTTATTATCAACATTCAAAACATATTCTTCATATGTTCCAACATTAAAAATGGAAATAAAAGATACAAATAACATTCCTATCCATCTTAAAAGATGTTCTAGTAAATATATATTCATTTTATTCACCTCATAATGATAGGTAAATTATATCATATTATGTCTTTTAAGTCAAATTGAGCAATAGCATTCAAAGTTGTTTTTGCTAATACTTCTTCTAAGGATATTCCCTTTATTTCCGCTATCTTTTTTGCAACATAAACAATATAGCTTGGTTCGTTCTTTTTACCGCGATAAGGTTCTGGAGCTAAATATGGACTATCCGTTTCTAATACAAAATGACAAAGATCTAATTTTTCAACGATTTCCTTCAATTTATGAGAATTCTTAAAAGTAAGTACTCCACCAATTCCCAATTTAATATTCATTCGAAGAAACTTTTGAGCCATTTCTAAACTATAACTATAACAATGCATAACCACTTTCATATTTGATAAATCATATTGATTTAAAATGTCATAGGTATCTTGTGCTGCATCTCTGCTATGAATTACAATTGTTTTTCGATTTTGAATCGCCATTTCTATTTGTCGTTTAAAGTATTTCTTTTGTTGTTTTCTGTTAGTAGCATTCCAATGATAATCTAATCCAATCTCTCCAATTCCAACTATTTTAGGATGATGTAATGAATTATTAATAAATTGTAAATCTTCATCAATGTGGTCAGTTATTTCTGTAGGATGAATACCAATTGTACCATATATATTAGAATAACGACTACAAAGATCTAATACTTCATGATTGGATTTATTATCAAAACCACTTACTATTATTATATTATTTTCTATTCGTTTTATGATATCCTCAATAGAATCATAACTGCTACTATCTAAATGACAATGTGTATCTATATACATAATTTCACCCTCTTATTTAGTATAACAAAAAAAGTTTCAATTTGAAACTTTAGTTTTTTATGCACACCATTATATATCTTAGTGCCAATACAAATGAAAGGGCAAGATATACAATATCCACTATATTTGGATTAATTATAGTACTACATAATACAGAAACAAAAAATAATGTGCCTATCAATATAACATACTTCTTATCTACATATTTATTAGTTGTCATATTTTTCCCTTTCTATTACTTTTTGAACAACAGTAATACTATAACACAATAAATACGCTACTATCAATTACTTAAATCGACATTTTACCGACATTTTACAACATTTTACAGCAAAAAATATTAATTCTTGACATTTTGATTCAAAATTTGATTTAATTTTTCTTCTTTATTAATTCTCACAAATAATGGCTCTGGTTGATTTAGTTGAATTCCAAAATCCATTCCTTTGAAGTTAATGCTCTCTATAAATCGATTTTCGGTATTCAATTGTTTGAAAATACTATCAGCTGTTTCTGGCAAAAATGGTTGTAATAAAACTGCCCCTGAACGTATACTTTCCAATAAATTATAGAGAACCGTTTTTAGACGATCTTGTTTTTCTGGATCTTTTGCTAAAATCCAAGGAGTTGTTTCATCTATATATTTATTACTTCTTCTAAAAATTTCAAAAATATCATCTAAAGCTTCCATCGTTTTAAATTCTTCCATTTTTTGCTCTACTTTGCTTGGCGTAGATAATACAATATTTTTTAGTTCCAAATCTACCTGTTCATATTCACTTAATGGTTCAGAAACAATTCCATTAAAATATTTATGACACATAGAGATTGTTCTATTCACTAAATTTCCCAAAACATTTGCTAAATCGCTATTGATACGATCAATAAATAATTCATAAGTAAAAGTACCATCACTATGAAATGGAATCTCATGGAGTAAATAATAGCGAACACAATCTGTTCCAAATTGTTGGGAAAGTTCATCTGCATAAACAATATTTCCCTTTGATTTACTCATTTTATCATCACCAAATAAAACCCATGGGTGAGCAAATATCTTTTCTGGAAGTGGTAAATCCAATGCCATTAACATAATTGGCCAATATATAGCATGAAAACGAATAATATCTTTTCCTATAAATTGAATATTGGCTGGCCAATAATTTTTAAATTCTTCACTATGATTTCCATCTGGATCATAACCCAAAAATGTAATATAATTACTTAGAGCATCAATCCAAACATAAACAATATGTTTTGGATCAAAATCTACTGGAATCCCCCAATCAAATGATGTACGAGATACACATAAATCTTGAAGACCTGGTTTCAAAAAATTATTAACAATTTCATTTTTTCTACTAATAGGCTGAATAAAATCTGGATGATTCTCTAGGTATTCTTCTAATTTTTTAGCATATTTATTTAGGTTAAAAAAATATGCTTCTTCACTTGCTTTCTTTACTTCTCTTCCACAATCTGGACATTTGCCATCTATTAATTGAGATTCTGTAAAAAAAGATTCACATGGAGTACAATATAACCCATCATATCTTCCTTTATATAAATCCCCTTGATTGTATAGTTTTTTAAATATTTTTGTTACTGTTTCCCTATGACTAGGATTAGATGTTCTTACAAATTTATCATAACTTGTATTAAGAGAATCCCATACTTTACGAACTTCTAAAGCAATATCATCTACATATTCTTGAGGTGTAATTCCCGCTTCATTAGCTTTTTTTTCTATTTTTTCACCATGTTCATCTGTACCTGTTTGAAAATAAACATCATATCCTAACAAACGTTTATATCGAGCATAAGCATCCGCCAACACAACATCATAAGTATTTCCAATATGAGGTTTCCCAGAAGCATAAGCGATTGCTGTTGTTATATAACATTTTTTCTTCATTTTAATTCCTCCCTATTTGTACTACCAATACCACCTTGACGAACTTCTTTTATTTCTTCTTCATGATCTACTGTCAAAAATTTAACAAAAATTCCTTGACAGATTTTATCACCTTTTTTGACAATGAAATCTTTTTGACCGTAATTTTGTAAACTCAACCAAGCATGTCCTTCATTAGATTTATTATTATAATAATCACTTTCAAAAATACCAATTTGGTTAGTAAGTCTAACATTATGTTTAAAACCTATACTACTTCTATTTACTAACATCAACATTTCATCAGAGTTCATTGCAATCTTTATACCTAATGGAATTTTTTTAATTTCACCTGGTTTTAAAGTGAAATCAATAATAGATTCAAAATCATATCCAGCGCTATACTTTGTACTTCTCTTTGGTAAATTATATTCATCATACAATATTTTATTATCTTCGACATCTTTTTTAAATTGATAAAAACTTATCTTTTCAAATTTTCTCATAAAATCCCTCCATATAAAAAACTACGCCTGATAAGGACGTAGTTCACGTGGTACCACCTTAATTCGTAGAATCTCTACCTCTTTTATTTAACGCATATAAACGGTTTAAGCTAACAATTCACTTAAACAATTCCAGAACCATTTAAAATAATCTATTTTATTTGTTTTCACCAACCACAAACTCTCTAAAAAAATATAATTATTTCTCTTTCCTTCATAATCTTTAAATATGTTACATTATAACATAAAAATACTTACTCTTCAAGATATTTTGTAAAGAAATTGGAGACTATATGAACAATTTTTTCATCTAACTCAGAAATAGTATCATTTTCAGAAATAAGGATAACAAGTCCTACTACATCACTATGTACTATTATAGAATCTATTATATATTTTCCATTTATTTGATAATTCTCTGTTAATTCCAAATTATCATTTTCCTCTTTTATGATATATTCTCTTTTTTGAATAAAGTTATTTAAAGTAGCACTAATCGGTTGGTTAATACATTTCTTTTTTATACTACTAGAAGCAGCTATAATTTCATCATTATCGGTTATAATAATATCATATTTAAAAGATGAATAAATAACATCAATTAAATTTTGCGAAAAATCTTTTAAATTTCTAATAATAGAGAACTTTTTAAGAATAATATTTTCTTTTGCATCAATATATATTTCAACATTTTCTCCCTCATGAATACGTAAATTTTTTCGAATTTCTTTTGGAATCACCACACGCCCTAATTCATCAATTCTTCTAACAATACCTGTTGCTTTCATTCTTTACCTCTCCCTCTAACAAATATTTTGGATAAAATTACCTTTTTTATACTGGAAACATTCATTTTTATGATATAATGCTAGTGCGAGGAGGTATTATATGGAAAAGATATTTGTTTTTGGACATAAAAATCCAGATACTGATTCTGTTTGTGCTAGTATCTGTCTATCTTATTTAAAAAATAAACTAGGGGAAAATACAGAACCTAGAGTGTTAGGTAATTTAAATAAGGAGTCTAAATTTGTATTAGATTATTTTAAAATAAAAGAGCCTAAATTCTTAAATGATGTTAAAGTACAAATTCAAAATATGCATTATGAGAAAGATGCTATGATTGAAGAACATCAATCTATCTATAAGACATATAGAAATTTAATGGAACATGGTTACACAGGTCTACCACTTGTAAATTATAAAAATAAGCTAACGGGATATGTCAATGTAAAAGAGATTTCTAAATATTTAATCGATGGAGACTTAACTTATTTAAATACAAGTTATGAAAATATATTAGAGACATTACATGCTAAATCAATATTACAATTTGATGATAAAATAGAAGGAAGAATATTAGCTGCTACCTACAAAAGTGAAACACTTATTAATGATATTACCTTAAATAAAAAGGATATTTTAATAGTAGGAAATCGTTATAAAATCATGGAATATGCTGTTAAGAGTGGAATTCATTTACTAATTCTAGTTAATAATATAGAATTACCACAAGACTTAATTAATATTGCAAAAAATAATAAAGTAAATGTTATTTCTGTTCCTATTGATACATATGAATGTGCAAATATGTTAAAACTATGTAATTATGTCAAACTAATTAACATTAATCCTAATCCAAT
>CATLBU010000009.1 GCA_949879835.1 uncultured Bacilli bacterium
TGTGTTATAATGTATATATTAAGTTTAAAAGGAGTAACTGTTAAATGAAACAAATTGATGTAAATAATAGAATATTTTTTTCAGAAGAATTTCAAAAAGATAAATATAGGTTTTATCTTATAACTCAAAATTTAAAAAGTGAATCTGTTGTTTTGTATAGTGATGAGGAAAATTATGTTATGTGTCGTGGAGCTATAGGATGGCCTACTTGGATATGGACGAAAGATAATTTTGATTTAGAAAAATTAGTTGAAATTGAGCAAGCAATAGAACTATATTTAACAGATAATGAAAAAGACAAATTTATTTGTAAAAAAGAATTATATGATTTATTAGTTAATGCAAGATATGATAAATTAAATTTAGATGATTATTTTGAAATGGGTACTTTATTTTGTAGACAAACTAAAAAACCAAGAGAATGTAATGGAAAAATAGCGATTCCAACTATAGATAATAAGGCAACATTAACACAATATTGGTTTGATGATAGTCAAGAAATGAATGGTGTTGATCCTATTAGTATGGAACAAGCTGCCAAAGATGTCCAAAAAATGTTAGATTCAAACAAATTCTATATATGGCAAAATGAAGAAGGAAAAATTGTTTGTATGGCTAATTATAGTGAAGGAGATGGACAGGCCAAATTAAGTCATGTTTACACTCCTGCTAATGAACGAGGAAAAGGTTATGCTGCAAATTTAATTTATAGTATGACAAATGATTTATTAGAACGAGGTCTAGTACCCTTATTATATACTGATTATAATTATATACCATCTAATAAAGCGTATATAAATGTTGGATATGAAAATACAGGAATATTAATAAATTTTTCTTGTTCAAGAGAAAAAAAGAGGGATTTTGGCAAATAATAATCTTTAAAATTTTGGTAGCATAAAAAAATATGCTATACTATATCTAGTAATTGATTTTTATATCGATTTTCATTGGTAAAAATATATATAACTTCCTCATTTGTACTAGATTGATAGGAAACTCGAACTTTTAAAATTATTAAAGTTTGGGTTTTATAATACATAAATTTATGATAGAATATTATCATCTAATATATTGAAATTCTGTCAATTAAAAAACACTTGTACATTGATATAATCAGTGAATGCATTTTTATATAAGAGGTAAATTCAAATGAATAGAGTAATATTAGTTTCTGGAAATGGGGTATATAAATGGAGTATATTATAAATAAAAATGGAAATCAGTTTGTAGCACAGAAAGAAGATATTGATAGATTGATAGAAGATGTATTATTTTCAATTAATTATAATAAGAATTCAGATAGTTCCTGGAATTTTCAAATTATTTGTGAATCAAAAGAAGTACTCATTTATCTATTAGAAACAATAAGGAACAAAAATTTAGAATTTAAAGTATATGATATATCAGAGAATAAAACACCAGATTGTTCAAAATTTATACAATTAATTGAAACAACTCCTTTGATAGTATATGGATTTAGAGAATACACAGAATATTTACAAAAAAATTATTACAATAATGCACAAGTAAAGATAGGAGGATTACTTCATGTTACAGATAAAGCTAAAAGGGAGCTTTATGACCATTGTATCAATTTTAGAAGGGAATCCTTATTCTTCAGCTGTCAAACAAAATCAATTTTTATATTTGATGAAGAGGAATTTAATATTTTTAACCAGTTAGCGTATGATTTTTTAAGTTTATATTATGAATGTTTTAATTTTAACGAAATGTTTAGATCATTAAATTCTACATCAGTCCAAAATTTATCAGACTATTATAGAAAAAAAACAAATGGTATTTCAAGATAAGATAATTAGAATTTTTGATGTGTGCTATAGAAATTAACAATTTCTAGATAAAGCTATGTCCAATTCTAGTGAAAAAATAATGTGAGGTAATAATATGGAATATAAAGAGTTTGCAAAATATTATGATAAATTTTATCAAAAAAAAGATTATAAAAAAGAAGTAAATTTTCTAATGAATTTTATAAGCAATAAAGACAAAATACTAGATATTGGATGTGGGACAGGAATCCATGCATCATTAATATCTAATAAAGGTTTTTATATAGATGGATTAGATTTGAATAAAGAAATGCTAGAGATTGCAAAAACTAGATTGAATTCTAATCTATATTTACAAGACATTCTAAATATAAATATTGCCAAAAAATATAATATAATAATTTCTATGTTTGCTGTACTAAATCATTTAAAAAGTACAAATGATTTAGAAAAATGTTTGTTAAATTTAAAAAGTATATTACAAGATGATGGGAAAATAATAATAGACTTACACAATCCACAAAGTTCAGGTAATAAAATGGATTCATATGATGGTATGATTAGAAAAATGGAGTGGGTTTATAATAAGGATACAAGAATTGAAAAAAGTAAAATTACTTTTGAAATTGATAATCAAAAATACAATGATTCTCATACATTTAGAATCTTTACTATTGATGAGGTAAAAGAATGTTGTAAAAAAGTAGGACTTAAGGTTGAAAAAGTTTATGAAAATTATAATATAAATAAAGAAGGTACTATAGCATCTAAAAATCTTCAATTCTTAATAGTTTCTATCGATTAAAAGACTCGTTATAATTAATTTATCAAATATTCAATCTAAAATGATATTATAAATGGAGGTATTTCTATGAAAATAAATGAATCTACTTATCAATTAGTGGAAAAAGTTTTATCTAAATATCCAATATCTTGGCAAAAAAATTATTATCAAAATAAAAAGAATTTAATTGTTGTATATAAAGAAAGTGAAGTGAAATCTGTTTCAGCTGATTACAACCATGAAAAAAATATAATTACCATATATGATTCAAAGGAAGAATTTTCTGCCCATGAATTATTTCATATGGCATTTAGAGATGAAGATAAAGTAGAAAAAAGAATCACCAAAAAAGCAATATATAGTAATGGAGTGAGTTTTGAAAATCCTGAGAATGAAATTATATATCTGAAAGGAGTAACAGAGGGATTTGCTGAATTTTTGTCAAGATATTGCAAATTGAGTAAAGGGCATACAATAGAATACTTTTTTATAGATTTATTAATATCGATTTATGGAGAAGAAATTTTAGAGTATCCATTTAAAAATGATCCAATGGGATTCTTAATGGATAACAGTTTTTTTGATATTGTTACTTTTTCAAAAAATTTAGATTGCTATTATAAAAGCACTGAAGTAATTCAAATTATAAACGCTATGAGAAGTGAATTAGAGCAACAAATGATGAATGATGAAGATGCTAAGAATACGATATTGAATTGTATGGAGAAAAATATGGAATCATTTAATAAATCCATTATCGCTACCTTTGATTCTATAATAGCAGAGTATGTTTCTTCTAAAGAACCAAGAATCAAAAAGGAATTATTTATTAAAAAAGTATCCTCTTTTCTAACAAATCCAGATTATGCAATTGCCTTTTCTTTAAATGAACATAAATTTGGTGTAAAAAAATCACTTCAAAAAAGTATTGATAGCTTAAAAAGATGGTAAAAGAATATTATTATATAGAATTGATAAAAGTAATAAACAATATATTCTAAAAATATTTTAGTTTATATAATAAATGATAGGTGGTAATAAATTGGAAAAAGATTTAATTTGGGAAGAGTTTACTATAAAAAATATAAAATTGAAAAACAGAATTGTTCGCTCAGCAACAAATGAACATTTAGGAACACTAGATGGCAAAGTAACAGATTCCTATATAAATGTATATAAAAAACTTGCTAAAAGTGGTATCGGTTTGATAATAACTTCTCATATGGCAGTAGAAAAGGAACAAAGAGCAGATCTTACACATATATGCATTAATGAATCAGAAAATATAACTAGATTAAAAGAATTAATTGAAGAAGTTCACAAAACAGATTCAAAAATAATATGTCAAATTTCTTATGGTGGAAGTCGAGCGGCTAAAGTAGTTGGAAGAAAAGCCCAGACACCTAGTAAAACTGATAATACGACTGAAATGACTATAGATGATATTAATTGTTGTATTGATAATTATGCAAAAACAATAAGATTAGTTAAAAAGATAGGATTTGATGGAGTAGAACTTCATTTAGCACACGGTTATTTATTAAGTGAATTTTTAGATTCGTTTTATAATAAGCGAATGGATGAATATGGTGGAACAATTCAAAATAGATATCGAATAATTCATCAAATTTTATTAAATATCAAAGAAATTATACAAGATCCCAACTTTTTAGTAACAACAAAAATAAATTCTACTTCAAAAAGTAAAGACCCTTTATTTTTAGATGAACAAATTCAAGTATGCAGACTATTAGAAAAAGATGGTGTAGATGCTATAGAAATCAGTGGAAGTAATTACAGAAATTATAAAGAGCCTTTCCCATACTTTCTTGATAATGCATTAAGAATTAAAAAACATATATCTATTCCTATTATATTAGTTGGTGGGTTTAGAGCGAAAGAACAAATGAATGAAGCGATTGCTAAAGGAATTCATTTGATTTCAATGTCTCGACCGTTTATTATAGATAAAAATTTCGTAGAAAAGCTTAAAAATAACCAATCTAGTAATTGTATTAGCTGTAGCAAGTGTTTTGATATATATAAAACAGCTTTTAAACATTGTGTTTTTGATCAAGAAATAGATAGACAATTGTATAAAAACTTTCATAAGTAGGGGGTTTTGTTAATTGTTATCAGAAACCTGTTAAATTACAATGTAGTATTGATCTATTAAAATACTAGGCTATTTACTAACTTAATATTCTTTTCTTGATAAATTATTTTATGGAAAACTATGATATAATAAAGAAAACTTTATAGGAGGATAAATTATGTATTGGGATCGTTTAGAATTATTAGTAGGACAAAGGGCCTTCTTAAATATTAAAAATACAACAGTTTTGGTGATTGGAGCAGGAGGAGTTGGAGGATATGCAATTGAAAGCCTAGCTCGTTCATTTGTTCAAAAAATGATTATCATAGATCCTGATATCATTGATATCACTAACACCAATCGTCAGTTGATTGCAACAACAAAAACAATTGGAAAAAATAAAGTAGATGTTTGGGAGGAAAGAATTCATGAGATTAATCCTGAGTGTCAGATAATCAAATTAAAAGAATTTATTACCAAAGAAAACATAGATATTTTATTTCAATATCATCCAGATTATATCATTGATGCTTGCGATACAATTGAAACAAAAAAGGAAATTATCCGGAAATGCATAAAACATCATGTGAAATTGATTTCTTCTATGGGAACAGGAAATAAATTAGATCCTACAAAATTGAAAATTATGGATATTCGGAAAACCTCGTATGATCCAATTGCCAAGATAATTCGAAAGATGATTAAAGAAGAAAAGATTCATCAAAAAATAATGGTAGTGTGTAGTGATGAGAAAAGTCTTCAAAAAAATATTCAGAAGATTCCCTCAAATTCTTTTGTCCCCGCTACTGCAGGCTTATTATGTACAAGTTATATCATCAATGATATAATAAATATAGGTGAAGAAAATGAAAAAAGTAAATAGTCATTTGAAATCTTATGTTCAAGAATTAAAGGGAACATTACTTGGAATTGGGATAGAAGAAGAAAAAATCATTGAATTGATTGATAAAAATGATGACATTTATATGTGTGATTTACTAGAAAGTGCTATTCTTACATCGGAAGAGGGAAAAACAAAAAAATTAAAAAGGATTCCTATTACAAAATTAAAAAAAGTTTTTAAGAAAAAAAGATTTGATTATATTATTGCAAATGCTAGTATACTAAAACCTTATTTTAAAACATTTGTAAGAGATAGTATCTATCTTGGTCAAAAGACTATTTATATTTATATCGATTTTGATTATGACTATGAAAGATTGCAAATTATGTATAAAAGATATAACGCTTTAGTACAGATAGAATCCTGTAAAGATGGAAAAATTCTATTAATAGACTTATCAGATGCTAAAAATCATAAATTTAAAAATAAATTTTATTATATAATCGACACCATGATAGAGATTATAGATAAAATAGGAGATTATTTAACCCAATAAATGAATTTATTATTACTAGAATAAGGGAATATCGCTAACAAAGCGATTTTTTTCTGTTTAAAAAGCAAAAAAATATGGTAAATATCTTTACAAAAGATTCATAAAATAGTAAAATAGTGGTGTAGAGTGGTAGCGAGTGGATAAAAGTGGGTGATTTTTATGTTTATGGGAGAGTATCATCAAAAAATAGATGATAAAGGCAGATTAACAATTCCATCTAAGTTACGTTATGAACTTGGAGAAACTTTCATTGTAACTCGTGGTTTAGATAAATGCTTATTTATTTACCCTAAAGAAGAATGGAATCAAGTAATCACCAAATATAAAGAATTACCAAATACAAAAGATGCCCGTAATTTTATGCGTTTCTTTTTATCGGGAGCAAGCGAAGTATCCTTTGATAAACAAGGACGTATGAATATTCCAAGTCCACTAATTCAATATTCCAATTTATTAAAAGATTGTATCGTAATTGGTGTAAATGAACGATTAGAAATATGGAGTGAACAAAATTGGAATCAATTTATAGAAGAAAATGAGGAGAACTTATCAGATATTGCAGATAACTTATTTTCGACAAATTTAAATATCTAGGAGGAATATAATGCATAAGAGTGTGTTGCTAGAAGAATGTTTAAAATATTTAAACCTACAAGATGACAGTATTGTAGTAGATGCAACACTTGGATATGCAGGACATAGTAGTAGGATATTACAAGAAATTCCAAATGGTTTTCTATACGCATTTGACCAAGATAAAGAAGCTACTATTTGTAGTAATAATCGATTGAAAAAGATTCGTTCAAACTATGAAATCATTCATAATAACTTTGTGTTTTTGAAAGAGGAATTAACAAAAAGGAATATCAATCATATTGATGCGATTTTATTTGATTTAGGAGTATCTAGTCCACAGCTAGATGAAGATGAAAGAGGCTTTAGCTTTCATAAAGATGCAAAATTAGATATGCGAATGAATCAAGAACAAAGCCTATCCGCCTATCAAGTAGTAAATGAATATGAGCAAGAAGATTTGATTCGTATTTTTAGAAAATATGGAGAAGAAAAATACGCAGTTCCAATTGCAAAAAAAATAGTAGAACAACGTGTTAAAAAACCAATCGAAACTACATTAGAATTAGTAGAGATGATTAAAGAAAGTACTCCAGAAAAATACAAAAGAGAAAAACATCCAGCTCGAAAAGTATTTCAAGCAATTCGAATTGAGGTTAATCAAGAATTATCTGTTTTTGAATCTGCTTTAAAACAAGCATTATCAATGGTAAAACTTCACGGTCGAATTTGTGTAATTACGTTTCATTCCTTAGAAGATAAAATTTGTAAAGAAATTTTTAAAGATGTAAGCGGATTAAATCCAGAACTTAAAAATATGCCCATAATACCAGAAGCATATTTGCCACAATTTAAAATAATAAAAACACTTACTCCAAGTAAACAAGAATTAGAAGAAAATAAAAGAGCAAGAAGTGCCAAATTAAGAGTAATAGAAAGAATAAAAGAGGGATAATATGAAAAAGAAAAGACAAGTTAAGGCAAGAATTACAAAAGGTGAAAAAAAATTATATACTTTAGCAATCTGTGCTTTTATTTTTACAATTGTATTAAAAATCTTTTGTGGTGCAGGAATTGGACATTTGAGTATGAGTATTGAACAAGCAAAATACAAAATCGATAATCAAGAAAAGAAGAATGAAAGTTTAACCATGAAAGTAAATGAGCTTACTTCATTTGATAAAGTAAAAGATGTTGTCTCTGATATGGGACTTGCTTATAATAATGATAATGTCGTTGTCATAGATGATTAATGGGGTGTAGATAATGAATACAAAGAAAAGGAAAAGAAGAACATGGGATTTACCAATTATAATGTTTGTTTTCTTTTTACTTTGTATTTTTTTATTATATTTGCAATTTACTTATTTATCATTATCAAAAACAGTATATGGAAAAGATATGGATAAATTTTCCGCTAGAAGGAATACTGTTAAAAAGAATATTTCAGCAACCCGTGGAACGATTTATGATTCCTCTAATAATGTGCTTTCCTTAAACGTGAGTTCTTATACAGTCATTGCCTACATGAATGAAAAACGAAGTGAAAGTTCTATCAAACCACTTCATGTAGTAGATATTGAAACAACTGCGAATTCCCTTGCACCAATTTTAGGAGTAGAACCCTCTTATCTGAAAGACATTTTAAATAAAGGAAAGCAAAAAAAAGCTTATCAGGTAGAACTTGGGTCAAATTCTAAAGGGATTACAGAATTAAAGAAAGAAGAAATAGAGGCATTAAATTTACCAGGAATTGATTTCATTGAGGAACAAAAAAGATATTATCCCAACGGTGATTTTGCCTCCTATGTTGTTGGGTATGCTAAGAAAAAAGAAGTAAAAAGTTATGATGATTATGATCAAGAAATAACAAAAACAGAAATTGTTGGAGAATTAGGGATAGAGTCAAAATATAATGATTTACTAAAAGGAAGCGATGGATACTTAGAATATCAACAAGACCGTTATGGGTATAAAATTCCTGGAGCAAAAGAAGTATCCATTGAGGCATTGAATGGTTATGATATCCACTTAACAATTGATGCCAATATTCAACGTTTTCTGGAAGCGACTGTAAAAAAAATTAACAGTGAGTATTCCCCAGAATGGGTAACAGTTTCTGTAATGGATGCAAAAACAGGAGATATTTTGGGAACTTCATCTTCTCCATCTTTTAATCCAAACAAAAGAGATATCACTAACTATGAAGATCCATTAGTATCTGTTGCCTATGAACCAGGCTCAACCATGAAAACTTATACTTATATGTGTGCAATTGAAAATGGGGTATATAATGGAAATGATACTTATCAATCAGGAACCTTTAAAATCGGAGATGATGTTGTAACCGATTGGAATGATTTTGGCTGGGGAACAATTACTTTTGATAAAGGATTTGAATATTCTAGTAATGTAGGAATAGCTAATTTAATGGATCGATACTTAAGTAAAAAACAATTACGAGAATGTTTTAATAGTTATGGTTTTGGAAAGAAGAGTGGCATTGAACTTCCAAGAGAAATTTCTGGATCTATTAAATTTGATTATCCAATTGAGATTGCAACTGCAGGGTTTGGACAAGGAATTACTTCTACTCCAATTCAACAGTTACAAGCTCTAACCATTATATCCAATAATGGAAAAATGTTAACGCCTCATATCGTAAAAAAAATAGAAGATCCAAATACCAAAACAACCTACTATTCAAGGAAAGTAGAAGAGAGTAAACAATTAGTAAAGACATCCACAGTGGAAAAAATGAAAGAATTAATGTACAATGTTATACAAGGAACAGATCCTGGTTCTACAGGATATCCTTATCGAATAGATGGATTTAATATCATTGGGAAAACAGGAACCTCGCAAATTTCAGAAAATGGGAAATATATTGAAGGAGATAATGCTTATATATTTTCCTTTTCTGGAATGTATCCAAAGGATAACCCAGAAATTATTATTTATGCAGCAATGAAAAAACCAACTTGGGGAAAGGCAAGTGGATTGTCTCAAAATATTCAAGAATTAATGAAAAGCATTGCAAAATATAAAAATATGTTTACGGAAACAACTACTCAAAATAGTTTAAAAGTATTAGAAACGAAATCTTATAGGAACAAAAAAGTAGAAGATGTAAAAAAGGAGTTAGAAGCTGCTCAAATAAAAGTTTCTGTAATTGGAAAGGGAGATCGTATAACAAAACAATCCATCAAAAAAGGAACTAAAATAGTTGCCGGAGATCGAATGATTTTATTAACAAATGATACTGAGTATCAGATGCCCGATATTACATCATGGAGTAGAGCAGATATTATGGAACTATTTCAGTTATTAAATATTTCTTATCATATTGAAGGCTATGGATATGTGACAAATCAAAGTATTCCTGCTGGAACAGATATAAAAGAGAATATGAAGATTGATGTAAAACTAGAAGAAAAATATCAATTAGAAGAAAAAAAGGAGGAAGGTTAAATGAAAAAGCAAGGATTTACATTAGTAGAATTATTAGCAGCAATTGTTATTATGGGAGTAATTGCTTTAATTGTATTTCCATCTGTTTCATCTTATATTACAAAGTCTAGAAATAAATCATATAATATTCAGGTAGATTTATTAGAAAAAGCTGCCAAAAAATGGGTAGTAGAGCATAACCAAGAACTTTCAAAATTAGATGAATATCATTTAAATAATATTAATTTAACGATTACGACATTAAAGAGGGAAGAATATATAGAAGATAGTTATATTACAAATCCAAAAACTAGAAAGATAATGAGTGGCTGTGTAGTAGCAAATTATAATGGAAATGATAATCAATATGAATTTAAATATTATGATGGTAAAGATGAATTAGATAGTAAATCTTCCGAAACTGACCTTTATCAATCAGAGATTAAAGGATGCGATTCCTATGATGGGTATATTTATACCTATAACAGTGCTTATGAGAGTACTAATGGACTAGCAAAATCAAATGGAAGTACTATTCAACCTTCGGAAACTTTTGCAACCAAATTGATTTCATCTAAAGATGATAACTTAAAAAATTTAGGGGATGAATATTATTATCAAGGATTAAATGCTCAAAATTATGTTAAAATAGATGGATATGATACAGTATGGAGAATACTTGCAATTGATAAAAATAATAAAACAATGAAATTAGTAGCTCCTTCTAGTACAGTCAACTCCACTTTAATTAATAGTAATCCATTTAACGCTTCTTCCTTTGAAAAATCAACAGATATTAAAATGAATTTAGAGGTAGAAATAAATAAGATCACTTCTAGTATTATAAAAGAAGAAACCAATTTTTCGGTGGGAAATATTACCAATTTAAATAATAGTTATGATATTATTTCCTCAGAAGAAAGACAGAGTTCTTATGTAGGAAAAATTGGACTAATTACTGCCAGTGAATACTTAAAAACAATGAATGAGAATGGACAATCATATTTAGCTCCATCGACAACTACTTGGACAATGAATTTTTCTAACGAAAAACATGTGATTATTAATGAACAAGGAAAATTAGCTACTGCAGATGTTAATAGCGATTCTAGACGTGTATATCCAACGATTGTGATTCAAGCAAACGTTATTCAAAAAGGAGGAAGTGGAACAAGTACAGATCCTTATTCTATTGATTCTATTGAAAATAAAACGACTTAGATCGTTTTATTTTTTGTTATTTAGAATAAAATAAGATTATATACTAACTAATGGAGTTAATAAGTTAGTATATAATTTCTATAAATTTTTTAACTATTTTTGATATCTAGAAATATTTAATAAAATTCCCATACTAGCTAGTGTAATTAATAAACTAGATCCACCATAACTTAAAAAGGGTAGTGTAACTCCAGTAACAGGGATTAATCCAACTACAACCATTAAATTTAAAAGTGCTTGAAAGGCAAGACCAAAAGTAATTCCAAAAGCCAAATATTTAGAAAATTTATCCTCACTTTTTTTAGCAATTTGAAATCCCCGAATAATAATGACTAAAAAGAGGAAAGCGACAATTAAAATTCCTAAGAATCCAAATTCTTCACTGATAATAGAGAAAATAAAATCAGTTTGAGGTTCTGGAAGATAAAAATGCTTTTGACGAGAATTTAAAAATCCTTGCCCAAATAACCCTCCTGGTCCAATGGCATATAAAGATTGAATAATTTGAAATCCACTTCCCAAAGGATCACTCCAAGGATTTAAGAAAGATAAAATCCTTTCTAATCGATATGGAGCTACTAAAATTAGAACAACGATTCCAACAATCCCAATCATTCCTAGGCGAATAAAGAATTTAAAATTCACACCACTAACAAATAATAGACCAATAATACTAACTAAAATAATCATTCCTGTTCCAAAATCGGGTTGTAACATAATTAGTCCAAATGCTAGGATGACAATGGATAAAATAGGTAAAACACCTTTTTTAATGTATTTTAAATTCTTTTCATTTTTTGTTAGATATTTAGAAGTAAAAATAATTAACGAAAGTTTTGTAAACTCACTAGGTTGAATTCCAAAAGATCCAATTCCAAACCAACTACGGCTTCCATTCCGAACGGTTCCAATTCCTGGAATAATAACAAGTATAAGTAAAATTAAACTAATGATTAAAATAGGATTTGCCTTTTCAAAATAAAACCGAAAAGGAATTTTACTAATTTGAAGCATTAAAATGATCCCAATGATAAAAAATAACCCCTGATGTTTTACGAATTTAAAAGGATCATTAAATTTGTATTCTGCCCATACATAAGAAGCAGAATAAATCATTAGGATTCCAAATAAAGATATGATAATAATGGTAATTAGTAATAACAAATCGACTTTTTTCATGGAATCCTCCTTCCTTTAAATCCACACTCCATAGATAATGCCAATTAAGGAACCGATAAAACCAATAACCCAAAATAACTTTACAATATCTCTTTCATTCCAACCAAATTTTTCAAATGTATGATGAATAGGAGTCATAGGAAAGAGCCTTTTTTTGGTGAACTTATAATAATATCTTTGAATGACACAAGTGAGTGTTTCTATAACAAAGACAATACCAATTACTACAAGTAATAACTCGTGACGAGTCAAAATGGCAATCGTTCCTAAAGTTGCCCCTAAAGCAAGAGATCCAGTATCTCCCATAAACACTTTGGCAGGATGAATGTTAAAAGTCAAAAATCCAATTAAAGAACCAACCAGTGTAAAGCAAAAGATAGCAATTTCTTCATAGCCCTCTAGCCATCCAGTATTAAAACTTAGTAATCCAAAAGTAATAAAACAAATAATGGAAAGACCTGTTGCCAGTCCATCTAAACCATCTGTGATATTAACAGCATTACTACTAGCAACTAGTACTAATAAGATGAATAATCCATAATACCATCCAATATCCAATTTGATGTGGAGTGAATGGATCCAAAGAAGAGGCTCATTTCCAGCAATCATAAACAGATAGAAGAAAATAACTGCAATAATAACTTGAAGGAAAAATTTAGTCTTTTCACTTAGACCTTTATTATTATGCTTTACCACAATTAAATAGTCATCAATAAATCCAATCATGAAATATCCTAAAAAGGTAAAAATAACAATGCATAAATTATAGGAGATATCAATTTTTTTTCCTAAATATAGAATGATTAAAGTGATTAGAGTAGGAAGAATAAAAATGATTCCTCCCATAGTAGGTGTTCCTTGTTTTGATTTATGTCGATCACTTAAATAGATACTAAGACTTTGAGAAGCTTTCAATTTTCTAAGTAATGGAATCATAAAACTAGCACAAAAAACAGATAATAAAAACCCAATCATAATAGACAAAACTGATTTTGTTAAAATAAGCATAGTTCACCTCTAATCATCTAATAGTAATCGAATAGTTTCCCCCTCATAGATACGTTGTTTTGCACTAGGAGATTGATAGGTTACTTTCTTTCCTGTTCCTGTATATTCTACTTTGAAATCTTTTAATTCTTTCATAGCATCCTCTAAATTTTTATTGACAACATTTGGAACAGTAATATATTTTTTTTCATTAAAATTATAATTTTTTTCACTAGCTCCATCAGGCTTTTTAATATTTAAGATATTAATAGAATCTTTTAAAATGTTTCTAACAATTGGAGCTGCAATGGTTCCTCCATATTGGGTAATTCCTTTCGCATTATCAACTGCGACATAAACGATAATCTCAGGATCGTTAGCAGGCATAAAACCAATAAATGATACAATATAATTTCCAACCATATACATTCCATCTTTTACTTTTTGTGCTGTTCCTGTTTTTCCTCCAACCCGATATCCATCAATAAAGGCAGGACGACCAGTCCCATTTGTAACAACACTTTCTAAAGCTGTTCTTACTTGTTTACTAGTAGAGTTGCTGATTACTTTACGGACGGTTTGTTTTTTATTTTGTTTAACCACTGTATTTGTTTCTGGCTCATTTAGACTTTTTACAATATAAGGTTTATTCAAATATCCGCCATTGATAGCTGCACTAACCGCCGTAATTTGTTGAATAGGAGTCACACTAACACCTTGACCAAATGAGGTAGTAGCAAGTTCAACAGGGCCTACTTGGTCTAAGGAAAATAAAATTCCAGAGCTTTCCCCATTTAAATCGATACCCGTTTTTTTCCCAAAACCAAATTTATGGATATATTCAAATAATTTATCTTTTTGAATTCTTTGACCTAGTGCAACAAAACCTGGATTGCTTGGTGTCTACACAGGAACACTTTAGAACAGAAGAATGCCTTGCACAAGCAAGGTTTTTGGAACTCAAACTTTTTAATGCGTTATCTTCGTTCATGTCTAAATCAATATCTATATCTGGGGTATTAAAATCATAATATACTTTTAATCTTATATTTTTTCTATCCCCATTTATTTTTTCTACTTCTACTTTTTCTACTAGTAAGTTAATTAAATATGCTAAATTTTCTTTTATATCTAATTTAGTATTTAATGAATTTTCTATCGTTTCTAATTTCCTTTTTAATCTTTCTTCTTCTAAATCACTTTGTGAATGATCATCAAGTTGTTTTTGCAAATTAAATAATTCTACATTGAATTTATCATTTCTTTTCTTAAATTCAAAATCATCAATCATACCTTTAATACTTAAATCTAATAATTTATCTTTTTGTTTTTCAATACTGGTAATTTTGCTATTTACTTCTTCAATATCAAAATCACTACTATAACTTTCAATTATATTTCTATATTCATTTAAGACAAGTGTTATATATTGTTTCTTATTTTTAACAAAGTTAGTAAACAAATCAATAAATACTTTATCTAAATATGATTCCTTAATATTTGGGGATGCACATTTAGATACACCATCAACTTTATAAGTTCTACAAGCCCATACTGGATTATTAGCACGATTAGATCCACCATTTCTAATAAATACTGCACCACAATCTTTACAGTACAATTTGCAAGAATATTTATATTTTTTTATGTGTTCTTCTGCATTCAGTACATGCCTAGATGGTAGTTTTTTTCTTTTTTCGTGAAGAAGATTTGCCTTATCCCATAATTCTTCTGATACAATGGCTGGAATTCTTTCATCTTTATATATGACTTGCTTTTCCTTAGGAACTTTCTTTTTCTTATGAGTTTTATAATCTTCAACTTCTGTAAGTCTAGCAGTATAGTAACCTTTATATCTAGGATTAGTTAAAAACTTTGCTAAAGAAGTTTGGGAATAAGGTTGCCCTTTTGAATTTAGATAACCCATAGTAGCAAGTTCTTCACCAATTTTTTTAAGTCCTATACTACCACTTGCATAAGTAGTAAATAAGTATTCAATTAAAGGTGCTTCTTTAGGATTTATTTCATATCTACCATTTTTCTTAAAATAACCAGTTAAGTTACCACCAATAAGTTTGCCATCTTTAATCATACGATTCACACCAAATTTAACTCTTTCAGATAATTTTCTAACTTCATCTTGGGCTAAACTAGACATGATAGTTAATCTAAATTCAGCATCTTCTTGAATAGTATTTAAGTTATCTGATAAGAAATAAACAATAACACCATTTTTTAACAAATATTCTGTATATTTAATACTATCAACTGTATTTCTTGAAAACCTAGATATTTCTTTAGTAAGTATTAAATCTATTTTCCCTAAAGTAGCATCTTCAATCATTTTTAGAAATGAATCTCTATGTTTTACTGCAGTACCAGAAATACCCTCATCAATATAACCACGAACAAGAGTCCAGTTTTTATTTTCAGCAATCATTTCTTCAAAATAATTTTGTTGATTTTCAAGTGAATTTAACTGATCATCTTTATCAGTAGAAACACGAGCATAATAACCAACTCGTAAATTCATATCATAAATTGTTTTTCCTTTTCTTAATTCTTCTCTGGCTTTTTTAACATCCATAATACCACAATCCTTTCTGTGTTCCTAAAATCCAAGACAACTTAGGTTGCTTGAATGTTACCTCCTTTGCTAGTGTTTGTCAAATCATTACTATATTCATTTTTAATTTTAGTAAGTCTTGATAATATTGATTGCTCCATTGCTTTAAAAGTTTTTAAATCTATAATTTTTTCATCATATAATTCTTTATTTACAATAAGTCTAAACTCTAACCACTTATATTCAAATGGTAAATGTTTTGTACTAAACTTAACTTCAATATCATTGATTTCATACATAAGAGAAACCTCCATGTTCCCTTAATTTTATGAAAACCAGATAAAAAAAGAACAATGTGTCAAAATTAGACATTATCGTTCTTTCCTTTCTCTAAAGTTAAATCTTTTTCTAAAGGATTCTTTAAATGTATTTCAATAGTAGATTTAGTATTATTACCATTATCTATTTCCAAATGGAATACTTCTTTATTTATTTTACCTTTAATAAAGGTTAATTCTTTAGTATTAAGTGGCTTAGATAATTCAAAACTAGCATAAGTTCTATTATTATTTTCTTTAAATTCAAATAGTGAAATTTTATCTTTAAGTTGATCTTGTACCATTTCAACTATGTTTTTCAATTTTGTTTTTTCTTCTTCTTTGAATTTATCATATTCTGATAATTCTTCTTTATAGATAGACTTATCATTTCTATTTCTATAAAGTCTATCATACTTTGTTTTAATATCTTCTACTGTGAAATAAGTATTACTTAAATCTACTAGTGGGGTTATCTTTCTTTCTAACTCACCACTAGAATAACAAGATAATTTTTTATATATAACAGTATCCCTAAAAATTGGGTAACCAATATTAGGAAATATGATTGTTTTGTAATGAAGATTTTTAACTTCATCTGGTGTTAAAAGATCACGAGCAATTAAAGAAGTAGATTTATTGCCATTATAGTTAGTTAAACTAACTGATTGACTAATAGAGTTAGATTCTATTGTCTTTTTACCTAATCTTTTACTAATTGCTTCAGCAGTATCCATAGTATTAGTTTTAAGATAAGCAAGTCCAGAGTTATCAAGTATAATCTGGGCTACTTCTTTACCATAAACATTATCTAACTGACTTAAACTTTGAATAAACAAGTGATACCTTAATCCACGAGAACGAGCCACAGAAATTATAGATTCTATGCTTGGTTCTACTAAGGGTGGACAATTTGAAAATTCATCACAAATCCAATCAATTTCTACTGGACATTTCTTATTTTCATTACTATTAGCAAGTTTTACTAATTCTTTATATAAAAGACCTAATATGATGGTAACTAGTGTATAGTAAATTTTATCTTCATCTGGAACTATAACAAATAAAGCAGACTTTTCCTTACCTAAAATATCAAAATCAAAGTCTGATCTACTAGTAACATTGGCAACATTGACATCATCAAATATAGCCATCTTTTCAGAGAAAACACTAGTAATAGATTTATAAGTATTTTCACTAGATGATAAAATAGGAATTAAACTATCTTTTGATTTAGTACCATAAGGTTTTTGTTCTATATATAATTTAAACTTCTTAGAATTTTTTTCTTCCATAGTAGAGTTTTGAAACTTACGAATAGAAGTCATAGTTATTTGTTCACGACTAATCTTACCATCCTTATATTCTTCTAAAAAGAAACCAATTAAACCCTCTAGTAAGTTTTTAGCACTATTATTCCAGAATGGATCTTTACCTTGTGATTTATCATAGGTAATCATAGATGCTAAAGAAGTAATTAATCTATTTGTTTCAGCATAACTAGAGATAGATTTATTTTGATATTCTAACTTTTCATTTTCATTACTAGCATTATTAGTTAGTTTTTCATACTTTATATAATTTTCATATTCTTTTATAACTGGCTCTAAGATATTTATATGATTAGATAATTCTGGATGTCTAAAATCTATTGTTAAAACTTTATAACCATGTGTCTTTAACATTTTAGAAGTAGTATGATAAATTTCACCCTTAGGATCAGTAACAAATACACTTCGTGGCTTTTTTGCATTGGCAATAAAACTCACCATATTTATAACACAAGTAACACTTTTACCAGAGCCACTTGATCCCAGATAAACATAATGGGGTGTTTCTTTATCAAACCATACATGGCTTACATTTTTATCGTAATAAACTGGAAAACCTACATCTTGAATATTAGATATTTTTTCTTTTACAAAATTCTTATTTATTTCTGATTCAGTAGAAAATCTTGCAGATCCATACTCATTATTGTTTTTAATTTTATGTTTTGATATTATTGGCTCTATATAAATAAAACAAATAATAAAAACAATTAAAACTAACAATAAAATAATAAGGGGCAAACTCATAGTAAGCCCCTCACTAAATTATTGTTATAATGCATAATCCTCCTTATTTAACACATAAATTCTTTTATGATAAATAAGTAGATACTTTATAACTTTTTCATTTTCAATAACCACATATCTATGCCCCCAAAACTTTTTATGAAACCATAAAAACTTAGAAAGATATTTTTTAAATCTCATAATCTTGTTCATTTTCCTTTTCTAAAATTTCTTTTCTAGCAAGTTCTAGTCCATACTTTAAATTAGGACTATTCATAACCTCATCATAAGTAAGTTCCAAAGCATCTAAAGTATCTTCTAAATCATAGGTAATACAATATTCGTGATTTTCAAGTTCATAGGTAAACATATCTTTAATATAACCCTCACCAGTTTTATCTTGCTCAATTAAATCTTTATGTTCTTTTCTAATTTCAGTCCACATTTTATTATATTCTTCAATATCAGTTTTTCTTAGAAAACCACCACCATCAATAGAAACTATTTTATCTGTATCATTTTCTGTTAATCCCCATTTTTCCATCA
>CATLBU010000010.1 GCA_949879835.1 uncultured Bacilli bacterium
AACTCCTCTAGAAGCTATCCTAGCAGAGTTTAATGATAAATCTATTATTAATAAAATTTATAAATTACAAGAAGTTGTGAATTCAATTTAATTATTCTTTTGTTGCACTTGACTTTTTAATTAAGAATACTTTTCCACAATTTAATTTTTTAATTGAAATCGTGAAGAAACAATATCTATTTTATCGCCTGTATCAAAAGTAATTATTTTATTTTTTCTATCATGCACTATAATTCTTTCTTCATTTACAATGCAAGCACGATGAGAATATGTAAATCTATCGTCTAATAAATTATATAAATCTTTTAAACTTTTATTCACTTCATACTTTGTAAAATCCGTTTTTATTACGCATTTTCGATCTTTATTTCTTAAAATATATAATATATCTGATACATTAATTGTATAGATTATATTCTGGCTTTTAAAGCGAATAATGTGTTTCTTATTAATATTTTCTATTACAGAGTTTAAGGTAATTTCTAGTTCTTTTTTATAGTTCCTTTTTTTATTAATAAAATCTAAAAACATAAACTTGCTTGTTACAATTTCTTCTAAATATTCATTATAATATGCAGTTAAAAAAATTATCATACTTTCTATATCAGTTTTTCTTATTATTTTTGCAATTTGTATTGCTGTTTTATCTTTTACTTGAATATCCAATATATAAATCTTAAAAGACATCTTTTTATGAATCAACGACAAAAAATCTTGATTATATTCTGTAAAAATATGTTTTTTATAATCAAGGTTATTCTCCATCATTACATGGTCAACTACTTTTGAAATTTCTTTTATATAATCTTTTTTGTTATCACATATTACAAAATTTATCATACAACTCACAACCCACTTTTCAAAATATCATATTACTTTGTTGTTTGCAAATAGGAAATATTTAATTGCAAAAAAAATCTTCTTCTTCTTATTTGAAATTTTATTCTTCTAAAACGCATAACACACTGCCTCTTTCTACTATTTTATTTTCTCATATTTTTAATAACAAATTTCTTTTTTTGTCTAAATGATAGAAATTTATGTCTGAAAACAAGTTTTAGACTATTACCTATACCAACAATAGACAAATACATACTATAAATCGAGGAGGAAATAGTTTATGTATAATTATGATTTGAGACAAAATTATTATAATTATAACAACGATAATTATAATAAACCACTTTATACAGAGGATGCCAACCCAAATTCTCTATATGATCCATATGCTGGTTTTATAAGAGGAAATATGTTTAAAGATCTATATGATCCTTATAAAACTTCAAAACCTATTGAAATTCAAGCGAATACAGATCGTGATCAAATGCTTGCTATGCTAGATGCATTTGATTTTGCTACAATTGATATTAATCTTTACTTAGATATCTATCCTGATGACAAAGATATGATTGAATTATTTAATCAATATCGCATGGAAAGAAATAAACTTTGTGAAGAATATGAAAATTTATTTGGGCCTGTTCTTACAAGTAGTAATGCCAATATGGCATATCCATGGGCTTGGGATAATAAACCATGGCCTTGGGAAAATTAATAGGAGGTTAAACTATGTGGATATATAAGAAAAAATTAGAATATCCTGTCAATATTAAAAGAAAAGATTTAAAAATGGCAAAATATTTAGTTACGCAATATGGGGGCCCAGCTGGAGAACTTGCAGCGGCTTGGCAATATTTAAATCAAAGATATACAATGCCAGATGAAAGAGGAAAGGCCTTATTGACTGATATTGGGACTGAAGAGTTAGCACATATTGAGATAATTTCCAGTATGATATATCAGTTAACAAACGGGGCTACTTCTCAAGAAATGGAAGAGGCTGGTCTTGGAGCAAATTATGCTCAATTTGGGATGGATCTCTTTCCATCAGATTCCTTTGGAAATCCATTCACAATGACATACATCAAAACAGTTGGTGATCCAATTGCCAATTTAGAAAGTGATATGGCAGCTGAACAAAGAGCACGTGTAACTTATGAACATTTAATAAATTTAACAGATGATCCAGATGTAATTGGACCACTTGCTTTTTTAAGACAAAGAGAGGTTATTCACTATCAACGATTTAAAGAACTTCGTAACTATTATTTAGAAAATAAAATTCAAAGTAAAGACTCTTAATTTAAGAGTTTTTATTTATGTTATAAAATATTTCATCTGGTTTCATATTCAATATTTTTGCAATTTTATAGGCAGTATCATAAAAAAGTCTTCTTTTCTTATTTTCTATTTGTGAATAAAAAGAAGGAGTAATTTTCAATAATTTAGACATTTTATAAATAGTATATCCTTTATTTTTACGTATACTCTTCAACATACTCATATTATACATATTATCACCAATATTATTATACACAATTATATACTATTAGTCTATGATTTTATGGTTTAGAATATGAGAAAATGAAAGTGGTGATACCATGCAAAAAGATAATATATACAATGTAATTGGAAGAAATATTAAAAAATTTAGAAAGAAGCGAGGATGGACTCAGCGACAATTAGCAGAATCTCTTCTTTTGAGTGATAGTTTTATTGGAAAATTGGAATCTGTTACTCATCAAACAATTTCTATTGATACATTAGAACAAATCGCCATTGTTTTAAATGTAGATATTAAAGACTTTTTCGATCGAGATTAAGTCTTTTTTTAAACAAAAAGAAGTTTATTTCTTACTATCAAACTTCTTTCTTTCATTTGTATTTAAAATTCTTTTTCTCATTCTAAAGTTCTCTGGTGTTACTTCTACTAATTCATCGCTATTAATATAATCTAAACAATATTCTAAAGTAATGGTTCTTGGTCTTTTTAATACAACAGTATGATCTTTTCCTGCACTACGTGTATTGGTTAAGTTTTTTCCCTTTACGACATTCACTGCTAAATCATTACTATGACTGTTTTCTCCAACAATCATTCCTTCATATACATCTGTTCCTGGTTCTATAAACATAATACCGCGGTCTTCTAGTTGACCCAAGGCATAAGCAGTGGATTTTCCATTTTCCATAGATACTAATACCCCTAGTTTTCTTTCTCCAACATTTCCTCCTGCTAATGGACGGTATTCTTTATAGGTATGGTTTAACATTCCATATCCCTTTGTCATTGTCATAAATTCAGTTGAAAATCCTATTAATCCTCTAGAGGGTACAGTATATGTTAACTTTACCTGATTTTCTTTTGTAATCATATTCTCCATGATACCTTCACGATTTCCTAGTGCTTCAATGACACTTCCAACATATTCCTCTGGAACATCAATTTGAACATCTTCATAAGGTTCACATTTTACGCCATCTATTTCTTTTTGAATAACAACAGGTTTTGAAACCTGAAGTTCAAATCCTTCTCTGCGCATGTTTTCAATTAAAATTGATAAATGAAGTTCTCCACGTCCTGAAACAATGAAAGATTCACTATCATTTGGTTCTACTTTTAATGATACATCACTTTCTGTTTCTTTCATTAAGCGTTCTTCGATTTTTCTAGCTGTTACAATTTTTCCTTCTCTTCCTACAAAAGGAGAAGTATTCACTCCAAATGTCATTTGTAAGGTTGGTTCATCTATTCTTAGAATAGGTAAAGCTTCTTCTTTCCCAACTTCACATACTGTCTCTCCTACACTAATATCTGGAAGCCCTGCTATAGCAACAATATCCCCTGCTTCCGCTTCCTCTATTTCCACTCTTTTTAAGCCAATAAACCCAAATAATTTTGCGACTCTAAATTGTTTTACATTTCCATCTAGACGGATACAAGATACCATTTGGTTTACTTGAATTTTTCCCCTTTTTACAACACCAATTCCGATTCTTCCAACAAAATCGTTATAATCTAATAGTGCTGGTTGGAATTGAAGAGTTCCTTCTTGGCTTACATCTGGATCTGGAATTTCTTGAATAATCAAATCGAAAATTGGATCCATTGTCTCCCTTTGAGTACTAACATCTGGATCTATACTACTTGTTCCAGATAAGGCAGATGCATAAACTACTGGAAAATCTAATTGTTCTTCATTCGCACCTAATTCAATAAATAAATCTAATACCTCATCTACAACTTCTAATGGCCTTGCTGTTGGTTTATCTATTTTATTAACAACTAAAATAGGAGTAACCCCTGCTTCTAATGCTTTTTTTAATACAAATCTAGTTTGTGGCATTGTTCCTTCATAAGCATCTACAACAAGTAAAACTCCATCTACCATATTCATGATACGTTCTACTTCCCCACCAAAATCTGCATGTCCTGGGGTATCTAATATATTAATTCGATAATCTTTATAATTAATAGCGGTTGTTTTAGCTAAAATGGTAATACCACGTTCTTTTTCTATCGCATTACTATCCATTACTCGCTCATCAATAATTTCATTTTCTCGAAAGGTTCCTGATTTTCTTAATAATTGATCTACTAAAGTAGTTTTTCCATGATCTACATGGGCAATAATTGCTATATTTTTTATTTTTTTCATTTCATACACTTCTCTTTCGCCTGCGATATTATATCATATATTATGATTTAAAGTAAAGTCCTTCATCTATAAACATAATACAAAAAAACCTCATTTATTAAGGTTTTCTTCATCTCTTTAATATATATTTTTTATATTCTCCATTCGAACAAGATAGTTTTAGGTAATCATCGTATATTGTTTCTACTTTAAAATCTTCAAAATAAGCACTTAACATTCCTACAGAGTCTTTATGTCCGACTATTAAAATAGTACAATCATGATTCTCTTGCTTTTGAAGAATTTCATTTATAAAGCAATATATTCTTTTTTTATAATCTTCTAATTTTTCTACACCTTTATATACCGCCATATCGGGAACTGTTCCTGTTACTTTTATTTTCGATATCAATAATCCATCCGCACTTCCTAAGTCATAGACATTTAGTCTATCATCAACGATAATATCTTCTCTTCCTGTAGATATTTTAGCAGTTTGAATTGCTCTTTCTTGTGGCGATGAATAAATATAATCAAAAACAATTTTTTCTTCTTCAAATTTTCTTCTTAATTCTTTTGCTTGCTCGATTCCCATTTCATTTAAAGGAGAACCATTTCTTCCTTGAGCTCGGTTTTCTGCATTGATTTTTGTCTGTCCATGTCTAGTAATATATATAACCATAAATTTCATTCCTTTTAAATTTATCTCTATTACATTTTATTACTTAGTTGCTGTATAATATGTTCTTTTCTTATATGTTTTAGCTGCATCTACAAATTCTCCAAAAAGGATTTTACTATTCTCATCTTCTTTTGGTAATAATTCTGGATGCCATTGTAAACCAAAATGAAAATCAGCTTTTGGATTCTCGATTGCTTCTATCACTAAATCTTCAGAATAAGCCACAATTTTATGAATTCCTGGGTCTTTTATGTGATAATTATGACGACTATTTACTTTAATCACATCTTTTCCTAATAAGGATTGTAACTTTGTGTTTTTCTTTAAAAGAATATCATGAACATAAGTATTATCAGAATGATGATTCACAAATCCATCATTTTTAATATTCTCTATTTTATCATTCCCATAGCTTGCCATTACTTGCATCCCCGCACATATTCCAATATAAGGCATATTCTTTTCTAAACAATAATCATAAATATAGTGTTCATGAGGATAAATTTTAAGCGCCCCTGGTTTAATAATCGCACTACACATTTCTAAGTTCTCTTTTAAATCTTTTTTCTCATCCATTGTCATTTCAGGTAAATCTCTTAATCTAGTATTTACAAAGTTTTCGATTTGAGTTGGAAAAATACCGATTGGTCTTCCACCACTTCTTTGAATCCATTCTATAATCTCATTTTTTATCTCATATATTAAATCTTCGTCTTTATCTAAGTATGGCCACTCTACTACTCCAATAATTGGTTTCATAAAATCACTCCTTTTTCGTGTATTATATCACTTTAGAAAAATTAGTCAAATTTAATTATTTTGTGCTATGATAATACTAGTGAGGGATTGTATGAAAAAAGTTTTATTATATATCATAATATGTTTTTGTTTAATTGACGTAAATGCACAAGATAGGGTAACCGTTCAACTAGATAAATGCGTAGATGGGGATACTGCTTGGTTTATTTTTCAAGGAAAAAGAGAAAAATTTCGTTTTCTAGCAATTAATACTCCCGAATCTACTAATAAAATTGAAGAATATGGAAAAGAGTCTAGTAAATATACTTGTGATGCTCTAACTAACGCTAAAAAACTAGAAATAGAGTTTGATCCAAAATCTGATGAAAAAGATAAATATAATCGATATTTAGCCTGGATTTTTGTTGATAATGAATTACTCCAAAAAAAATTAATTGAAAATGGTTATGCGGAAATTAAATATATTTATGGGGATTACTTGTACTTAGATGAATTAAAGGAAGTAGAGGAGAACGTTAAAAAAAAGAAGATAGGAATATTTAAAGAACAAGAAAATAATTTGGATTTTCATGATTATATAGTGATTGGAATCGGTGGAGTTATTTTTATTCTCATGATGATAATCTTTCCTAAATATCGGAAAAAAGTAACTCGTAAAGCTAAAAATTATACAAAAAAACAATTTAAAAAATCCATCAAAAAAATCCGTTAATGGATTTTTTTTAGTGAAAATAATGTCGCAGTATATAATCCATACTAATTTTGACATCCTCAAAGACATTGATTTGATCTAATTCTTCTCGTGTAAACCATTTGATATTTAATGACTCCTCTTCATTTAAAACAGGGATTGTATTTCCTAAAGGAATAGCGGGATACGTAATATCAATATGCATCTGTCCTTCTAAATTACAATTACATTGAATCGCCAATGGTCGGATAAAATCATTTTCACGCGGAAATCTTTCACCTAATAATTTTACTTTTAAACCAGTTTCTTCATAAACTTCACGGATTGCAGTCTCTTCTGGTGTCTCATTGTGTTCTATATGGCCACCAGGTTGTACCCATTTTTTTAATTTTTTATGTTTTACTAATAATATTTTTTTTGTTAATGGGTCGATAAGAAAAACGGAAGCACAAAAATGTCGATTCATATTATCACCACTTTTATTGTAACAAAGGTTATTTTTTATTCCAATACATTATGTACTTTAATATTATTATTTTTGTCAAATACTGTTAACTTGTCATTATTATCTAAAATGGCTAGTATAATATCGTTGCAATCTTTATAGCCCTTTACTTTTAGTTCTTTCTCTAGCCAATCGATTGTCTTATTCATATTCTCTAAATTATTTTGCATAATCACTCCATCAATAATTACATTAGCTTGTAATTCTTCCTTCTGAACTTTGATTTTCATATCATTTGGAGTTAAAGGTTTATATTCTGCCTTTGGCATAATACTAATTTTTCCATTTGCTTCCATAATCGCATACTCAATTTCATTTAAGTCATAATACCCACTTATTCTACATTGTTCTAAAAGATCATTAATATCAATCATAACATGGTGCATGGCTTTCTCTATTATTTTTCCATTTTGAATAATGATAGTAGGAGTTCCTATAAAGAATCTTCTTATATGAATACTTTTCATTGTTAAATAAGATATGATATAAGCAACTAAACCAAATACTATTAAAGCAACTATCCCATTTACATATTGATTATCTAAATTCATTGTCATTTCGGCAGTGAAATTCCCAATTGAAATTCCAATAACATAATCAAATAAACTTAATTCCGATACTTGTTTTTTTCCTATTAATTTTGTTACTAAAAATAAGATTAATAGCGATAATAAACTTCTAGGAATTATTAAGAATGCTTCCATGAAATCCATAAGATCACCTCTTATATTAGTATCATTATTTTTGGAAATTTTATACAAAAAAAATTCCTATTTGGAATTCTTTTTCTTTTTGAATTTCTTTTTTAATTCTTTACCATCTACTACTACATTGGTTTTTGTAACAAAAACTAATACAATAACTAATAAAATTCCATATATAATATATCCCAATTGATTATCTTTTAAAACATATACAATCGATGCTGTTGCAAATAACATATCAATTAAATAAATGATAATCACAGCCCCTCTTTGAGA
This sequence comes from uncultured Bacilli bacterium, assembly GCA_949879835.1. The sequence continues at coordinate 8,096 of CATLBU010000010.1, forward strand.
GATATTTCGATTTAATAATTGATGATGAATATGGTATTGGTCTCCTGTTGTTATTTTTTCTCCTTTAATAACTCGTCTTAAAATAGCAAATAAAGTATCTAAAATAGGAATGGCAATTACTAAAAGAGGGATAATTAAAGAAGTCATGGTAACATTTTTAAAACCGAGTAGAGCAATTACACTAATCATAAATCCCATAAACATAGAACCAGAATCCCCAGCAAATATACTAGCGGGATGAAAATTATAAATTAGAAATCCTAAAGTAGATCCTAACATGACAAAACTTAAAATAAAATCTAAGCCTAATCTTCCCTGAATAGTGGCAATAATTCCAATTGTTAAAAAATAAATGGAACTAATTCCTCCTGATAGACCATCCATTCCATCAATGAAATTAATACAATTAATACATCCCAATATAAAGAAAATTGTTAGGGGATAAGATAAAATATTAAAATCAATATAAATGCCAAATGCACTAACATCTTTTAGGAGAATATCTCCGTAAAATACTAAAATACAAGCAGCAATTACTTGACCTGCAAATTTTGTTGATGCCTTTAATTCTGTTATATCATCAACCACTCCTGTTAATATGATAATAAAACTTCCAATCAACACAGCATTCATAGTAGAACTATGTGTCCCATATACCATATACCCAAATAGGAATCCTAAAAATATAGCAATACCACCTAATTTAGGGATTGGTTTTTTATGAATATGTCGCCCACCAATATTATTATCTACTGCTCCAATTTGATTTGCAATTCTTTTTATTAAAGGAACAATAGCAATTACTAAAAGAAAGGAAGTAAGTACTGTTAATATAATTTTAGAAATGATTTCATGACTCATAATATCACCAATCTTATTATAACATTATTTCTATTTAGTGTCTATTTACAAAAAAAATAACATTTCTGTTATTTTATCGGTCAATTAAATGTAAATTGTCTAAAAGTACTCCTGTTCCTTCTGCTACACAAGTAAGTGGACTTTCTGAAATGAAGACAGGAACTTTTAATTCATGGGATAAAAGTTGATCAAACCCTCTAATTAGTGCTCCTCCACCAGTTACTACTATTCCTTTATCAATAATATCTGCTGATAGTTCTGGAGGCGTTTGCTCTAGCACACTTTTGGCAGTATGTACAATAATGTAGACACTTTCTCTTAGGGCTTCTTCTACCTCTTCACTACCAAGAGTGATAGTATGTGGAAGACCTGTTACCAAATCTCTTCCCCTTACTTCCATCTTCTCTTTAACACTATCTGGAAAAACATTTCCAATTGTTAATTTAATTTCTTCTGCTGTTCGATCTCCAATTAATAATTTATATTTATCCCTTATATATTTCATAATATCATTATCAAAGGCATTTCCTGCTACTTTAATAGAAGAACTTGTAACAATTCCCCCTAATGATAAAATAGCAATATCTGTTGTTCCTCCGCCGATATCAATAATCATATTCCCACTAGGTTTTGATATATCCATTCCTGCTCCTAAGGCCGCTACTTTTGGTTCCTCATCTAAAAAGACTTTTCTGGCTCCAATTCTCTCTGCAGCTTCTTTAATGGCATTTTTTTCTACTTGAGTAATATTTGATGGACAACAAATTAATATTCTTGGTCTTGATAATAAGCTTTTTCCGTTTACTTTTCTAATGAAATAATTCAACATAATTTCCGTGATCTCAAAATCAGCTATCACACCATCTTTCATCGGGCGGATTGCTTTTACTTTGCCTGGAGTTCTTCCCAACATATTTCTTGCATCATGTCCGACCGCTAATGGTTTTTTAGTTTCTGAATCGATTGCCACCACAGATGGTTCATTTAATACAATTCCCTGTCCTTTAATGTAAATTAATACATTTGCTGTTCCTAAATCTATTCCAATATCTTTTGCAAACATGATATCGCCTCTTTCCTATAACCACTGTTATTTATTATATCACAATTGTAATCGTATTAAAAGATTATATAGATAAATTAAGATACTTTTTTTTAGTAGATTCTCCACCTCTAATATGACGGATATTTAAATGATATTTTAATATCGTGTCTACTTCTAAATATTTTTGATTATCTATTTTTTTTAGTCGTTCATGTAAATCTTTATGAACTGTACTTTTTGATACATTAAATTGTTTAGCAACTTCTCTAATAGTATATCCCGTTTTTATAATAAAATCCGCCTCTTTAATAACTCTTTCATTTATATAATTCATAAAACACCTCTACTTAATTATATAAATGAGAAACTCTTTTATACCTAAAAAAAAGGGGATTTCCCTTTATTGTTCAGTGTTTACTTTTGTAAAGCTTTCTTCTGGATTTACTACTTGTCCATCTTTAATTAATTCAAAATAAACATGATTTTTCAAATTGGTATCAATATTGGATGTGCCAGCTTTTGCAATTGTTTGTCCTTGAGATACTTGATCATCTTTTTTTACACTGACATCTTTTAAACTTTGATAAACAGATGTCATATTATTACTATGTTTTATTTCAACAATTGTTCCTAGCAAATCATCTTCTTTAACGTTTGTTACTGTTCCATCTAAAACAGCTACTACGTCAAAATCTTCTACACCACCATAAGAAATTCCTGTACTTTGCATATATGTATTTTCATGAAAGAAAATAGAATTTTTTTGTGTTTCCTCTTCTCCCTTATAATCATAATAGTTTTTAACGATCTTGACATTTTCATTAGTATAAGGGCGAATAATTTGTACTCCACCATCTTCATTCATTACGGGAATACTTTCATCAAATATAGTCTTAGATACATAACTATAATTTGTCTCATCTTCTTTAAAACTATCTTTTGCAATTGATCTTTCAATTAAATAAATAGTCCCAATCAAGGCAATAATTCCTAAACTATATATTGCAATTACAGCTGAACTTTTAAGTCGTCTACTTTCCATAATTTCACCTCTATTTTAATTGTGAACATTTTACGGATTTTTATACTTATTTTTTTAAAGTTTTTTGATTTCTACTCCTTGATAATAATATTTTAAAATATCTTGATATTGATAGCCTTTTTTTGCCATAGCTAGCGCTCCATATTGACTCATTCCTACACCATGTCCATATCCCTTTGTCGTAATCTCTACACTTTCTCCTTTCTGTTGAATATTAAAGAAGGTAGATCGTAAATTTAATTTTTGATAAACGTCATTACTAGTAAAAGCAGTTCCATTTATTTTTAATTCTTTTATTCGACCTGTACTTGTAGTTTTAGTAATTTCTACTTGCAAATTAGAACTATATTCTAAATTTAGTTTTTGATAAAATTCTTTTAAACTCATTTGATTATCTTCTTGAAATACTGGAGATACTTCTGCATCCCAGCTAGAATCAACACTTTTTAAATATGGGAGTTGTTTTTGAAATACTTCTCCACTATTTTCTGTTTTTCCTGTACTAGTTGAAAAGAAAAAGGCTTCTATTACTTGATTATCATAAGTCATGTATTCCCCTTTTGTTTCAATAATTGCTTGTTTAATTTTATTATTTTTTTCTTCATAAGTATCTTTCCATTTTTCTTTTAAGTTATTTTCATCTAAATAAACTTGATTCATAACAGTATCTACTACATCATAATCTTCTCCATGATTATCTTCCATCTTTTTCATTACATAACTTCTAGCTGCCACCGCTTGGGCTTTTAATGCTTCCATTTCAAAGGATGTAGGCATTTCTCCAGCTAAAACTCCTTTTACATATTCCTCAAATGGAACTTTATCAATATTCCCATTTTCTCTTTTGACTCTTACTATCATATTAGAAACAAATTCAAAATGAATTTCATCTTCTTTTATAAAAATAGTTACTATTAAAAATGGTATTATAATAATCATTAGGGAAATCATTATTATTTTTTTCATGATTCACCTCTTTTTTAATATTTACTATTTTTAGTATAAATTACATTTCATAAATATTTTGTCAAAAAAAATTACAATTGAATTATTGTAATCTTCATAATTTTTCAATATTTATAAATTGATAGTCGCCACTTTCTGTTTTTTGGAATGTATACTTATATTTATTATATTCTTTATAATTATCTTCATTTATAATAAAATGTTCTATTTCATTATAAATTCCTTCTGCTTTTAAGTTGATATGTTCTTTTTCTTGATATACTTCATAATTTGTATATTCATTTTTTCCAATTAAATTGATAAAGGCAACACTTGTATAAATATAATATTCATTCTCTTTATTAGTATATTTATAAAAATAGGATCTAATCTGCTTTGGTTTTTCTTTTTTTGATTTTTTTAAATAGAATGATTCATCACTTGGATTATATAAAATTTTATAATTATCATCATTGATTAATTCAAAATCTATTCTTTCAGGTTTTCCATATAATTTTTGGTACTCTTCTTCTATTTTCTGTTTACTAATGCTAGCTTCGACGGAATATATCTGTTCTTTCCATTTAATTTTTTCCTCTTGTTTTATAAAACTTTCTTGTTGATTTCCTATTAAAGAATAGATTTTATATAGAAAAGATAGATCTGTATTTTTTATTTCATCTTGTAAGTATAGACACCCATTTTCATAATCTTTTTCAGAAAAACAATAATCAGATCCTTCCAAATTTTTTATTCTCTCGATTAAATCTTGCTTAATTTTGGCATCTTTTATTTTTTTCTCTTGAGATTCCTTGATATCTGCTTTTTGTTTTGGTTCTTGTTTTTTGTAAATGAATTGTCCATAGGAAAAATAATATATACTAAATGATATACTAAGAACACATAAAATAATAATTCCTATCGTTTGTTTTTTCATATATACTCCTTAAATAAATTTTGAATAAAGAAAAAAATCGTAGAAAAAATTAACAACCAAATAAGATAATCCTAAACTGAGAATTAAATATATAACTCTCGATTGATAATATCGATTTTTTTTAAAGAAAGAATTGATGTTTAATGATTCCAATGCCCAAATAGTAATTGGTACTACTATTATATATAAAATTGTTTTAACATTCATAATGATGGATTAAATCAATTCTTCTTTGATGTCTATTTTCATTACTAAATGGAGTTTCTAAAAAGGTCTTGATGATTGGTTTTAATTCCTCTATATTTTTTTTATCATTGAGAGCAATCACGTTACTATTATTATGACTACGTGTTAAAAAGGCTTCTTCTTCGTTATCCACTTTAGCACATCTAATATTTTTTACTTTATTAGCAGCAATACTCATTCCAATTCCTGTATGACATATTAAAATTCCAAATTTGATTTTGTTAGTGTTAATTGCTTGTCCAATTTTAAATGCATAAAGAGGGTAATCTACAGATTCTTTTGTATCTGTTCCATAGTTCATCACTTGATATCCCTCTAATTCTAAAAATTTTTGAATTTGGTTTTTGATTTCTACACCACTATGGTCATTCGCAATTCCTATTTTCATTTTATTTCACCTTTAACTTTTTTAATTTTCGGTATGCCTTATACATCACATTATAAATACGATAATAAAAATGATTTGTTATAAGGGTAAATTCCCCAATTAACTCTTCTACCTTAGCATTAAATCCTCTTTTAAAATCAAATAAACCAAACATTTCAGAATCTTCAGAAAAATCTCCTGTTATCCCATAAAAATTATATCTTTCATAGCCATGATTTAAAGCATATTTTATCATTTTGAAATTTAAGAAAAACTGCCCATTAAATTTCATATATTCTTTATAAGAAGCTCCGAATAGAGAAACAACTTGTTTCCCAAATGTCATAAAAAGCCCCCCTGCAATTACTAATTTTTTTCCTTTTTTTTCTTTTAATAATTCTAAATTTTGAATTCGTTTTTCTAAGCTTTCAAATTGGGATTGTAATTCTTTTAAGATTCTTTTAGCCTTTGCGCTATCTGGTTTATTTTTTGCTTCTGCCTGTTTTAGCAAATTTTCTTGACGTTGATTGTTTAAATTATAGAGATATTCATTAACATCCAATTCTACTAACATAATTTTAATCTTATCATCTTTACTAAACACTTCATACATTTTTTCATAATAAGCCTCTGATCGGTCTACAAACCCCCGTCTTTCTCCTGTGTGCTCCATCAACCTTTTAAATTCGTTTAGACGAGATTGATCAATTTCCACTAACTTTAATCCATGCTTATAAGAATTATTAATTCCCCATCTAGTTGTAGATCTCATATCCTTTAAAATACTTTCTTCCGTTTTGTCTTTTAAATCTAGTACAGAAATCCATCTTGGTTCTAGGTCTTGTCCATATGCTTTAGTAAATCCTGTATGAATAAATCCTAATTGTTGTAATAGCTCAACAATTCTCTCATTATTTTCTCCTTTTTCTACTATTTCTCCATTAATATCTCTTTCTTGATAAATAACACAAGGATTTATTTTTACAAATATTCCTTTTTTTTGTTTGATAAACTTTTTAATTTCTTTAACAAATTGTTTTACCAATTCTTCATTCTTATAATCCATTAAAAAACCCCTTGGTGCATAATAAATATAGCGATTAAAAACAGGTATTTTTTTTCTTAATAAAAGAGTTGCTGCGATGATTCTTTGATCTTGTTTAATTCCAACTAAATAATAGTTCCAACCAGTAATTTTTTTTAATTTTCCCCAATAAGATGATTGAAAAAATATACTTAATGGATGATTTATAGCAAATTCATTAAATTCTTTTTCTGTTAATTCTTCTATCATTCTATCACCTAACTTAGTTTTATTATACTATAAATTAAAAGTATTGTCATTATTTTATATCTTCTCAGATTATATTATCTTATTTTTTTATCATAATATACTTATATAATCTTATTTGACTAAAAAAGCATTTAAAGTTATACTTATTTTAGAAAGAGTGATTGGAATGCAATTGATTGAATGTATAAAGAAAGAAGATTTTGATCGTTTTGTTTGTAATCATCCTTATAAATCTCATTTTATGCAATCTTATGCTTGGGGTGAGGTAATGAAGAAAAAAAATTTTTTACCTCATTATGTTGGACTAAAAAAAAATGATAAATTGATTGCAACTGCGTTGCTTTTAGAAAAAAAATTAATAGGAAATTACTCTTATTTTTATTGTCCAAGAGGGTTTGTATGGGATTATAATGATGAACAAGTTCTAAAGGAAATGACAAAGGAATTAAAAAAGTATGCAAAGAAACAGAAAGCTATTTTTATTAAAATTGATCCTGATATTAAGAGACATGATTTAGATATTGATGGACATATTATAAATCCTGAGAATAATCATTATTCCTTAATTCAAAATTTAGAATCATTAGGATATAAAAATAAGGGTTTTAATACTTTCTTTGTAAATGAACAACCTCGTTTTACATTTCGACTTGATTTAAAAAAAGATTGGGACAGCATTATTAGAAATATGCATCCTACGACTAGAAAGATTTATAATAAGAAAAATCCTTTCCATCTAAAATTATATATTGGACAGGAAAAGGATTTAAAGGATTTTTATGAAACAATGGAAGAAACTGCTAAAAGGGAAAACATTCGATGTAATCCTATAGAGTATTACAGACATTTTTATCAAACACTGCACAAGGAAAATATGAGTGATTTATATGTTGTAAAAGTAAATATTCATGAGTTAGAAGAATTCTATCAAAAGAAAATTAATCAACTAGAACTACAGATAAATTCGATCGACCAATCTAAATATAAGAATAAACAAAAATTAGAAAACAAAATAAAAGAATTGGAAAATGAGAAAAATAAAGCTATAAAGGAATTGGAAAAGATAAAACAAATTGAACAAGATGAACTAACACTTTCTTCTATTATGACTGTAAAATATGGAAATAAAGTATGGACAATTCATGGAGGAAATCATTCTTTACTTCGAGAATTAAATGCTAATTACTTATTATATTTTCAAATCATGGAAGATGCCCATAAACAAGGCTATGAATTAATTGATTTTTTTGGAACTAGTGGAATCGCAAATCCTGATAAAAATGATCCAATTTATGGAATTCATTTATTTAAAAAAAGACTTGGTGGTGAATATACTGAATTCATTGGCGAATATGATTTAATTATTCATCCATTTCTATATTTTGGATATCGAAAGCTAATACCGATTTATAGAAAATTAAGAAAAAAACTTTAAAGTTTCCCTTTAAAGTTTTATTTTTCTTCTGTATCAGTATTAAATCCATATTTACGATTGAATTCTTCTACACGTCCAGTTCTTTTTTTATTTCCTTGTTCTCCAGTATACAATGGATGACACTTATTACAAGTTTCTAAATGTAACTCTTCTTTATTAGAACGAACTGTAAAAGTATTTCCACAAGCACATGTAACCTTTGTTTCTACATATTCTGGATGAATTCCTTTTTTCATACTCCATCTCCTTCCGCCATGACAAATGTCATAGTAATTTAATGCGTTTATATTATAACAAGGTTTATACAAAATTGCAACAATTAGTCTAATATTTTTGTTTGAATAATTTGTTTGATTTGTTTTTCTATCTGTTCATCTGTTTTAGAAGTATTCTTAATACTCATAGGATTGATAAAAAAAATTTTATTTTCATAACATATTTCACCTAATTTTTGATTAATATATTGAAATAATTCATGATATTGATTTCCATAATCATTGATTAAGCCAATCAAAATAATATCTTCTTTACAGTATTCTCTTAACAACTTCATCAAATTTTCAATATCACTTATTATCTCATCTGCATATTCGTATACTTTGTCATCACTGTTTAGCATCTTATAAAGCAGATCACTTTTTCCCGTTGTAATAGTTACTAAATCTGCTTTTATCAGAGCATTTTTAATAGATTGGAATTTATTTTTAATCTTAATTTTTTTATTTTGCTTAATATTATTGATTAAATCTGTTGTTCGATCATCTACTTTTGTATAGCCAGTTACAAATTTTTCTAATTTATTTTTAGT
>CATLBU010000011.1 GCA_949879835.1 uncultured Bacilli bacterium
CATATTTTCTTCCTTCTTTACTAATTCTTTCAAAAATATTATATCCTAGCAAAAATTTGTCATTATCGTTTTGAACATAACGATGAGCCTCCTCTAACATAATATGAAATGGCATAGAGGCTCTATGATCCATATTCTTTGAAAAATCAAATAACATCCTAGAAAATATTTTTGTAATATTCTTCGCTAAACGATCATCAATATAGTTAATATTAAAATTAACAATTTGAGCTTTTTTCCCATTTTTAGCAGTTAGCAACAAACGAATATAATCTTCCTCAGTAATATAGCCTGGATAATCAAAGAAAACACTATAATCACTATTTAAAAGTGTATTCAAACGTACCTTTAAAATATTCATTTCATCATATACCTTATCACTATTTAAAATTCCTTCTGAAATTAAAGCAAAATCAAAAGCATCTTTTAAATCATTTAAAGTATAAGAAAAAGATCCATCTGGCAAAGACAACTCATAGTCATTCGTTAAAAACCTTCTCATAAAATTCATAACCAATTCCATCTCACGAATTTTACCCGTAGAATCAATTAGTAAACATTGTTTTAAAGTACGATCATATCCTGGTTGATGAATAATAGTATCCAAATTCAACTCATCTGTTTTATAATAGGATAATACAGAAAAAATTTGGTCTCTAATTTGCGCGGATTGTCCCCCTCTTGATAAAATATCCAAAATAGCACGTGCAATAATATCATTCTTAATTTTAATATGATCAACATCGTGTAAAGAAAAGACAGTAACTAATTTTAACGCCTTTTCAATTAAAGGCAGTTGGGTATGCTTTTCAGCTTCCAATAAAAGAGCAATATCATCTGACTTTAATAGCCACAATGGAATTTTTAATGTCTCTATAGAAGAATTTTTTAAATCTGTTGTATAAGATTTAAAATTAATCTCAGGGACTTTTTTATTTAATTCTTTAAAAGCATTATGATACTCTCCATAGGCATCAAACATAAAGATGCTAGCTTGATAAGGGATTTCTTTTTTCTTCTCAAATAATTTTTGAAAAATATTAGCCACTCCGCACGACTTACCACTACCAGTCGAACCAAAAATTGCTATATGTCCATTAAAAAAATGGTTGATATGAAATCCTACTGGAATTTTATCATAAATAAGACTTTTCCCTATATATAAATGCTTTCGTTCTTCATAGTTGGAAATCCCAATAATCTTTTTGGTCATTTTATCATCTAACAAAAATACTTTAGAAGAAAAAGAAGGCTTTTGAATAATTCCGAAAATAAATTCATCATCCTTTACTTCACCAAGTAAATTTATCAAAATGAAACTTTTTCGAACATTCATGATTTCCCCAATAATATTTCTGATGCCACTTTTCATAGAGACATACTTTCCTATTAAATCTTCTAACTCATGAAATTCTAAATCTGTTGCCACTGCAACACGATTCGCTTCCATTTCTACAATTTTTCCTAGCATATTCGACCTCCTATTTTAATCTATTTATATTATACATGTTTTTGTAGTAAAAAAAAAGAATGAAATTTATATCAAACTTTTTCTTGTATAAACATCTACCGAATCTCTAATATATAATTTAACAACATCACTATTAGAAACTCGAATAAATCCTAATCCTGATATTACAATATCTTCTTGTGGTCTTACTCGAATGATATGTTCCTTTAAATGTAATAATTTATTTTTCCTTTTAAAAGTTCTTTTCATAGATAATGAATTAGAAAAATAAAATGTAAAATTATTGCGATTGTTTACATCGATTCGAAGGATATCCTCAACAAATATTGTTTGTTTTTCCTTGATTTGATAAGTAATCGGTTTAATTTCTTTTTTAGGAAATATTTTTTTTAATAGTTTAGCATTTGCTAGGTTAATAAAACTATTAGAATCAATAATTCCTGGAGTGTCAATGAAAGTAAGATCTTCTCTTAAAGGAATTTCTACACAATTCAAAGTAGTAGAGGGTAAAATACTCGTAGTAATGGTATCTTTTAAATCAGAATAATTATAAATAATCTTATTTATTAAAGTAGACTTTCCTGCATTTGTATATCCAACTATATATACTTGATTACTTGTCTTATAGTACTCTATCTTATCCATCAGCACATCTAATCCATAATTCTTATAACTACTAACTACTAAACAATCTACAAACGGAATTCCTAAATTTTTGGCATAATCTATAAATTTTTGATCATTAATCGATTTTGGTAAAACATCTCTTTTTGTAAATACTAACAAAATATTTTGATTAAAATATTGAATAATAGATTTAAAATCCTTATTCATCATCATTAAATCTACAACAAAAACTACTAAATCATTAGTAGTTCCAATTTTTTTTAAGATTGGTTCAAAATCCGCATTACTTTTAAAAACTATTTTATAATCTCCATAATTACGGATACGAAAACATCTTTCACATAATCTCTTAACACCATTATCTTCTTTTATATAGCCTTCCTCTTCCATATTTTTTGTTTGAAGAATAGCTCCACATCCTATACATTTACTCATAATATCTTCCTTGTACAAATAAATTTCGATTTCTTAATTTTTTTATTATAATTTTTTCCCTAAAGCGATTGAACTTTGTCCAAAACGCATCATGAGTACTGATGGGGTTCACCAGTATTGTAGTAATTCCAATTCGGTTCCCACCAATAATATCTGTCAATATTTGATCGCCAATAATGGCAACTTGATTTTCGTCTACCTTATATTCTGATAATATTTTTAAAAATCCCGTTTTCAATGGTTTTTTAGAACTTGCTGAGCAATCCACTTCCAAATAATTTTTAAATGGTTCTAATCTCGACTTCGGACTATTAGAAAAAATAACAACTTGAAATCCCTTTTCTTTTAAAAGCTCAAAAAGGTTTTTAATTTTTTCATTTGCTTCTTTCACATCAAAAGGAACCAATGTATTGTCTAAATCAAATAATAAACATGTAATCCCCATTTTTTTTAATTTATCGTAATCGATGGTATATATACTTTTTTGATAAATATCTGGTACATATTTCTCCATATCTGTTACTCCTTATCATACAGATATTTTAACATAGATCAAAAGGATTATCAACAATTTCCTAAATCCTAGACATTCACACACCTCCACTGGAATCCTTTGAATACAATAAACTAGGTGATTATTATGCCAAATAGATGGTGGTGTGGTCGAGGAAAATGGTGGATTTTATTATTCTCTTTTTCTATTTTACTTTTTTATCAGTTCATTATAACATTTATTATTATAACTAGATTTAATTTATTTTTACTTTGGCTATTTGCTATACTTGTTTTATTCTTTATTTTTCGTATTATATGGTAACATTAATTTCTCTGTTTTATAAAGCAAATCAATTTCTCTACTAATATACTTACACATCTCATACTCGGATTGATTGAATTCTATTTTACTAGGAAGAGATACTAAGATAAAAAACAATTTTCTCTCTTCTTCTAAGAGTGGATAATGTGATTCATATTTTCTTAATATAGTTTCAAATTCATAATCTACTCCATGTGATTTATATAGTTTATACAAGTCAAAAATAGGCAAATCAATTCTAGATTTATTCCAGCTGATAAAATAAGAATTCTTATTTTTTAAAAAATGATCAAGTCCTAAATTATTATGAAGAACAACAAAACGTTGTTTTTTTTTATCTTTTACTAGTTCAAACCACCTGTCAATTTCTTCCTTACAAAAGGCTAATGCTGCAAAGATTTTAGAAATATTACGGGCAAGTAAGTACTCTGAAGGACTCATATATACTTTACTATCAATTACTGTAATAAGATCATAATAATAAGAATTCAAATATTCAATGTTATTACTAACATCTTCATATATTTTTTTATAATCAGCTTCATCTACTTCCTGATAGAAAGTAGTTTTACTGTGTAAAAGGGCTAAAAGTTCAATCATATCCACCATTTTTTGTTCCTCAGGCATCGGTATTTCCTCAATATACTCTGTAATTTCATAATCGTCTAATTCACTACTAAGTATTTTAGGATAATATCCAAAGCTTCTAGATTCCAAATATTTATAGATATTTGTATTTTGATCCCTTACCTTTTCTTTTACAATATATTTATTTCCTTCATTTGTCCCAACTAAAACAGCCTTTCCCATTTTTTTATAAAAATTAGGCCGTAAATCATACTCTTTTAAAGTATCATTAATTTCTTTCATACTAAGATGGAATTATAATTTTATCTCCGCTTTTAATCTCTTTTAAGTCGTTATACTCATCTAATTGTTCTTTCGATACTCCATATTTTTCTAATATTGTTTCTATACTATCACCATCTCGAACAATATATATTTTATAACTTTTATAAGTTTCCCCAAAAGACTCCATATTGCTAAAAATAGTATTCGATGTCTCTTCTTCTTCCTCAATGCATCTTGGAGTTTCCTCCTCCTCAATTTGTAATGGTGTTATGACATCAATATTTTTTGTTTCCTCTTCCTCCATTACTTCTATAACATCTTCTTTTCGAACTTCTTCTTCCACTAATCTTTCCTCCAATTTCGTTACCAACACATCTATATTAACTGATAATACACTATCGTTAATAATCTCATAATAAAAATCATCGATATCAATTTCAACATGATCTAAAATATATTTATCATCCAGGTGAATATGAAATGGCAAATCATAAGAAAATGTTTCTACATTTTGACTAGTATCCGCAATTTTATATTCTCCGCTTACCATGAAGTTTCCACTAATTTCATTATCTCCTACAGTATTTAAATTATGTTCTAAAGAAATACTAGTTACTTCTGATAAATTTGTTTGAAAAATAATATCTTTTTTAAAAGGAATTATTTTATCCATTCTACTCTCTCCCTTCCTATCAATAAAAATATATTAAAAAAAAAGATAAATATACCTATCTTATCTTTTTTGTTAGTTCTTTTTGCTCTTTACGTATCCTATTCCCTACCATCAATCCGTTGTGTAAATAATTTCTTACAATAGATTTCTTTCCTACTTTTAGTAAATGTTTGCAATTTTCTAGGAAAATAGGATGTTTTGATAAGTCTTCTAAATCATATAGAAAACGATTCACACTCCACATAGCCCGCTCTGAAACCAAATCCTCATCTTTACTTGTAATCGTTTTAGAAATATAAGCATCAAAATAATACCAATCATTAAGACAAGAATTCTTGGTAAGATTTTTATATCCATCAACAAACTTAATCAATTGGTAACTATGATTCAAATCATAAACTCCCGCCGTTCGAATACTTACCTGTTCAGCATAATAAAAGTCTGAATCCAATTTAGGATTTATTAAATTACATTCTATAATGCATTCATTAATTAAGTTTTCAATACATATTTTATGTTCTAAATTAGAACGATGATTAAAATCTCGAAATTGATTTAAATAATTTAAAAGTTTTGCCTTAATGGAAAAATCTATAAAACCATTTTGATTTCCCTTTGGAATAAAGGATTTTAAAAAAATTAAGAAAATAGGAGATAAATAAAAATCTTGATTATGAATATTTCCATCCAGCTCTATCACTTCATCACCTAAAAGCATATTCTCTATAATTAATTTTACCTTGTATTCTTGAAGCACATCCTCTGTTATTTTCATACTTTCACAAACTCTTTCTTTTTTAAAAATTTCATAACATCTTTATAATTTTTTACTGGGATATATTCTATATCCTCTTTCACCTCATCTGGAATATCCTCTAAATCTTTAACATTCTCTTGGGGAATAATAATGGTTCGAATTCCATTTCGATGAGCACCTATCGATTTTTCCTTTAAACCACCAATTGGTAAAACTTTTCCTCGAAGGGTAATCTCTCCAGTCATAGCAATATCACTAGGAACTTTAAAATTCGTAAATAAACTAATCATGGTTGTTACTAATGTAATTCCAGCACTAGGTCCATCCTTAGGAATTGCCCCTTCTGGAACATGAATATGAATATCATTTTCTGTAATTAGGGGGTAATCAACATGAAAATATTTACAATTAGATTTGATATAATTAAGAGCAATAATCGCACTTTCTTTCATAACATCTCCCAGTGATCCAGTTAACACTAAATTCCCATTTCCTTTAAAATAATTGGCTTCAATTGGTAAAACATCTCCTCCAAATTTTGTATAAGCAAGCCCATTTACTACTCCGATTTCTGTTTGTTTATTACTTCCAATAAAGCTGTACTTTTGTTTTCCTAGGTATTCTTCTATTCTTTTCTTATCAATTATTACTTTATTTACTAGAACATGGCTAAAAACTATCGATGTTACAATTTTTCGAATAATTGTTGATAGATTTCTCTCTAAATCACGAACCCCTGATTCTTTTGTATAATATCGGATAATGTAAAGTAATACTTCATCCTTTATGTCAATCCCCTTTACATTAACACCATGTTCTTTACAGATTTTTGGCAACAAATACTTTCTTGAAATATCCAATTTTTCATATTCTGTATATCCAGATAACATGACAATTTCCAAACGATCTTTTAATGCTTCAGGAATATCTTCTATATTATTGGCAGTCGCTATAAACATTACTTTAGATAAATCGAATTCTTCTTCGATATAATTATCACTAAAATATTGATTTTGTTCAGGATCTAGAATTTCTAACATAGTGCTCGCAGGATCTCCCTTATATCCATAAGTCATTTTATCAATTTCGTCAATCAAGAAAACAGGATTCATACTTTTTGCTTTTTTCATCGATTGAATAATTCTTCCTGGGCTAGCTCCAATATAAGTTCGACGATGTCCGATTAATTCAGCTTCATCTGTAATTCCTCCAACCGATATTTTAACAAAATTGCGATTCATTGCTTTCGCAATACTAAATGCTAAAGTTGTTTTTCCAACCCCTGGTGGACCAACCAGGCAAATAATAGGAGAACGAAGGCTACTAGTCATTTGTTTTACTGCCAAGTACTCTATAATCCTCGTCTTAACTTTCTCTAAGCCATTGTGTGAATCATCTAATTGTTTACGAACATCTTCTAATTGATTATTATCTACTGTATATTTCCCCCATGGAAGATCCAATAGCCACTCTATATAGGTTCTAGTAGTATTAATTTCTGGAGAGGTATTACTTAAAATTTCATAACGCTTTAATTCATTTTTTAATTTATCTCTAATTTGTTCTGGAACTTGAATTTTCTCTATACGCTCCTTAATTTGTTCAACTTCTACATCTTTTAAGGACGTATCTCCTAATTCTTCTTTAATAGCTTTCATTTTTTCTCTTAAAAGATATTCCTTTTGGTTATCTTCCATTTCTTTTTGAACTTTTGTATCTAATTTCTTTTCAATTTGAAACATCTCTTTTTCACGATAAATATCTTCTAATATCATTTCTAATCGTTTTAAAGAACTAGTTTGCCTTAGATACTCAATTGTTCTAAAATTATCAATCTGTAGATAGGGAACAATAATATCTGTCATTTTATTTAATGAATTTACATTATGAATAAGTGATAATACACTATTACTAACATAAGGCAAATTTTTAATATAACTCTCCATTTCACGATACAATTTTCTAGTAAAAGCTTCCTCCTCTTTTTCAGAAATAACATCGATTTCAGACTTAGAAATAATAGATTCTAAAATATCATCTTCTCGATTTTTATTTAAATATTCATGAACCTTTGCTCGATAAAGTCCAGTAATCGTTACTCTTACCTTCCCATTTGGTAGTTCCATTTTATGACTAATCTTGGATACCACTCCATATTTTTCTAATTGATTAATATTTGGTTTTTCCTCTAATAAATTAATTTGACTAACAACCAAAACATGATTGTCATGAAATAATTCTGATACATCTACAATACTCTTACTATCATCGTTTTCAAACTCTAAACGAATGTCATTATTAGGAAGTAATATTATTCTCCTTAGAATAATCACTGGTAGATTTGTTTTCAAAATAACACCTCCCAAAATAATTGTTTTTTATTATAGTACAAAGAAATTGAAAAGTCTATGAAAAAATAAGAATTTATTATTTTTATTTTCATCGAAATAAAAAAAACAAGTTCAACTTGTCTCTTGATAACGCATGCATACTCGGTCTAAATCTTTTACAATATCCTCCACTAATTCAAAATTAGAAAGACGGACTCCACTAGCATATATATGTCCTCCACCCCCATATTGGGTAGCAACTTCATTAATAATAGGACCTCTAGAACGAATAGAGCCACGAATATTATTGTTATTTTGGTCTTCTGAAAAAACTCCCCAAGCTATAATTTCAGATATGTAATAAAAATCATTTACTATTTTTCCCGCTGTCGCAGCATCTACATGATACTCATCTAAAATAGATTGAGGAAGACAAATATAAGCAAATCCGTGTTCTGTAATAACTAAATTGTTCGCAATATAACCACTAAATTTTACTTCTTTAAGGGGTTTTAAATATAGTTTCTCATATAGCTTTGTAAACTCAATATTAGTCTCCTTAATTAGCCTAGAGACTAAATCAAAAGTCTTTGGTGTTGTCCCCCGAAACAAATAACGATCTGTATCAGCAATTAATCCAATATATAGTTTTTCAGCAGCTTCTTTTGTCATTTTTAATTTTGTTTGAAAGGTCAATTCCATAATTAATTGAGAAGCACTACTCGCAGTAGTATCAACGAGTTCTATACCATGAAAGGATTCAATAAAAGGATGATGATCAATTTTAATAATCTCTTTAAATTTGTCAACTTCCACTCCATCCACTCTTTTTTTATCTGGCGTATCTGTCACAATTAAAAGAGAATCTACATACATATCTTCTGTAAAATGATCAACTTCCCCTATATATTTAAATTTATTAGCAGGACATCCAACCACATAAACTTCCTTTTCTGGAAATGTATTTTTTATAATTTCTTTTAATCCTATACTACTGCCTAAAGCATCTGGATCAGGTCCAACATGCCTAGCAATAATAATCTTTTTATTATCTTTAATTTTTTTATATATTTTTTTATATATATTGTGAGACATGATATCACAACTTTCTACTAGATAAATGAATAAGCATCTCTTGCAATCATAACTTCTTCATTTGTTGGAATTACAAAACAAGGAACGGTAGAATCTTCTGTTGAAATAATTCCTTCTTTCCCAAAACGAATCTCATCATTTTTAGAACGGTCTACTTTGATTCCCAAACAATTTAATCTATCAATGACCATACGTCTTACATGGGGAGCATTTTCTCCAACTCCAGCCGTAAAACAAATAGCATCTACGCCTCCAAGTTCTACATAGTATTTAGCAATATATCCAACAATAGAATTTACATATAAATAATGAGCCATAATACTTTGTTTATCTTTCTCAGCTATTTTGGCATCGATATCTCGAAAATCACTACTAACACCACTAAGGCCTAACATTCCACTTTTTTTATTCAATTCTTGATCAATTTCATCGATAGATTTTCCAGTTTTTTTCATTAAATAAGGAATTACGCTATAATCAATATCCCCAGAGCGAGATCCCATTACAATTCCTGCATTAGGAGTGAATCCCATTGTAGTATCAATACAACGGCCATCACGAACAGCACTAATAGAACCACCATTTCCTAAATGACATACAATGATATTGCAAAATTCTTTATCTAGTAATTCTCTTGTATATTCTGATACATATTTATGGCTCATCCCATGAAATCCATATTTACGAATACCATATTTGGTATACCATTCATAAGGAACCGCATATAAAAATCTTTCCTCTTTCATTGTTTGGTGGAATGCCGTATCAAAGCAAGCTACTTGAATAGCATTTGGAATAGCCTCCATAAAAGCACGAATTCCCATAACATTAGCAGGATTATGAAGTGGAGCCAAATCTGAAAAGGATTCAATATCTTGAATAACTTCTTGTGTTATGACAACCGAACTAGCATATTTACTTGCTCCATGTACCACTCGGTGTCCAACTGCTTTAATTTCATCCAAATTATCAATTACCTGATTTTCTAAAAGTTCACGGATAAGTATTTGAACAGCTACCTCATGATCTGATAAATTGCTTTCTTTTTTTATTTTATCTTCATTTATTTTAATTGTGTAAAAGCTATTTTCTAGTCCAATTCTTTCAAAAGTCCCAGAAATTAAAACTTTCTCCTCAGGCATCTCATACATTTGAAATTTTAAAGATGAACTACCTGCATTTACTGATAACACTTTCATTTATTTTCCTCTTTTCCTATAAATCATATTCTAATAAACAACAATTCGGAACATCAAACTTTAATAAATCTTCATCTTCGCTATACCCTATAATCTGAAAATGAATTGCTCGAATAAGTGAGCCATGTGAAACTACTAATACTGTTTTGTCTTCATAATTTTGATAGATAGAATCTAAAAATTTTTCAGCTCTAATAAATAGATGATCCATAGACTCTACTCCATTATTAGGAGAATATGCAATACTAGTATTGGTGTTATACTTTGTTCCTTCATAAATCCCCAAATTTTGCTCTATCAAAAGGGAATCTGTTATAATATTCATTTTATTTTCTGTAATAATCGCTGCAGTTTGAATAGCCCTTTTTAGAGGACTAGAAATACATACATCTATTTCTTTGTCTTTTATTTTTTCTTTTAATAATAGGGCCTCAGACATTCCATATTGATTCAAAGGAATATCGGTATGTCCTTGATAAATTCTCTCCTCATTCCACTTTGTCTGGCCATGTCTAACTAAATATAATCTCATGAATCTTTATTAATTGGTTTCATAGTAGGGAATAATACATTATCTCGAATATTAGGAGAATCTGTTAACACCTGGACAACTCGATCAATCCCCATTCCCCAACCAGAGATAGGTGGCATTCCATATTCCATAGCTTCAATATAATCATAATCCATAACCATTGCTTCATCATCACCATCCGCATTTAGTTTTGCCTGTTCTTCGAGTCTCTTTTGTTGTTCGACAGGATCTACTAATTCAGAATACCCATTAATAATTTCTGCACCATTAATAACTAATTGAAAACGATCTGTAATATTGGCATTTTCATCATTCGCACGCGCAAGTGGAGATAATTCAATTGGATGATCGACTAAAAAGACTGGTTCTATCATATATGGTCTAGCCACTTTTTTATACAATAAGTCTACTAGTTTTCCATATCCAATAGTTTCAATGCTTTCTTCACTTTCAATTTCAATTTTTCTATTTTGAATCTCTGTTAATAATTTTTCTTTAGTATTAAAAATATTTATATCGATATCAATATATTTCAAAATCAATTCACGGAAAGATACCGTTTCCCAATGTTTTGAAAAATCAATTACATTTTCCCCGATTGAAATTTGTAAACTTCCATAAACATTTTCAATTACTGTTTTCAACATACTTTCAATGAAATTCATATTATCCTTATAATTATAATAGCTTACATAACACTCTAGCATTGTAAAATCTTGTAGATGCGTTGTATCCATACCTTCATTTCTAAAACATCTTGCGAACTCAAAGACTTTGGTAAACCCTCCAACTACAGCCCTTTTTAAATACGTTTCTGGTGCAATACGAAGATATACATCCATGTCTAATGCATTATGATGAGAAATAAATGGTTTAGCTAAAGCTCCACTTGGTTTATTAATAAGCACTGGTGTTTCTACTTCAATATAATTTTTGTCTTCTAAGTATCTTCTAATTTCTTTTATAAATTTGTACTTTAATAAAAATCTTTGCCTTGTATCCTCATTCATAATTAAATCGATATAACGATTTCTATAACATGATTCTACATCTGTAAGCCCATGAAATTTTTCTGGAAGAGGTTTTAAGGCCTTCCCTAAAAATTGAAACTTATCTACTCGAATTGTTTTTTCTCCTGTATGTGTTGTAAAAAGTTCTCCTTCCGCTCCAATGAAGTCTCCTAAATCAAAATTTTCTTTAAAAAATTTATAATTTTCTTCACCAACCATATCTACTTTAATAGATAACTGAATAGAACCCTCTATATCACGAATAGTTAAAAAACTTAACTTTCCCATCTTGCGCATTAAGACAATACGACCTGCAACGCGAATATCTTTTGTACCATCTTCTAAATTTTTAACATCCTTTAATTCATAATTTGTTTCATATTTTTCAGGATAGGGATTTGTAATAGATCTAATATTTTCAATTTTTTGCCTACGAACTTGCTCTTGTTCTGTATATTCTTTCATTTCTTTCACCTCTATTTTTTTACAACTTTTGTATTTGTTAAAATATCTTGTATTCCTTTTTTGTCCTTTCTATATATTATCATAAAAGCACTTGTAATTACTAGTCCTAGTTGAATAATTCCTAAAATACTTATCACATATAAATACATATTTTTTGGAACAAATAGTAATGCTAAAAAGGATAAAATTAAATAGCCTAATCCATTTACAATTAAATTACGAACAGTTAAGGTAAATATAGATAATTTTTTTTTCTTAGATTCAATCTTAATTTTCATAATATATTTTCCAATAGTTTGACCTTGTAAAAGAAAAGGTACTATTACAAAATAAAGAAAGATAGTAATGAAATTGATGATTGGAAAAATGACTTGTTTTTGATCTACATCATATATCAGATTAGAATAGTTTCGTAAATAACTTGATGTCTCTATTTGCCTATTTAAATATTCCTCATTTAAAACTGCTATATCTGTTTGTAAATCAGTAACTGCCTTGGGTTCTGGAATAAACTGATAAATAAATATAATAATGGATCCTAAGAAAAGTAGATCAATTAGATAAGCAAGTATTCTTTTTGTAAAATTAACACTCATAATAATTCTCCTTTATAAAATTTTGAATTAAATTCTTAAATTCCTGAGTTGTTTTCACTTTAAAAATTTCCTTTTTTAGTTCATTTGTACTAGGAATCTTTTTTAAATACCATGCTGCATGGCTACGCATTTCTAGTACTGCTATTTTCTCTTCCTTCCACATAGATAACTGATCCAAATGGTGTAAAATCATCTGTAATCTTTCTAAATCACTTACCGTTTTTGGTAAAATTCCCTTTTCAATATATTCTACACATTCTTTTATTAACCATGGATTTCCTAAAACACCCCTTCCAATCATCACTGCATCACAACCAGTTTCTTCTAGCATTCTCTTGGCATCATAACAACTTTTTATATCCCCATTTCCAATTACAGGAATGGAAATATTCTCCTTAACTTGTTTAATAATATTCCAATTTGCATTGCCACTATACCCCTGACTTCTGGTTCTAGGGTGAATCGTTACTGCTTGTGCTCCTGCTTTCTCTATCATTTTTGCAATCTCAACCGCATTGATGTGATTAGAATCCCAGCCACTTCTAATTTTCACTGTTACTGGAACAGATACAGTTTCTACAACCGATTTTACTATTTCATAAACTTTACTTGGTTCTTTTAGTAATGCACTCCCTGCTTGTGATTTTAGTGCAACTTTAGGAACTGGACACCCCATATTAATATCAATAAAAACATTTCTATATATCTGTGTAATCATCTCCGCAGCTTTTGATAAAACCTCCTTATTAGCTCCAAATATTTGAACCCCTACTGGTATTGTTAAGGTTTCTATTCCCTTTAACATATCAAAAGTTTTCTTGTTATTTCTAACAATTGCTTCTGCACTAATCAGTTCTGTATAGGCAAGCCCACATCCCATTTTAGTTACAATACCCATAAAGGATGGATTGGATATCCCTGCCATAGGAGCTAATACAACCTGGTTTTTCATCTCTATATTTCCAATTTTAAACAATTGAATCACCATTTTCATTATATTATAAATATCTATTTTTTTCAATCTAAAAAAGGATTAAATCCGTTTATCCAATCGAGATAATTCATTAATCCTTTTTAAAGCAATTATATAAACAAACAAAGCATAAACAATATAGATAATAGGATTATCAACAGTAGATAGTAAATAGTCACTAGTACCATGCAATACAATTGGAAATAATAGTGCTGTATAGCGATAATATATTAAGCGATTTTCGTAACTATTCTTAGACTTACTTAAATAATATCCCATAATTACTCCATAGGACATATGCATAGGAATTGTTAAAACGCTTCTAAATAAGCTAACAGCGACTTCATTTCCGATTCCATATTCTAATCCCTCTACTAGAGCAAAGCCCAAACTAATTGCAACGGAATATACAATTCCATCATACATATAGTCATAATTTCTATTGCGATAAATAATAATATTTAAAAGAAGGTATTTTATTGTTTCTTCTACAAAAGCAATTTCACCATAACTAGTAAGAATTCGAACGTACCAATTTCGATTGGTTAGTTCCTCCTCAATTTCTGGAAGTTTAGAAAGAATAAAATTCCAAATCTGTTTACTAAAATATACACTTGCCATTCCAAGTATCATCATAATAATAATTAAAAGAATCGGTTCTTTCTCAACGGTATCTCTTTGATTTACATAGTACATCAGTAATAATACTGGTATTAAAACAAATAGTATAATTATTATATTTTGCATATCATCTTCCTTTTATAAAAGCTAATCAAATGATTAGCCTTCTTTTAATGTACCCGTTTTAATAATTTGTCTTTTACGCATGTTTTCATCTTGAATATATTCTTCTTCACACGTATATTGTTCTTCTATATCTGCTAAACTATTTCCCATCATCTTTAAGAAACTAATACTATTTCGATTTATAATAACATAGATTATTCCTACTACAAATACTAAAATAATTTTTTATGTTGTTTTTCTAAAAATTGTTTCATATGTTATTTGCTCCCTTTATTAATTTAACTTTGTAATTTTCTTTTTAATTATTATTATAGTTGTCATTAACAAAACAATAGCAGCTCCATATTTAATGAAGTCATCTCCAGTTGCAGGGTTCTTTACAACTGTATTAGTAGATGTTTTTATTTGGTTATTATTTTTCGTTGTTGTTTTATTTGTATCTACTGTAGTAGTTGTTTCAGATTTTTTATCCATAATCAATTGATATGATTTAGATTCGCCACTGCCATCTTTCTTCCAAACATAAATAGAAAATTCATTTTTTCCTTCTTTTAAAGACAAAGTACCATCAGCTATATGACTAACTCCCCCCAACATAAATGGACCATCAGTAGGAACAATACTAACAGTAACTCCTTCTTTTGCCATCGCACGAATTTTAACAAAATCTTTTTTAGTACTAATAGTAGCTATACCATTCAAAGAACCAAATTCCATTCCATCTATTTCTAAATATTTTAAACTTAAATCAGGATTTGATGAATTTTCAATAGCAGCATAATCTGCAAATACTAATATTTGGCTTCTTATTAAATTATTATCTGAAGTTCCTCCTACCACTGAATTTTTATGGGTGTAAACAGCATCCTTAATTTCAAAAGTATAACTTCCAGCCATCGATGTTGCCAATTCAACCTCACCCAAAATTGTTTTACCTATTGTTTTTGAACTATTTTCATATGTCCAAGTTCCAGAATTTGTTGTAGAAGTTGGTGCAACAAGTTTCCATCCTGCACTTTCATTTGAATTAAGATTATTTATCTTAATTTCATTACTTAATTGATAATCAATAGATATCTTTTCTACCTCAGTAGAATCAGAATCTAAAACTAACTGACAAGTTCGAAATCCAATTTTCATATTACCTGGACATTCCAATTTTAAACTAGATGCTCCAACACTTCCCATTGTCAAAAAACCAATAACTCCCACTATCGATAACAATAAT